>DASVLX010000217.1:0-62927 GCA_036384655.1 Pseudonocardiaceae bacterium
CCCGGGGAACCACCGTCGATCTTGTAACGGCTCGCGATTAATCCGTTACGGTCAGCGAGAGTCTTTGCGACGGCGGTCCCGCGCCATAAAGTCGCCATATCAGCAGTTGCTTTTTTGGGAGTATGAGAGGCCGATGACGCAGTCGATGACGGAGCCGACCGAGAGAGCGGTGCCGACCGAGAGAGCCATGCCGGCGGACACACAGCCGACCTTCCATCCGCAGGTGTGCCGGAGGGAGAACTGCACGGCTGTCGCCATCGGCCGGGGGCTCTGCTCGCGGCACTACGCCCGTTGGCACAACGAACTGGACCAGCTCAACATGCCTGGGGACAAGGCACCGGCGCCGGAACCGGTGTGGTGGACGCCGCCACGGCTAGACTGAGGAGCGATGCGCATCCATGTCGTCTCCGATGTGCACGGCAATGCCGACGCACTGGCCCGGGCCGGCGATGGCGCGGATGCCCTGATCGTTCTCGGTGATCTGCTGCACTTCGTCGACTACCACGACTACTCCGGCGGGATTTTCGGTGCCGTGTTCGGCCCCGAGAAGGTCGCCCAGTTCGCGGACCTGCGTCGCAACCGGCACCCCGGCGAGTTCACCGCGTTCGCGCGATCCCTGTGGGCCGGCCTCGACGACGCCGGGACCGTCGTGCTGGAGGCCGTCCGCGAGCAGTACGCGAAGCTGTTCGCCGCGCTGACCGCGCCCACCTACGCCACACCGGGCAACGTCGACGCGCCGGAGCTGTGGCCCGAGTACGCCGGGGACAACGTGCGCGTGCTCGACGGCGAGACGGTGGACCTGGACGGGCTGCGGTTTGGTTTCGTCGGCGGCTCGTTGCTGCACCCGGGTCTGACGCCACACAGGAGGACGCGGGTGTGGGCGCCATTCGTTCGGACGGAATCGGATTACTCCGAGAAGGTGCGTGCGCTCGGCCGAGTGGACGTGTTGTGTAGCCATATCCCACCGGCGGTGCCGGAACTGGCCTACGACATCGTGGCGCGCCGGGCCGAGCCCAGTTCGACCGCGTTGCTCACCGCGATCCAGCGATATCAGCCGCGCTGGTCGCTGTTCGGGCACGTGCACCAACCGCTGGTGGGCAGGACCCGGATCGGCCACACCGAGTGCGTGAATGCCGGTCATTTCCAGCGCACCGAACAGCCACTACGGCTGTCCTGGTGATCCCGCGGGCCCCGTCAGCGGGTAGCCTGCCGACCATGGCCGAGCAGTCCACCCAGTCGATCGAGATCGACGCACCACCCGCCCGCATCCTGGCGGTGATCTCGGACTTCGCGGCGTATCCGGAGTGGGCCAACGCGGTCAAGGAGACCCAGGTTCTGACCGAGGGCTCCGACGGCCGGCCGGAGCAGGTGAAGTTCATCCTGGACGCCGGCCCGATCAAGGACGAGTACACGCTCTCCTACCGCTGGCCCGCCGACGGCCTCGGGGTGAGCTGGAGCCTGGTCAAGGGCCAGATGCAGAAGGCCCAGGAGGGCAGCTACACCATGCGGCCGCGCGGCGAGCGCACCGAGGTCACCTACACACTCGCCGTGACGCTGGCCATCCCGCTGCTCGGCCTGCTGCGCCGGAAGGCAGAACGGGTGGTCATGGACACCGCGCTCAAGGAGCTCAAGCGCCGGGTGGAGGACGGCTGAGCGGCATGCGCATCCTGCTGTTCACCGGCAAGGGCGGGGTGGGCAAGACCACTCTCGCCGCGGCGACCGCCGCGCGCCTTGCCGAACGCGGCAGCAAGACCCTCGTGGTGTCCACCGATCCGGCGCATTCGCTCGGCGACGCGCTGGGCGTGCCGGTGGGCGCCGACCCTGCCGAGGTCGGTGGCGAGGCGCCGGCCGGCCTGTACGCGAGCCAGTTGGACGCGCGCAGTCTGGTCGACGGCAACTGGGCCGAGCTGCGGGTGCACCTGCGAGCCCTGCTGTCCGGAGCCGGCGTCACCGAGATCGACGCCGAGGAACTGACCGTGCTACCCGGCGTCGAGGATCTGCTGTCGCTGTCCGAGGTCTACCGGCTGGCCGAGACCGGGCCCTGGGAGGCGGTGGTCGTCGACTGCGGGCCGACCGCCGAGACGTTGCGCCTGCTGGCGCTGCCGGAGGCGTTCTCCGGTTATCTGGAGAAGCTGTTCCCCGCCCACCGTAGGGCGGTTCGCGGCCTGCTCAGCGGGTTCGCCGGGGCCCGCCAGGCCACCGAGCTGGAGGCCGCGATCGACGCGGTCGGCCGGCTCGCGGAGCGGCTGGACGGGCTGCGCGGGATGCTGGCCGACCGGCGCCGGACCGGTGTCCGGCTGGTGTGTACGCCGGAACGGGTGGTGGCCGCCGAGACCCGCCGCACGATGTCCGCGCTGTCGTTGCAGGGCATCAGGGTGGACGGACTGATCGTCAACCGGGTCGTGCCGGACCTCGGCGGCCGGCTGTCCGGCGGCCTGGGACATTCGGCGGCGGCCTGGCTGCGCGCCCGGCGCGCCGGCCAGCAGGCCGTGCTGCGTGAGCTGACCGAGTCGATGGCCGTCAGCCTCCGGACCGTGCCCTACCTGGCCACCGAGCCGATCGGCACGCCCTCGCTGCTCGGCCTGGCGGCCAACCTGTACGGGGAGTCCGATCCGCTGGCCGAGGCCGATGTCACGGTGCCTCCGCTGCTGTCCGTGCGGGCGCTGCGACCCGAGCAGGGACGGGGCCTGGACGCCCGGTTCGCGCTACGGCTGGCCCTGCCGTTCGCCCCCGACGCCGATCTCGATCTGGCCAGAGTGGACGATGATCTCGTGGTGACCGTGGACGGACGGCGGCGGCTGATCTCGCTGCCCGCGGTGTTGCGGCGCTGCGTGGTGATCGGTGCCGAGGTGGACGACGAGGGCCTGCTGGTGACGTTCCGGCCGGATCCCAGGCGTTGGCCGCATCAGGAGGGTGCGCGGTGAGCACACCGAACGAAACCGTTCCAGGAGCCAGGCTGGCCGAGGAGGCGCGGCTGTTGCTCGATGCCGTGGCCGAGCGTCTGCAACCGTGGCTGGAGCGGATGGTCAGCGAGCACCGCGAGCATGAGGCGGCGGTCGGCCGGCCGATCACCTGCGAATGGTGTCCGTTCTGTGCCGGGATCGCGGTGCTGCGCGGCGAGCGGCCGGAACTGGCCGTGCGGGCCGCCGAACATGCCGCGGGCCTGCTGGCGATCCTGCGGGTGATGCTCACCGAGCCGGGCGCCACGCCCGGCAGGTCCACCGCGACGGCCGCCCCGGGCGCGTCCGGCGACCCGGACGGCACGGACCGCACGGACGGTTCAGACGACCGGCCGGGCGAGCCGGCGCCGTCGGAGTCGCCGCGCGTGCAACGGATTCCGGTCCGTCGGCCGGGAGACGCCAGGGAAACGCCCGAGTGCTGACGGTGGGCGTGGATGTCGGCGGCACCACCGTGCGGGCCGGCGTCGTGGACAAGTACGGCGACATTCTCGACGTCACCCGGACAGACACACCGGCCGAGGAGCGGGCGCTGGAGGACGTCGTCGTCGACGCGGTGACCGAGCTGACCCACCGGCACCGGGTCACGGCGGTGGGCCTGGCGGTGGCGGGATTCGTCGCCGAGGACCGTCGCACCGTGCGGTTCGCCCCACACCTGGCCTGGCGCGGCGCACCCGTCGCGGACCGGATCGCCGGCCGGGTGGACCTGCCGGTGATCCTCGAACATGACGTGAACGCGGCCGCGCTGGGCGAGCACCGGTTCGGCGCCGCGCGGGGTGCCCGGGTGGCCGTGATGATCGCGCTGGGCACCGGCATCGGTGGTGCGCTGCTGCAGGACGGCGTGCTGTTCCGGGGCGCCTACGGGGTGGCGCCCGAGTTCGGCCACCTGCGGGTGCTGCCCGACGGCCGGCCCTGTTCCTGCGGCAAGACCGGATGCTGGGAGCGGTACTGCAGCGGCACCGCGCTGGCCACCACGGCCAGCGAACTGGCGGCTCGCTTTCCGGGGGAGACCGTGCTGGCCGGGGTTGGCCACCTCACCGGACGCCGGGTGGCCGCCGCCGCCCGTGACGGCGACCCGGTGGCCGAGATGGCGATGGCCGAGCTGGCCCGCTGGCTGGGCGAGGGGCTGGCGTTGATCGCCGATCTCTACGACCCGGACCTGGTGGTCATCGGCGGTGGCGTTTCCGAGTCGGCCGCGCTGTTCCTGGACGATGCCCGCGAGCACTACGCCCGGGTGCTCACCGGTGCGGGACACCGGCCGCTGGCCCGGATCCGTAGCGCCCAACTCGGTGGCGACGCGGCGATCGTGGGTGCCGCGATCAACGCGGCGGAGGTCATGGCGGAGCACCGGTCGTTAATGCTGGTCACCGGACCGATCGACGGCCACGCCAACGGCCAGGTGGATGGTCAGCTGGATGATCACGGCAACGGCCGGGACCGTGCCCGCCGCACGGTGCGTTCCCGCCGGCGCTGATCCGCGGCTTCCCACACTTCGACGACGGCCGGTGCGTGAGGCCCACACTGGGTAGCCTGGCGGTCGTGACGAGTGCCGAGAAAGTGCTGCCCGATCCGACCACGCCGTTCGGCGAGCGGGTCGCCCGTCGGCTGCGCCAGGAGTCGGTGATCTGGTTCACCACGGTGGCCACCGACGGCACACCGCAGCCGAACCCGGTGTGGTTCCTCTGGGAGGGCGCCGACACCATCCTGATCTACAACCTGCGGACCGCCCACCGGCTCGACCACATCCGGCGACGTCCGGAGGTGTCGCTGAACTTCGACGGTGATGGCAGCGGCGGTGACGTCATCGTCCTGACTGGCCACGCCGAGGTGGCGTCGGATGTGCCGGGCCCGGACGAGCTGCCCGCCTACGTCGAGAAGTACGGCGATCCGATGATCCAGGTCAGCGGCGGCCGGGAGGCATTCGCCCAGCGCTACTCGGTGCCGGTACGGGTAACTCTCCGCCGCATCCGCGGCTTCTGATTCCGCGGGCGGGAGGATCAGACCTGGGCGCCGTCGTCGTCGCTGTCGGGACCGGACGGCGGGCCCTGCTTGATGTGCATCATCAGCCAGCCGATCCCGGATGTGATCGACACCAGCGCCAGCGGCAGCGCGATCGCCATGTTCAGCCCGATCACCTTGGGTGCCAACAACAACAGCACGCCCAGCAACATCATGATCAGGCCGAAGATCGTGCTGATCCGCAGTCTCGGCAGTGGCGGAGGCTCCGGCGGCACATAGTGCTCCTCGGGCTCCGGCGGCTCGGGCTGGCCGGTCTTGCCGCCGGGGCCGGTCCACGACCAGGACGTGTCCGGCGGCCGCCAGCCCGACGGCGGGTTGGCGGGTTCTATCGGCGCGGTCGGCGTGTCGTTGTCCAGATCGAGCGGGCCGATCTCCTCGGTCATCCCGACGCCGACGCCCTCCCGCTCCAAGTCCGCGACGATCTCGGCGAACGCCGCGTCGACGTCCTCCGGTCCGTCCGGGCCACTGCGGCGAGTCATGGGCACCTCGTTGGCTATCCGGCCTGCTGGGTTGTTCGCTGGGTGTGGATGCGTCGTGCGAAGTCGACACTCTCAGTGAAGATCGTGGCGGCATCATTGTCCAGAGTCGCCACGTGGAAACTGTTCGGGAGTACTACTTCACGGACGTCCGTGCTGCTGATGTTGTCCAGAATAAGTTTCGCGTTAACTGGCTCGACAACATGGTCCTCCGCCGAGCGCAGCAACAGCAACGGTGTCTCGATCTTCGACAGGTCGGCCCGGACGATCCCCCACAGCTCACGCAGGCTTGCCGCCGCCCGCAACGGAGTCCGGTCGTAGGAACCCTCGGTGGTGTCCGGCTTCTTGATGTCGTTGCCGATCGCGGCGACCGACGGCAACAGCCGGGACAGCAGGGGCAGCAGCGCCGCGTCCCTGCGGAGCGTGGTGACGGACGGGTTGACCAGCACCAGCCCGGCGATCTCCGGATTGTGGCATTCGGCCAGCCGCAGGCTGAGCGTGCCGCCCATGGACAGGCCGAACACGAACACGGACCGGCACCGCGCGCTCAGTTCCAGCAGAGCCTGCTCGACGGTGGCGTACCAGTCGCGCCAGCCGGTCCGGTTGAGGTCCTGCCAGGCGGTGCCGTGGCCGGGCAGCAGCGGCAGACGAACCGAGAATCCCGCCTCGCGGGCATGCTCCGCCCACGGGCGCATGCTCCGTGGCGAGCCGGTGAAACCATGACAGATCAGCACGCCGATGTCGGTCGAGCCGTCATACGCGAACGGTTCGGCTCCGGGCAACACGGGCACTGGACACTCCTAGGGCTCCGGGCTTCCCCATGATGAGCCATCGTCGCACGAACCGGGGTGTGGTGGACGCCCCAATTCGCCGAGCGGCGGCCGGGATTCACTGTGTGACGTGCGCGAATGCGCAGCGCGACGAAGGTTCACCCGGCTGGACGCCTGGGCTGTCGTTGTGACCCGATCGCGGGGTCAATAGTCTGGTGTCCAACCAGTAGGGCGTTCGAGGAGGCGGCAGCGCGGTGCTGTACTGGCTGATGAAGTACGTCTTCTTGGGCCCGATGTTGCGCACGGTGTTCAGCGTGCGCGCGGAGGGTGCCGAGAACGTCCCAGCGACCGGCGGTGCGGTGCTGGCAAGCAACCACCTCGCGGTGGCCGACTCGTTCTTTATGCCACTGATGCTTCCACGCAGGGTGACGTTCCTCGCCAAGCGCGAGTACTTCACCAAGCCGGGCTTCCGCGGCATGCTCCAGAAGTGGTTCTTCGCCGGCATCGGCCAGGTGCCGATCGACCGGTCGAGCGCCGTGGCGGCCCGGGCGGCCCTGGACACCGGTGTGCGGCTGCTGCGCGAGGGCAAGCTGCTGGGCATCTACCCGGAGGGCACCCGGTCCCCGGACGGCCGGCTCTACAAGGGCAAGACCGGCCTGGCGCGGATGGTGCTGGAGGCGGGAGTGCCGGTCATCCCGGTGGTGATGGTCGGCACGGACCGGGCCAACCCGATCGGCTCGAAGATGTGGCGCCCGGCGCGCATCAGGGTCAAGTTCGGCAAGCCGCTGGACTTCTCCCGGTATGACGGGCTGGCCGGCGACCGGTTCGTGGAACGGTCCATCACCGACGAGATCATGTACGCGCTGATGGAACTGTCCGGCCAGGAGTACGTCGACGTGTACGCGGCCAAGGTGAAGGAAGCCCTGGAGAAGGGCAACCCGTCGCCGTGCCGGCCGCCGGCACGCCCGTCCGCTCGGCCCTCCGCGCGGCTGCCGCGCTCCAAGGCGAGCTGAGCCGCGCCCCCTTGATCAATACCGTGCGCGGTAGGTCATAGGGTCGGTTCGTGCGGTTCTTCTACGACTGCGAGTTCATCGAGGACGGACGGACCATCGACCTGGTGTCGATCGGCGTCGTGGACGAGACGGGCCGCGAGTTCTACGCCGTGTCCACGGAGTTCGATCCGGACCGCGCCGGTCCCTGGGTGCGGCACCACGTGCTGCCGCAACTCCCGCCGCCGGCGGATCCGGCCTGGCGCTCGCGGACCCGCATTCGCGATGACCTGTACGAGTTCCTGGTCGGCGACGGCAAGCAGGACGTCGAGCTGTGGGCCTGGATCGCCGGCTACGACCATGTGGCACTCGCCCAGTTGTGGGGCGCGATGCCGGCCCTGCCGCGCGCGATCCCGAGGTTCACGCATGACCTGCGGCAGCGCTGGGAGGATGTTGGCAGGCCGAGGTTCCCGCCGGCACCGGCGGACGCGCATGACGCGCTCGCGGACGCCCGGTTCAACGTGGTCCGCTGGGGGATCATCGAGGCATCCCGGCAGGCGCGAGAAGCGCAGTGGGGCATGCCGCACAAGTGACTGACGGCGCGCCGCGGCGGATGCCACGCTGAGCGTGGACCGGATGCCCGGGCCGAGTTGTCCACAGGCTCTGGCATAGGGTTGCTGCACCGATCCAGTTCGTGCAAGGCTCGCAGTGGCGCGGTAATCGATGCCGGCGCCGTGGCCGGCGGACAAGGAGCGATGAAGATGCGTGTCGGTGTGCTCACCGGAGGCGGTGACTGCCCCGGGCTCAACGCCGTGATCAGGGCGGTCACCCGCAAGGGGATCGAGGCCTACGGCTGGGAGGTGCTGGGCTTCCGCAACGGCTGGCAGGGCCCGCTGGAGGGACTGACGCGGCCGATCGGGCTCGATGATGTCGAGGACATCCTGGCCCGGGGCGGCACCATCCTGGGGTCGTCACGGACCAACCCGTTCAAGGTCGACGGCGGTGTGGAGAAGATCCGCAAGACGCTGGCCGACAACGGCGTGGACGCGCTCGTCGCGATCGGCGGCGAGGACACCCTGGGCGTTGCCAACAGGCTCGTCGAAGAGGGCATCGGCGTCGTCGGTGTGCCGAAGACGATCGACAACGACCTCGGCTCGACCGACTACACGTTCGGCTTCGACACGGCCGTGATGATCGCGACCGAGGCGATCGACCGGTTGCGCACCACGGCCGAGTCGCACCACCGGGCCTTGGTCGTCGAGGTGATGGGCCGGCACGCCGGCTGGATCGCGCTGCACTCCGGGCTCGCCGGCGGCGCCAACGTGATCCTGGTGCCCGAGCAGCCGTTCAACCTGGACGAGGTGATCGACTGGGTCGAGCACCGGTTCCAGCGGCAGTACGCGCCGATCATCGTGGTCGCCGAGGGCGCGGTCCCGGCGGGTGGCAGCGAGGTGCTGCTGACCGGCCAGAAGGACGCGTTCGGGCATATGCAACTCGGTGGCGTTGGCAACTGGCTGGCCGGGCAGATCGCCGAGCGGACCGGAAAGGAGTCCCGCGCGGTGGTGCTGGGGCACGTCCAGCGCGGTGGCACGCCGACCGCCTTCGACCGGGTGCTTGCCACCAGGCTCGGCCTGCACGCCGCCGACGCGGTGCACGACGGCGACTTCGGTGTGATGGTCGCGCTGCACGGCACCGACATCGTCCGGGTCAAGATCGCCGAGGCGGTCGCCGAGCTGAAGACGGTGCCACCGGAGCGCCTGAAGGAGGCCGAGGTCTTCTTCGGCTGAGCCGAAGAAGACTCTTCGGGACCACAGGCGAGTCCGACCGACGTGGATGTGACGGTGGCCCGGCGTTGACAGCACCGACGCTGTCGCCGGACCACCCGTTCACGCCGGCCGAGATGGCAGGTCGTACCTTCGCATTCCATGTCTCCGTCATCGACCGGGCGTCGCGCCGAGTACGCGAGGCTCACCCAGACCGCGATCGTCAGCGCGGCGCGCGAGCTGTTCGCCGAACACGGCTATTTCGCGACGACCGTGAACCAGATCGCCGAGCGCGCACGGGTGGCCCCGGCCACCGTCTACGCCGTCTGTGGTGGGAAGCAGGGGCTGCTCGGGACCCTGGTCGACCAGTGGTCCACCGCACCGATCGTGTCCGAGCGAGCGGCACTGATCGAGGACACCCGGGACCCGAACGAGGTCATGCGGCTGACCGGCCAGGTGGTGGCCGACATGCGGGTTCGCTACGGAGACATCATCGCCACGGTCCGTGGTGTCGCACCACACGATCCGGCCGTCGCGGACTCCCTGCGCGTCGCGACCCGCCGCTATCGTGACGCGCTCGACGCGGTCGCCACTCACCTGGACGAACTGGGCTGTCTGGGGCCTGACATCGATCTCGCCACGGCCGCGGACATCATCTGGTTCTACTTCGGCTATACCGGCCTGGCCACCCTGGTCCAGGACAACGGCTGGTCCTTCGACCACGCCCGCGACTGGCTCGTCAGCCAGGCGGCCCACGCCCTCGGCATGGCATCGTCGTGACCGGAGCCTGACCCCGCGGGGAGTGTTGGGGTGACGGATATTCTGGGTCGGTGAACTGGACGATCGACGTTCCTGTCGACGAGCTGCCCGCACTGCCGCCGCTACCGCCCGAAATGCGCGCGAAGCTGGACCAGGCACTGAGCCGGCCCGCGCTGCAGCAGCCCGCCTGGCCCGACGCGGACCAGACCCGCGTGGCGCGGACGGTGTTGGAGAGTGTGCCCCCGATCACCGTCCCGCAGGAGGTCGACCGGCTGCGCGCGCAGTTGGGCGAGGTCGCCCAGGGCAAGGCGTTCCTGCTGCAGGGCGGCGACTGCGCCGAGACGTTCGCCAGCAACACCGAGCCACACATTCGCGGCAACCTGCGCGCCCTGCTGCAGATGGCCGTGGTACTCACCTACGGCGCGAGCGTGCCGGTCGTGAAGGTGGCCCGGATCGCCGGGCAGTACGCGAAGCCGCGGTCGTCGAACGTCGACGCGCTGGGCCTGCCGTCCTACCGGGGCGATGTCATCAACTCGCTGGCCACCACGCCCGAGGCCCGGGTGCCCGACCCGTCCCGGATGATCCGCGCCTACGCCAACTCCGGCGCCGCGATGAACCTGGTGCGCGCGCTGACCGCGTCCGGCATGGCCGACCTGCACCAGGTGCACGACTGGAACAAGGACTTCGTGCTGACCTCACCGGCCGGCGAGCGGTATGAGACGCTGGCCACCGAGATCGACCGTGGCCTGCGGTTCATGTCCGCCTGCGGCGTGGACGACGGCAGCCTGTCGACCACCGAGATCTTCGCCAGCCACGAGGCGTTGCTGCTCGACTACGAGCGCGCCCTGCTGCGGCTGGACGTCCGGGAGAACGCCCCGAAGCTCTACGACCTGTCCTCGCACTTCCTCTGGGTGGGGGAGCGGACCAGGCAGTTGGACGGCGCCCACATCGCGCTGATGGAGCTGTTGGAGAACCCGATCGGCCTGAAGATCGGCCCGAGTACCACACCGGAGCAGGCCGTCGAGTACGTCGAGCGGCTCAACCCGAAGAACGTGCCCGGCCGGCTGACGCTGATCAGCCGGATGGGGAACACCAGGATCCGGGACGTGCTGCCGCCGATCGTGGAGAAGGTGACCGCGTCCGGTCGCTCGGTGATCTGGCAGTGCGACCCGATGCACGGCAACACCCACGAGTCGTCCAACGGCTACAAGACCCGGCACTTCGACCGGATCGTGGACGAGGTGCAGGGCTTCTTCGAGGTGCACCGGCACCTGGGCACCCACCCCGGCGGCATCCACATCGAGCTGACCGGCGAGGCCGTCACCGAGTGTCTGGGCGGCGCCCAGGACATCTCCGACTCCGACCTGTCCGGCCGCTACGAGACCGCCTGCGACCCTCGGCTGAACACCCAGCAGTCGCTGGAGCTGGCCTTCCTGGTCGCGGAGATGCTCCGCTCCTAACCGGTTTCCATCACCGTGACCGGCCCTCGCCAGAAAGATCAGCCCAGGGCGGTCACGGTGATGGTGGTGCCGGGAGCGACCAGCGTGCCGGGTCCCGGGTTCTGGGCGAGCACCACGGCACTGCCGCTGTTGAAGATCGACTGAACCTGGACCTGGAGCTTCGCGGCCGTCAGCGTCTGCTCGGCGTCCTGCACGCTCGAACCCATCACATTGGGCACGCTGACCGCGTTGGACACCACCACACCCACCCTGCGGTCACCGCTGGTCGGGATCACCGTGCCGGCGGCCGGGCTGGTGCTGATCACCGAACCGCCGGGGACCTGGTCGGAGAACTGCTGTGGCAGCGCGTACGGCTGGTAGCCGGCCTTGGTCAGCGCGGCGAAGGCGTCCGCCTGGCTCATACCCACGACACTGGGCACCGGCGTGGGCGGCGGGCCCTTGCTGACCGCGATGGTGACCGACGAACCGACATCGACCGGTGTGCCCGCCGCCGGGATGACCTTGAGCACCGTGCCGGCCGGCACGGTCGCGCTGTAGTCGTTGGTGTTCGCGTCCAGTTTCGGCGCCAGGCCCTTCGCCCTGATCGCCTGCTCGGCCGCGTCGACCTGCGCACCGGCCGCGATGTCCGGCACGACCGGTCGGCCCTCGGACACCACCAGGGTCACCGTGGCACCGCGCAGCGCCCGCGAGCCGGCGCCGGGCGTGGTGCCGATGATCCGGCCGGCCGGCACGGTGTTGTCGTACGCCTGCCCCAGCTTCGGGTTCAGGTCGGAGCCGGTCAGCGTGCTCTGGGCGGTGGCGGTGTCCATCCCGGCGACCTTCGGCACCTCGGTCCACTGCCCGATGCCCCACCACCACGCGCCACCGCCGACGAGCGCCGCCAGCACCAGCACGACCACCAGCCAGATCACCGGGGCGCGCCGCCCGGACCGCACCGGCCGTGGCCCATGATCCTGATCACCACGGTGTTGATCACCGCCGTGTTGATCAGCGCGGTGTTGATCACCACGGTGGTCTCGGCCATGGCTGTCCGCACGGTTGTCACGGTGGGATCGGGCCCGTTTCGTGGCCGGGGGAGCCTCCCGCATCGCGGCGGCCAGCTCGGCACGGGAGATCGCCCGGGTGCCGCGCGGCCCGATCGGACCGGGCAACGCGGGGACGACACGCGCGGTCATCAGGGCATGCGCGTCGGTGTGCAGGTTGCTGATGGCGTCGGTCAGTCCGGCCCGCTCCGGAACCGGCACGGGCACCGGCTCGATCCCCAGCACCGACCGCAGCCGGCTCAGCTCGGCGAGGAACTCGGCCGCGTTCGCGGGCCGCGCCATCGGGTCGCGGCGGGTCGCGCGCAGCACCAGGTCGTCCAGCTCGACCGGGATGTCCGGGACGGCCCCGCTGGGCGCCGGCACATCCTGGTGCACATGCCGGTACGCGATGTCCATCGCCGAGTCGCCCAGATAGGGCGGGTGACCGGTCAACATCTCGTAGCACATGATCCCGGCCGCGTAGACATCGCTGCGCGCGTCGGCGGCACCGGTGGTGAGCTGCTCCGGCGACAGGTACGCCATGGTGCCCAGCACGATGTTGTCGTCGGTGGAGCCGGCGCTGGCGATCGCGCGCACCAGACCGAAATCCGCGACCTTGACCACCCCACCGGCCGGGCCGTCGATGCCGATGAGCACGTTCTCCGGCTTCACGTCCCGGTGCACCAGGCCGGCGCGGTGCGCCGCGGCCAGCGCGGACAACACCGGTTCCAGCACCGACAGGGTCAGCGGCACGGGCAGCGCCCGGCGCTCCCGCAGCAGGTCACGCAGGGTGCCGCCGTTGACCAGCTCCATCACCAGGTAGACCCGGTCATCCCGGTGATCGGTGCCGTGATCCACACCCTGGTCGTGTACGCCAACCACATGCCGGTGGTCCAGCTTCGCGGCCGCCCGCGCCTCCTGGCCGAAGCGCTGTACGAACGACGGATCGGCGGCATAGCCGGAGTTCATGATCTTGATGGCCACCGGCCGATCCAGGCGGAGGTCGAGCCCGGCGTAGACGGTCGACATGCCGCCGCGGGCGAGATAGCGGTCAACGCGGTACCGGCCCTCCAACACGGTCCCCAGCACGGTGTCGGAACCCGTGCCAGAACCGGTGTCGGAACCGGCGCCCGTGTCGGGGGCCGTGCCGGGACCCGGGTTCACGGTCGCGTCTCTCGCCTCCACGGTGAACGATCGTAGACATCAAAGGGAAGAAATTTCGCTCGACTGGTCCAAGCCATGAGGCCCCATCTTGTGGCATCCTCGGGCGGGTGAGTGCTATTCCCGCCGCCGAGGATGTCCTCGACCGGTCGTTCGAGGTATTGACGCTGCCCGAGGTCGCCGAGTCTGTCGGCGTACCGCTCACCCGGGTTCACCAGATGGTGCGTGACGGACACCTGCTGGCCTTCCGTCGTGATGGTGTCAAGGTGGTTCCTGCCCTGTTCCTCAACGGAGAAGGCGTTGTCAAGGGACTGCCAGGCACACTGACCGTGCTCCGGGACGCGGGCTTCTCCGAGGATGAGATGCTGCGTTGGCTGTTCCAGGAGGACGACTCGCTGCCCGGCTCGCCGATCGAGGCGCTGCGCGGCAACCGCGGTCGCGAGGTCAAGCGCCGCGCCCAGGCGCTGGCGTTCTGACCGGCCTCCCGGCTGACCTTCCGACCGGAGTCCTGACCGGAATTCCGACCTGAGTTCCGGCCGCTGTTCTGTCCGACGGTTCGGCCGGCGTACCTCCCGGTGCGCCGGCCGAACCACCAACCCGAGCCGCCCGCTCAGGCCGGATCCGGGTCGGGGTGGTGGGTGCGGGCGGCCCAGCGGACGGTGACGGTCACCGGGGCGTCCCGGCGACCAGATCGTGCGTGCGCAGGCCGGTCGGCCACAGTGTGCGGGTCAGCTCGCCCGGTCCCTCGTCGGCCGGCCGGACCAGCGACAACGCCGCGACCGCGGACGCCACCACGGCCAGCGCCTGGAACCCCCAGTCGTACAGCGAGTTCGTGCCGGTCGGGTAGGTGCCCAGCATTGTCCAGACCGAGGCGAAACAGCCGAGCACCAGGCCGGGCGTGGACCACGGCAGTGCCGCGGCCATCGCCAGCGGCCAGCTGAAGTACCAGGGCAGCGTGCCCGGTGCGAACAGCACCGCGATCATCAGCGCGATCGAGGCCCGGCGGATCGTGGTGGCCGGGTCACCCTCCTGCGCCAGCCACCACTGCCGGCCGGCCAGCACGAGCATGACCAGCCAGCCGGTGTCCCGCGCCAGCCGCATGAACGGGTCCGGGTTGAAATCGCCGAAATGCGCGGCGAAGGTGTGCGCGAGCTGACCGACGCCGGTGGGCACGGACAGCCAGTTGATGATGAGATCATTGTCGGACAGCGCCCATATCCAGCCGAGGTTCACCCCGGCCAGCAGGGTGGAGCCCAGGAACACACCGGTGAAGGCCAGCAGGCTGGAGCCGCCAGCCCGGAACAGCCGGCCACCACGCGAGCCGGGCAGCCGGGACGCCCAGATCCACACCAGGAACGGCAGCGCCACGCAGGCGGTGGCCTTGACCGAGAACGCCAGGGTCACCAGCGCGATGCCGCTACGGTGACGACCGTCGATCACGAACACCGTGCCCGCCGTCATCAGGCCGATCATCAGCAGGTCGTTGTGCGCGCCGCCGACCAGATACGTGAGCACCAGCGGGTTGGCGGCGCCGAACCACAGTGCGATCACCGGATCGCCGCCGAGCCGCTCGGCCAGCCGGGGCAGCGCCCAGCACAGCATCATCAGGCCGGCGCCGAGTACGAAACGCATCGAGATGATGCCGACGATGCTGCTCTGCCCGGTGATCAGCACGACGCTCTTGGCGATCAGGATGAACAGCGGCCCGTACGGCGTCGGGGTGTTCTGCCACATCGCGTCGACACCGTTGGACAGGTTGTCGTTGAGTATCGACACGCCGTACTGGTACGGGTTGTAGCCGTGCAGCGCCAGGTCGCCCTGCGCGAGGTAGCTGTGTACGTCGTGGCTGAACAGCGGCGGCGCGAACAGTAACGGCGCGGTCCAGGCACCGACCGCGAACAGCACCGCCCGCCGGTCCAGCCCGCCGGCCCGGGCCTGGCGGCCGAGCTTGATCCACGCCCAGACCAGCAGCGCCAGGCCGACATACAGCACCGCGGTGGACAGCCACTTGCCATGCCCGTAGCGAACCCAACTGAACGCGGTGCCGTTGAGCAGCGTGTCGGGCAGAACCCCGGCGGTCGCACCGACCCCACCCGCCGCGACCAGCAGCATTCCGGCGGTGCCGTGCAGGATCGTGCCGACCGGCAGCGGTGCCGGCATGCCGTCGCGCGCGGGAAGCCGTTGCGCCGACCAGTCCGTGCCCACGGTCGGCCCGCGCGACGCCAGGGCATCGCCGGACGTGCCGGAGCCAATCAGGGACTGGGGGGTCATCATCGCGGGTCATGCTCGCACAACGACCCACGCCACCCGTTCGGGTGGGTATACCTTGTGATCCAGCCGTGATCAGCCGATCGCGTACGGTTCGCGGCCTATCGGAATGCGAAGACCGCCAAGCTTCCCAGGCCAGCGACGATGCAGTAGATCGCGAATGGGTACAGCGTGCGGGTCTCGAAGTAGCGAGTGAGAAAGCGCACAGACACATACGCGGCGATGCCGGCGAGCAGACTGCCCAGCAGCACCGGCCCCAGTGACGCGCGCATTCCCGGCTGCAGCAGCTCCGGAACCTTGTAGAGGCCGGCACCGAGCATCACCGGGGCGATCAGCAGGAACGCGAACCGCGCGGCGTCCTCGTGGCGCAGCCCGCGCAGCAGGCCGCCGACCATCGTGATGCCGGAGCGGCTGATGCCGGGCAGCAACGCGAGCACCTGGAACGCGCCGATGCCGACGGCCTCCTTCACCGACAGCTTCGCCAGCCGCCGGTCCATGGTGACCGCCGCATCCTGCTCCGCGGCACGCTCGACGGCCTCCGCGCTCACGATCGGAATACGCATGGTGCGCTGCGTGGGACTCGCCGCACCGGGACCGGGTTCGGGATCAAGCTCCGGCCACACGACGTCCGCGGGATCCGGTTCGGGCGCGGGCAACTGCCGCCGGTGCAGCCGCTCCACCGTGTACAACACGATGCCGTTGATGGCCAGGAACGCGGCCGCCGGCAGCGGTTTGCCCAGGTAGTTGGTCATGACCTTGTCCAGCAACATGCCGGCGATGCCGACCGGGATGGTCGCCAGCACCAGCAGCCAGGCCAGCCGTTGGTCCGGGGTGCGGACCTCGCGGTGCCAGATCGACGTGAACAACCCGGCGATGACCCGCATCCAGTCCTTCCAGAAGAAGATGACCAGCGCCACCGCGCAGGCCACGTGCATGGCCACCAGCGCGGCGAGATAGGGCGAGTGCTCGCCCATGCTCATGTCCGACGCCCACTGGCCGCCGATCAGTGCCGGCAGCACCACCGAGTGACCAAGGCTGGACACCGGGAACAGCTCACTGACGCCCTGCGCCAGGCCGATGAAGATCATTTCGGGATAGCTGAGGGCGGACATGGCCTCACTCTCGCGCGGATGGACGTACCTCGCGAGACTAGCCGCGTTGGTGCGGCACCACCCGGCCGGTCTCGCACCGGCCGGGTGGCCAGGCTGCGAGCCGGGGTATCGATCAGGTATCGATATTTCGTGACGCTGTGTGACAGAGCTGTGGCATGATGACTGGGTGTCCAGCGTGGATCAGGCCATCGACGGGTACCTGAACCACCTTGCCGTCGAGCGCGGCACGTCACCGAACACTCTGGCCGCCTACCGTCGTGACCTGCGCCGATACGGGCGATACCTGACTGCGCGGGGCATCGGCGAGCTGGCCGGGGTGACCGAGGCGGAGGTCGCCGGGTTCCTCGCCGCGCTGCGCCTGGGCGGTGGCGGGCACCCGCCACTGGCCGCGTCCTCGGCCGCCCGGGCCGTCGTCGCGGTGCGCGGCCTGCATCGGTTCGCCTGCCGGGAGGGCATGGCCGACACCGATCCGGCACGCCAGGTCCATCCGCCGCAACCGCCGCTGCGGCTGCCCAAGGCGCTGCCGGTGGATGACGTGCTGAAGCTGCTGGAGGCGCCGGGCGGTGCCGAGGGCACCGGCGACATCCGGGCGGTGCGCGACCGCGCCCTGCTGGAACTGCTGTACTCCACCGGCGCCCGGGTGTCCGAGGCCGTCGGCCTGGACATCGACGATGTCGACCGGGTCGAACGAACCGTGCTGCTCAACGGCAAGGGCGGTCAGCAGCGGCTGGTGCCGATCGGCCGGCCGGCGCTGCGGGCACTGGACGCCTACCTGGTTCGGGCCCGGCCCGAACTGGCCCGGCACGGCCGGGGCACGCCGGCGATCTTCCTGAACGCGCGCGGCGGCCGGCTGTCCCGGCAGAGCGCCTGGCAGGTGATCAAGGACGCGGCCCGCAAGGCCGGCATCACCGCCGAGGTGTCGCCACACACCCTGCGGCATTCGTTCGCGACGCATCTCCTGGAGGGTGGCGCCGACGTCCGGGTGGTGCAGGAGTTGTTGGGCCACGCTTCGGTGACCACCACGCAGGTCTATACGCTGGTCACGGTGCATGCGTTGCGCGAGGTGTACGCAACGTCTCACCCCAGGGCACTCGGCTGATCGGTGTAGCGTCAGTTGCGGACGATCAGCACAGCAGGAGGTGTGTCGGTCGTGACGAGCGATGTGACCGAGCCAGCGCGGGATGAGATCAGCCTGCCCGCCGTTCTGCATGCCCTCGCGGACCCGACCCGCCTGGCCGTGGTCCACCAGCTTGATCGTGGCGGCGAAATCCTGTGCGGCGCGCTGGATGTCCGGGTGGCGAAATCGACGCTCTCCCAGCATCTCCGGGTGCTCCGCGAGGCCGGCATCACTCACACCCGGCCGACCGGGACCCAGCGTTGGCTGTCGGTGCGCCGGGAGGATCTGGACGCGATTTATCCCGGCCTGTTGGACGTTGTCCTCGCCGCCGTGGCGGGCAACGTACGCGAATACGCGAACTCCCCGGTCACCACGGCTTGACAGGACGGCTTGACAAGTCGCGGAAGAGTCACTCGTCCTCGGCGGGGCGCGTTGCCGGGGCCATGATCGCCGCATAGGCTTCGGCCCGTTGGGCCACGTTTATATGCATTAAGGAGCCAGTTCGTCATGTCGTCGCCGCAGCCATCCGCCGCCGAATGGCGGCCGCGCGGTGCGCAGGTCGAGCTGAGCCTCGCCCCCCGGCCCGCCTGCGACGAGGACGACGCTCAGGAGGCGGTGCCCGGCGATGTCGGCCCCACCGGCCGGCCGCGCCGCCAGGTTCCAGAGCCGCCGCTGCTTGACCGGCATGGTCCGGCCCGGATCGTGTCGCTGTGCAACCAGAAGGGCGGCGTCGGCAAGACCACGTCGGCCATCAACCTGGGTGCCGCGCTGGCCGAGTACGGCCGCCGGGTGCTGCTGGTGGACTTCGACCCGCAGGGCGCGCTGTCGGTTGGTCTCGGCGTGCAGCCGCACCAGCTTGAGAAGACGATCTACAACGTCATTATGGAGCGCGACGTCGCGCCCGAGAGCATCATCATGCGCACCAGCGTCGAGGGCATGGACCTGTTGCCCAGCAACATCGACCTGTCCGCCGCCGAGGTGCAGTTGGTCGCCGAGGTCGGCCGGGAGCAGACCCTGCAACGGGTGCTGCGTCCGCTGCTGCCGTACTACGACTTCATCCTGATCGACTGCCAGCCGTCGCTGGGCCTGCTGACCGTCAACGCGCTGGCCGCGTCGGACGGCGTGATCATCCCGCTGCAGTGCGAGTTCTTCAGCCTGCGCGGGGTGGCGCTGCTGATCGACACCATCGAGAAGGTCCGCGAACGGCTGAATCCGAAGCTGACCATTCTCGGCATCCTGGCCACCATGTTCGACCCGCGAACGCTGCACTCCCGGGAGGTCATGGCGCGGGTGGTCGAGGCGTTCGGTGACGTTGTGTTCGACACCGCGATCAACCGCACGGTGCGTTTCCCGGAGACCACGGTGGCCGGGGAGCCGATCACCCGGTGGGCGCCCCGGTCCTCGGCCGCCCAGGCATACCGGGAACTGGCCCGCGAGGTGATCGCCCGATGAGTGATCACCTCCCTACCGTTCCGGGAAACGAGTTCGTCGAGTGACACCGGTGGATTCCGCGCCGGAATCGGAACAGGAAAAGCCGTCAGCGAACGATCAGCCCGGGCCCGGCGGTGTCCGATTCACCGTGCGACTCGCCAATTTCGAGGGGCCGTTCGACCTGCTGCTGCAGTTGATCTCACAGCACCAGATGGACGTCACCGAGGTCGCGCTGCACCAGGTCACCGACGATTTCATCGCGCATATCCGGGCGATGGGCGAGCGTTGGAACCTGGACGAGACCACCGAGTTCCTGGTCATCGCGGCAACCCTGTTGGACCTCAAGGCGGCCAGGCTGCTGCCCGCCGCAGATGTCGAGGACGAGGAGGACCTGGGCCTGTTGGAGGCGCGCGACCTGCTGTTCGCGCGGTTGCTGCAGTACCGGGCGTACAAGCAGGTGGCCGCTTTGTTCGGGGAGATGGAGGCGACGGCGCTGCGCAGGTATCCTCGGTCGGTGGCGTTGGAGGAGCGCTACTCCAGGCTGCTGCCCGAGGTGCTGCTCGGCGTGGAACCACCGGCCTTCGCCGAACTGGCCGCCGCGGTGTTCCGGCCCAAACCACCACCGGTGTTGTCGCTGGATCACATGCATATCCAGAAGGTCTCGATTCGCGAGCATGCCGCGATCCTGCGGGCCCGGCTGATCGCATGTGGCAGCGCGACCTTCGGTGAACTGGTCGCGGACTGCCAGCACACCATCGAGGTGGTCGTGCGGTTCCTCGCGTTGCTCGACCTGTATCGGCAACGGGTGGTGCTGTTCGACCAGGAGGAGGCACTCGGTGAACTGCGCGTCCGCTGGGTGGGCGGCAGCCTCGCCGACGCCGAGCAGGCCGAGGCGGTCGACCTGGCCAACCGTGAGGACGAGGACTACGGCTGACTTGATACCGGAGGAAACACCCGAACCAGTGGTAGCACCGACAGAACAGCCGACACCACCCGAGGAACACCCCGCCGAGCGGGCCGAGGCCGAGGAGACCGGCACCGGCCTGCCGTCGCTGGCCGAGGAGACCGCGCTGGTGTCCGCGTTGGAGGCGTTGCTGCTGGTCGTCGACAGCCCGGCCAGCGAGGAACTGTTGGCCGACACGCTCGACCAGCCGGTGTGGCGGGTCGCCGAGACCCTGCACCGGATGTCCGCCGAACTGACCGACCGCGGCAGCGGCATCGACCTGCGCCGGGTCGGCGCGGGCTGGCGCTACTACACCCGGGACGTCTTCGCGCCGTTCGTGGAGCGGATGCTGCTGGACGGTCAGCGGGCGAAGCTGACCAGGGCCGCGCTGGAAACCCTGGCGGTGATCGCCTACCGCCAGCCGGTGACCCGGGCGCGGGTGGCGGCCGTGCGCGGGGTCAACGTCGACGGCGTGATCCGCACCCTGCTGGCCCGCGGCCTGATCGAGGAGACCGGCACGGACGCGGACACCGGTGGAATCCTGTACCGAACTACCGAGCTTTTCCTGGAGCGGTTGGGCCTGTCCTCACTGGAGGACCTGCCGCCGATCGCTCCGCTGCTGCCCGAAGTGGATGCGATTGATGATGTCTGAAGACCCTGACCACGAGAACGAATCCGACGGCCAGGGTGTGCGCCTGCAGAAGGTGCTGGCCCAGGCCGGTGTGGCGTCCCGGCGCGGCGCCGAGGAACTGATCGCCGCCGGGCGGGTCAGCGTGGACGGCCATGTCGTGACCGAGATGGGCCGGCGGGTCGATCCGGTGAACGCCGTGATCCACGTGGACGGCGGCCGCGTGGTGATCCGCTCCGACCTGGAGTACCTGGCGCTGAACAAGCCGAAGGGCGTGCACACGACCATGTGGGACGACCAGGGCCGGCCCTGTGTCGGCGGTTACCTGCGGGACCGGATCGAGTCCGGTGGCCCGCGGCTGTTCCACGTGGGTCGGCTGGACGCCGAAACCGAGGGCCTGCTGCTGTTCACCAATGACGGCGAACTGGGTCACCGGCTGACGCATCCCTCTTACCATGTGTCCAAGACATACCTGGCCGAGGTCGCCGGTCCGATTCCGCGTGATCTGGGCAAGCGGCTGCGGCAGGGCGTCGAGTTGTCGGACGGCTTCGCCGCGGTGGACTCGTTCAAGCTGGTCGACTCGTACGGCAACCGGGCGCTGGTCGAGGTCGTGGTGCACGAGGGCCGCAAGCACATCGTGCGGCGGCTGCTCGCCGAGGCCGGCCATCCGGTGTCGCGTCTGGTCCGCATCGCCGTGGGCGAGGTCCGGCTGGGTGACCAGCGGCCCGGCTCGCTGCGCGCGCTGAACAGGGTGGAGATCGCCTCCCTCTACCGCGCGGTCGGACTCTGACCGCACCAGGCAGAATGGGCGGCTGAGTCGAGGCTCGAACCGAGGTCGACGCCAGGCTGATCGGTAGCGGCGGAAGGAGCGCAGGTGGCA
This sequence comes from Pseudonocardiaceae bacterium, assembly GCA_036384655.1. Classification (GTDB taxonomy): domain Bacteria; phylum Actinomycetota; class Actinomycetes; order Mycobacteriales; family Pseudonocardiaceae; genus DASVLX01. Next base: position 21,756 of record DASVLX010000217.1, read on the forward strand.
CGACGGCTGTTGCGCGGGGTGGTGGCGCTGGACGGCCCGTCGGGCACCGGGAAATCCACCGTGGCCCGGCAGTTGGCGGGCGCGGTTGGCGCCCGCTACCTGGACACCGGGGCGATGTACCGGTCGGTGACGCTGGCGGTGCTGCGGTCCGGGGTTGACCCGTCGGACTCGGGTCTCGTGGCGGAGGTGGCCGAGTCGGTCGGATCCCGGGGCGCGCTGGTGATGGGCACCGATCCGGAGGCGCCGGGCGTGTTGCTGGACGGCGACGACGTGGCCGGCGAGATCCGCGAGCAGAAGATCACCGGTGTGGTGTCCGCGGTCGCGTCGGTGCCGACCGTGCGGACGGTGCTCATCGGCCGTCAGCGCCGGATCATCGCGGACGCCCGCGTTGACGGGGTTGGCATCGTGGTCGAGGGCCGGGACATCGGCAGCGTGGTCGCGCCGGACGCCGAGCTGAAAATCTTCCTGACGGCCAGCGCGGAGGTCCGCGCCCGGCGGCGCAGCAGGCAGGATTCCGCTGCGGGCCGACGGACCACCGTCGGCGGCACGCGCTCCGACGTGGACCGCCGCGACAACCTGGACAACCGCACCACCCCGTTGGTGCCGGCGTCGGGGGCGGTCGAACTGGACACCAGCGATCTGGACGTGGCCGGCGTGGTCCAGCGACTGCTCACGCTGGCGGAGGACCGAGGGATGTTGGCCCGTGAGGCGGTGGCCGGTGAGCGGTAAGACGGAGACGCGGGCGGAACCTGGCGACGATAAGAGCAGACGAGCCGCGTTGCCGCCCGGTACCTGGGTGTGGCTGCACAACTTCGCCCGCTGGCTGGGCTCGTGGATCTTCCTGCCACCGTTCCGGCTTCGGGTACGCGGCCGGGACAGGGTGCCGGCCAGCGGTGCGGTCGTCGTGGTCGCCAACCACAGCTCGATGGTGGACGGGCCATTGGTGTTCGGGGTGCTGCGGCGCCGGCGGCCGGTGTTCCTGATCAAGCGCGAGATGTTCAAGGGTTTCCTGCGCTGGGCCCTGCCCAGGATCGGCCAGCTGGCCGTGCGCCGTGGTGAGCCCGACCGGGTTCCGCTGCTGGCCGCCGTGCGGGTGCTGTCCGCCGGTGGGGTCGTCGGGATCTTCCCGGAGGGCGGCCGCGGTGACGGTGACGTGGCCAAGGCCGAGCATGGCGCGGCCTGGCTGGCCCGCTCCGGCAACGCGGTGGTGCTGCCGATCGCGGTCCGGGGAACCCGTCGCTCGTTGACGTCCGACCGGCGTCGTCGGCGCCGGGTCGACGTGCTGGTCGGTGAGCCGTTCCGGGTGTCCACCGAGCGCGGCCGGAAGGGGTTGTCCATCGCCACCGAGCAGATCCGTGCTTCGTTGGCCGAGCTGGTGCGCGAGCTGGACCGGAGGCGGGCCGCCGACCCGGAGCTCACGTCCGCGTCCGACTCCGGGCCTGACTCGGCAGCCGGCTTCGACCCCACCGGGATCGCGGACCTGGATGACGGCGGTGTGGACGACGGCGGTGTGGACGACGGCGGTGCGGGCGACCGCGGGGATGTGGACACTGGCGGCGGGGAAGCGGAGAGCTCTGGTGAGTGATGTTGACGGGACCTGGGTCGACGAGTCCGACTGGTCCCTGAACCTCGACGATGCCGCCGAGGTCGAGGCTGAGGCGCCGCCGCAGCCGGTCCTCGCCGTCGTCGGCCGCCCCAACGTCGGCAAGTCGACGCTGGTCAACCGCCTGCTCGGGCGGCGCGAGGCGGTCGTGCAGGACGTCCCGGGCGTGACCAGGGACCGGGTCAGCTACGACGCGCTGTGGAACGGCCGCAAGTTCACCCTGGTGGACACCGGCGGCTGGGAACCGGACGCCCAGGGCCTGCAGGCGGCCGTGGCCGCGCAGGCCGCGCAGGCCATGCGCACCGCCGACGCGGTGCTGTTGGTGGTCGACGCGACCGTGGGTGCCACCACCGCCGAGGAGGCGGTCGCGAGGGTGCTGCGGCGCAGCGACCGGCCGGTGCTGCTGGCCGCCAACAAGGTCGACGACACCCGGCTGGAGGCCGATGTCGCCGCGCTGTGGTCGCTGGGCCTGGGCCAGCCGTACCCGGTGAGTGCCCTGCACGGCCGGGGTTCCGGTGATCTGCTGGACGCGATCCTCCAGGCGCTGCCGGAGAGCCCCCGGGAGCGCGTGGACGCGCAGGGCGGCCCGCGCCGGGTGGCGCTGGTCGGCAAGCCGAACGTGGGCAAGTCCAGCCTGCTCAACCGGCTGGTCGGGGAGGAACGCGCGGTCGTGCACGCGGTCGCCGGCACCACGGTCGACCCGGTGGACTCGCTGGTCGTGCTGGACGACGAGGTGTGGCGGTTCGTGGACACCGCCGGGCTGCGCAAGCGGGTGAACACCGCCAGCGGCGCCGAGTACTACGCCTCGCTGCGCACCAAGGCCGCGATCGACGCGGCCGAGGTGGCGATCGTGCTGCTGGACGCCAGTGAGCCGATCAGCGAGCAGGACCTGCGGGTGCTGACCATGGTGGTGGATGCCGGCCGGGCACTGGTGATCGCGTTCAACAAGTGGGACCTGGTGGACGAGGACCGTCGGCTCCAACTGGACAGAGAACTCGACCGCGAGATGACCCAACTACGTTGGGCCGAACGGGTGAACGTGTCCGCCCTCACCGGCCGAGCGGTCGCCAAACTCGCCCCCGTGCTGCGCACCGCGCTCGGCTCCTGGGAGCAGCGGGTTCCCACCGGCACGCTGAACACGTGGTTGAACGAGCTGGTCTCGGCCACCCCGCCGCCGGTGCGCGGTGGCAAGCAGCCGAAGGTGTTGTTCGCCACCCAGGCGTCCATCCGGCCGCCCACCGTCGTCCTGTTCACCACCGGGTTTTTGGAAGCTGGTTACCGCAGGTTCATCGAGCGCCGGCTCCGGGAACGATTCGGGTTCGAGGGAAGCCCGGTTCGCATCTCCGTCCGGGTGCGCGAGAAGCGCCCCAGGAAGGGCTGATGCGCAAAGCCCCACGTCGCACCCGATAGCCTGTCCTTCAGTTCGGCTGAAGGGGACGGGGTGCCGGAGCGCGACACGGGCGATATCGACGAGATCGAGTTTGGCCGCAGAGGGCCCGACTCGCCGGTGCGCCTTGCGCTGGCCGACGATGAGGCGCTGCTTCGGCGTGGCCTGCGGGTGGTGCTGGAGGCCGATCCACGGATCACCGTCGTCGCCGAGGCGGCCGACGGCGCCGAACTGCTCGACGCGATCCGCCGGCACCGGCCGGACGTGGTGCTGATCGACGTGCAGATGCCGGGCACCGACGGGCTGACCGCGTTGCGCCGCATCCGCGCCCTGCCGGACCAGCCGGCGGCGGCCATGCTGACCACCTTCGATGTGGACGAGTACGTGATCGAGGCACTGGACCTGGGCGCGAACGGGTTCCTGCTCAAGGACGCCGACCCGGACAACCTGGTGCGCGCCGTGCTCGACCTGGCAGCCGGTGGCGCCGTGCTCGACCCGCGGATCACCGCCCGGTTGCTGCCCCTGCTGCGGTCCAGCGGCCTGTTCCGCGCGGCGGTCGCGGTGCCCGCGCTGACCACCCGCGAGCGGCAGGTGCTCGACCTGATCGCGGCAGGTGGGTCGAACGCCGCGATCGCCCGCACGCTGGGGCTGACCGAGGCGACCGTCAAGGGCTATGTCTCGGCGGTGTTCGGCAAGCTCGGGGTGCGCAACAGAGTGCAGGCCGCGGTCGCGGCGCAACGGATCAGCGGCGTAGTGGACCGGTCGGCGTGAACGGCCTGCTGACCGAACCGACCCCGTTCGGCCAGCGCCCGCTGTGGTACCGCCGGTTCGACCCGGCACGCTGGGGTGTCGCCTGGGTGGTCAGCCGGGAGATTCTGGTCGTCGGCGTGACCGGCGCGCTGGTGTGGATGTCACAGCCGTCGCAGTTCGGCTACGGCAAACAGGTCGCCCTGGTGGCCTGCCTCGCGCTGCCGGTGCGGCTGCGCTGGCCGTGGCTGGCGATGCTGGTCTGTCTGGTCGCGATGACCGGCGAACTCGCCCTGGCGCCGAGCGTCGTTGCGCTGTACGGGATCGGCCGCAGCGCGATCCGGCCCACCCGCGCCCTACCCTGGGCGGTCGCCGCGATCCTGGCGATGACGGTTCCGGTGCTGGCCACCGAATGGCGTGACTTAACCTGGCAGGCCGCCACGATCACGGTGTCGTTCACGGTCGTCACCATGGTCGCGCCGGTCGCCGTGGGACTGTTGTTGACGACGCTGAACAAGCTGACCGCCAGTGTCGCCGAACTACGTCGCGCCCGGGAGGCAGAGCTGCTCGCCCGGGAGGAGCAGGCCAGGGCGCAGGAGCGTGCCAAGATCGGGCAGGAGATCCACGACGCCGTCGGGCATCACGCCACCCTGATCGCGGTCGAGGCGGCCGCGCTGATGGCGACCGCCACCGATCCGGACACCCGCAGCAGCGCGGCCCGGATGCGTGAGATGGCGAAAGAGTCGCTGGCGGAGATGCGCGCTGCCGTGGCCCGCTCGGGCGCGGCCGGTGACGGCGCCCGTGCCGCCGGGGGTTCCGGGCTGGCCGACCTGCCGGACCTGATCCGCCGTGCCCGGGACGCCGGACTGTCGATCGGCTACGACGACAGTCGAGCACCGGCCGAGCAGGTGGCTCCCGCGGTGGGGCGCGCGGTGTTCCGGATCGTGCAGGAGGCCCTGACCAACGTCGCCCGGCACGCGCCGGGTGCGAAGGCGACCGTGCTGATCGGCACCGAGGACGCCGACCTGCTGGTCGTGGTCGCCAACGGCCCACCGGAGCACGCGGTCAGCGAGGCGGCGCAGGGTGTCGGTCTCGGCCTGCCGGGCATGGCCGAACGGGCCCGGCTGGTCGGTGGATCGCTACGCGTCGAGGAGTCGCTGGACGGTGGTTTCACTGTGCGTGCCCGATTGCCTCTATTGGGCTAACACCTACGAAAGTAGTACCGAGGCACTCAACTTTCGGTGGTGTTGGAAAGAGGCCGAAGCCTCCATAGTGGGTGTCGGAGGGACGGAATCGCTCCGGGCCGAGGGAGCACAGGGACCTGCCCAGGCAGGTCCCTTCGTGCTGTCCGGACCCGCTCCGGCCTCGGCGCCGCGTTGTGCGTATCCGCACAACGGAGCTAAAATGCAGGCATGAGCACAGGAACGTCGGCGGCTGCGCTGGTGGGCAATGCCAGAGCTCTCAGCAACCTGTCTCAACGGCAGGTCGCGCTCATGGCCGGGATTTCGGCGTCCACGGTGAACCGCATCGAGAGCAGTGATCTTGATCCGACCTTCACTGTGCTGGAACGCATCTTGCGGGTGTGCGGCTACTCGGTGCGCACAGGCGTCGCAGCTGTTGCTGACGAGACTGCTCTTCGCGCTGGCCGCGCCCTGCTTGACCCTGGTGCGGGAATTGTCCCGGACTCGGCGGCAGGCGAGTGGATCAAGCGATGGGCGGCAATCGGGCTGGTGGGCAGCGATGGCCGTGTTCGCGACGCCGACAGTCTCGCCTTCAGGGCCGCAAACGTGTCCCGACTCGCCTTCCGTGAGGGATCTCGACGGTTCGAGATCCCGACGGGTGGCTGGAAGGCGGTCGCTCGGTCCTTCCGTGATAACGGTGTCGATTGGGCGCTCACCGGCGGTTATGCGGCTTCCGCTTACACGAACATCGCCAACGCGGTGTGGCCGGTTTTCTACGTCGACTCGGTCGAGCAAGCCGCGAAGGTGGCTGGGCTGCGTACGAAGACTGGCGCCGGCATCGCGGTCACGCTGATTCCCTTCGATGACGTGACTCGGCGCGGGGTTGTCGAGACGGCCGGCGGCGTTCGCCTCGCCGCGCTGTGGCAGATCATTCTCGACTGCTACGGCGGCACAGGGCGCATGCCTGAGCAAGCATCCGAACTGGTTTCGAAGGTAACGACAGCGTGATCATTTCAACCGGCGGTGGGCCTTCGGGCAATCTCCAACCGTTCGTCCCCGACCTGTCCATCGACGACACTCGTGAGTTGCGTCGCGCTGACCACGGCTTGGTTCGCGCACGAGAAACGCTCCTAGACGCATTGGATTCGCTGGGCGCGCAGCGAAATGCCGTTGTGCTCGTCGGCGCGCAGGCCGTCTACGAGCACACCAAGTTGTACCGGGAAGCGCCGCTCACTCTGACCAACGACGGCGACCTGGGCGTGGACCCGTCGCTGGTGACGGATGATCCCAACATCGACTCCGCCATGCGAGACGCCGGATTCACGCCGCACCGGGATCGCCCGGGAATTTGGATCAAGCACGATGGATCCGAAAAACCCCCATCGGTCGATCTGCTGGCGGCCGATGCCGTCGCCGGCAAAGGATCGCGCGCCGCGCGGATTGCCGGACAACCGAAGTCCGCAGTGGGCCGGGCCAAGGGGCTGGAGTTGGCCTTGCTCGACAACACGGTCATGCGCCTTGACTCTCTTGCGGATGACAGTGACCGGAGTTGCGAAATCAAGGTCGGTAGTGCGGCGGCCCTGGTTTGCGCGAAGGCGTTCAAGCTCGGCGAGCGTATCGATGCCCGTGACGGTGGAGGCCGTGATCGGGTGAAGAGCAAGGATGCCGGGGACGTCTGGCGTCTCATGGCCACCTGCGATGCGGCGCACGCGAGGAAGGTCATTGACCAGCATCAGGAGCACCCCATGATGGGTGACGAGATCCGCAAGGGTCGCGAATATATCGCTGAGGTGTTTTCTGCGGATGGCGTGGGGGAGAACCTGGCCGTTCTCGACCTTGCTGACGCGGTGCCTGAGGAAACCGTGCGCGACGTTATGCGTCGGTGGATGTCTGCGTTCCGGGGGTAGGGCCGGGGAAGTACCGCTGGCGCGCGTGTTTCGGGCCGGGGGATGTGCGCGGGGATGCCGTGGCCGCCGCGAGGGTGGCCAGGTAGATCAGCAGGTAGACGTTGTCGAGCAGGGCCGCCAGCGGTCCGGTCAGCGGCGCGGGGCCGGTGACCGGTGGGTTGGCCAGGTTCGCGAGCCATGGCAGGGTCAGCGGGAACAGCGCGGCGGCCGGCAGCCAGCGGACGCGGTCCGGCGCGGGGACGAGCAGGAGTCGGTGAACGAGCAGCACGGCCAGCGGCACCAGCCACACCCAGTGGTGATTCCAGGAGAACGGCGGCACGGCCACCCCGCACATCCCGCACAGGGTGATCGCCAGCAGTTCGTTGCCCTGCCGGCTCGCCCGCGCGGCCAGCGTGATCGTGCCGGCCACCAGTACCAGTACCACCACCAGCCACAGTGACGCGGCGAACGCGCCGTCGCCGAGGGTGCGCGAGATCAGTCCGCGCACGGACTGGTTGTGCGCCGAATCCAGATCCGGAAACACCCGGCTGACGTGGGCGAACGTGCCGGTCAGCCAGTATGTCGTGGCGTCCGCCGGCACGGCGACGAACCCGAGCAGCACCGTGCAGAGGAACGTCGCCATGGCCACTCCTGCGGCCCGGAATCGCCTGGTGACCAGCAGATACGGCACGAAGATCAGTGGGGTGAGCTTGATGCCAGCCGCGATGCCCACGCCGATCCCGAGGCCGCGCCGTTCTCGTGGTCGCGACAGGTCCCACAACAGCAGTGCGAGCAGCGCCAGGTTGACCTGGCCCAGGTAGAACGTGGTGCGCACGGCGTCGACCCAGAACAGACAGCCGGCGATCAGGAGAGTCAGGCTGACCGCGCGCGGGCCGGGCGGAACGCCCAACATCCGCAGCGACCGGGACACCACGAACCACAGCGCGGCCAGGTTGCCGGCGGTGACCAGCAGGTGGGTGACGGGCATCGGCAGCAGAGCAAGCGGCACGAAGACCAGGGCGGCCAGCGGCGGATACGTGAAGTCCAGACCGCCGAACACCGGTCCCGCGTACAGGGGTGTGCCGGCGAGCAACGCCTGACCGCCGGCCCGGTAGACCCGCAGATCCAGCGGCGGCGTCCACAGTGCCTTCACCGCGACGGCGGTCGACCCGGCACTGATCGCCACACCGGCAACGACCTGCGGAGACAGCCGCCGGAACAGATCGGTACCGGCCACGCGCGAAAATTACCGCGCGTATACAAATGGCGCACTTTGAGTCATCGTGGCAGGCCAACGAGGTCGGCCATCCGCTCGACCGCGTAGCCGAAGAACTCGTCGGTCGGGTCCACGCTGCCGACGAACTGGCCGAACAGCTCGAAGCTGATCATTCCGAACAACTGGCTCCACGCGATCAGCGCGCGGGCCAGCACGGCGCCGGGCAGCTCCGGCGCCACCACATCGGCGACCCGGGCGGTCTGCTCGGCCAGCAGGGGAGACAGTGACAGCTCCTCGGTCTTGATCAGATCTCCGTCGGACCAGGCCCGCCGCAGGCTGGCGACCAGGGCGATCGGCACACGGGCTGCCGGCGCGACGGTGTCCTGCGGCGCGCGGTAGCCGGGCACCGGTGAGCCGTAGATCAGCGCGTACTCGTGGGGGTTCGCCCGCGCCCAGTCACGCACGGCGGCACACGCGGCCCGCCACCGGCCGCGCACGTTATCGGGCGGCATGGCCGCGTCGGCCGCCTCGGCGGCGGCGCCGAGCGCGTCGTAAGCGTCGATGATCAACTCGGTGAGCAGGTCGTCCCTGGTGGGAAAGTAGCGATAGAGGGCCGACGAGACCATGCCGAGTTCGCGGGCGACGGCCCGTAGCGACAGGTGCCCGGCGCCGGTCACGGCCAGTTGCCGGCGTGCCTCGTCCTTGATCTCCCTGGTCAGTTCCGCCCGGGCGCGCTCCCGTGCGGTTCGTCCCGCGTTCATACGCCCACAATACAGAGCGGCAAACCGAAACGAGAGCACCGCTCTTGACAACGATCCCAAAAGGGTGTTCCCTGCTCTTAAGAGAGAGCAGTGCTCTCGAATTGCTCAAGGAGGCAACCATGACCAGCAACGACCAGCCCGCCGAGCAGGGCCAGCATTACGTCCGTCCCACCCGGAGCACCGCCGTGTTCAACTCGATCGTCGCCGGCCTGGCCAAGGCGGGCGTCAACCTCTACGGCGCGCAGGTGCTGTCCGTGCGCGGCCGGACCAGCGGCGAGATGCGGTCGAACCCGGTGAACCCGTTGGCATTCCAGGGCGAGCGGTATCTGGTGGCGGCGCGCGGCCAGACCCAGTGGGTGCGCAATCTGCGCGCCGCTGGCGAGGGCGAGCTGCGGCGCGGCCGCCGAGTCGAGCGGTTCACCGCCGTGGAACTGCCCGACGACGACAAGCCGAACCTGCTCCGCCACTACCTGAAGAAGTGGAAGTTCGAGGTCGGCATGTTCTTCGACGGGGTGGACGCGAACGCCTCCGACGAGACACTGCGCCAGATCGCGCCGCGTCACCCCATCTTCCGGATCACCACGGCAAAGTGAGCACGGCGAAGTGAGTACCGCCAGGTGAGCCGCTAACCGCGCTTGCCGTAGCCGGCGCGGCGCAGCGCGTCCGCCATCGATCCGGTGGGTGCCGCGGAGTGCCGGTCGCCGCGGTCACCACCACGACCGGACCTGCCCTGCCGACGCCTGTCCTGACCCTGCTGTCGGCCCTGGCCACGATCCTGCTGTCGGCCCTGGCCGGACGGCTGCGGCTGGTTCTCGTCGTCGAGCCGCAGGGTCAGGGAGATCCGCTTGCGGGGGATGTCCACGTCCAGCACCTTGACCCGCACGATGTCACCGGACTTGACGATGTCCCGGGGGTCCTTCACGAAGGACCTCGACATGGCCGACACGTGCACCAGGCCGTCCTGGTGCACGCCGACGTCCACGAACGCGCCGAACGCGGCCACGTTCGTGACCGCTCCCTCCAGCACCATGCCGGGCCGGAGGTCGGCGAGCGTTTCCACGCCCTCGGCGAAGGTCGCGGTCTTGAACGCCGGCCGTGGGTCTCGGCCCGGCTTCTCGAGCTCGCTGAGGATGTCGGTCACGGTGGGCAGGCCGACCTGGTCATCCACGAAATCGACCGGCCGCAGCGAGCGCAGTGTCCGCGTGTCGCCGATCAGCTCACGGATGTCACCGCCGGTGGCCGAGAGAATCCGCCGGACCACCGGATACGACTCGGGGTGCACGCTGGACGCGTCCAGCGGGTTCTCGCCGTCGCGGATGCGCAGGAAGCCGGCGCATTGCTCGAACGCCTTCGGGCCGAGCCTCGGCACCTCCTTGAGCGCCTGCCGGGAGTGGAACGGTCCGTTCTCGTCGCGGTGCCGCACGATGTTGTCGGCCACGCCGGTGCTGATGCCCGACACCCGTGCCAGCAGCGGCGAGGACGCCGTGTTCACGTCCACGCCGACCGCGTTCACACAGTCCTCGACGACGGCGTCCAGCGAGCGGGCGAGCTTGGTCTCGGCCACGTCATGCTGGTACTGGCCGACGCCGATGGACTTCGGGTCGATCTTGACCAGCTCGGCCAGCGGGTCCTGCAGGCGGCGGGCGATGGACACCGCGCCACGCAGTGACACGTCCATGCCGGGCAACTCCTGCGAGGCGTACGCGGACGCCGAATACACCGAGGCACCGGCCTCCGAGACCACGACCTTGGTCAGCCGCAACTCCGGGTGCAGCTTGATCAGCTCACCGGCCAGCTTGTCGGTCTCCCGGGACGCCGTGCCATTGCCGATCGAGATCAACTCGACGTGGTGACGTTCGGCGAGCTTGGCCAGAGTGACGATCGACTCGTTCCAGCGGCGGGCCGGCGGGTGCGGGTAGATCGTGTCGGTGCCGAGCACCTTGCCGGTGTCATCGACCACCGCGACCTTCACACCGGTGCGCAGCCCCGGGTCCAGGCCCATGGTGGCGCGGCTGCCGGCCGGGGCGGCCAGCAGCAGATCGCGCAGGTTGGTGGCGAACACCCGCACCGCCTCGTCCTCGGCCGCCTGCCACAGCCGCATCCGCAGGTCGATGCCGAGGTGCACGAGGATGCGGGTCCGCCACGCCCACCGGACGGCGTCGAGCAGCCAGCGGTCCGCTGGCCGGCCCTGATCGGCGATGTCGAAACGGGCGGCGATGCTCAGCTCGTACCCGGTCCGCGCGGTGGGATCGACGGTTGTGCTGTCCTCGGGTTCCAGGGTGAGGTCGAGGACCTCCTCCTTCTCGCCGCGGAAGATGGCCAGGATGCGGTGCGAGGGCAGGCTGGTGAACGACTCGGCGAAGTCGAAGTAGTCCGCGAACTTGGCGCCCTCGGTCTCCTTACCCTCGTGGGCCTTGGACACCAGCCTGCCGCGCTGCCACATGCGCTCGCGGAGCGTGCCGATCAGGTCGGCGTCCTCGGCGAACCGCTCGACGAGGATGGCCCGCGCGCCCTCCAACGCGGCCGGCTCGTCGGCGACACCCTTGTCGGCGTCGACAAAGCCGGCCGCGGTGACCCTGGGGTCGTGACTCGGATCCGTGAGCAGCGTGTCGGCCAGCGGTTCCAGCCCGGCCTCGCGGGCGATCTGCGCCTTGGTGCGGCGCTTCGGCTTGTAGGGGAGGTAGATGTCCTCCAGCCGAGCCTTCGAGTCGGCGTCCATGATCCGCGCCCGCAGCGCGTCGTCCAGCTTCCCCTGTGACCCGATCGAGTCGAGGATCGCGGTGCGCCGTTCCTCCAGTTCACGCAGGTAGCGCAGCCGTTCCTCCAGCGTGCGCAGCTGCGCGTCGTCCAGCGTTCCGGTCACCTCCTTGCGGTAGCGGGCGATGAACGGCACGGTCGCGCCACCGTCCAGCAGTTCGACGGCGGCCCGCACCTGTCCCTCACGCACCTCCAGTTCGTCGGCGATCCGCTGGTGGATGGATTTGGTCACGATCTCGCTCTCGCTCACGGTTTGGCATTGTGCCGGGGTCGCCCAGGCTTCGGCACTGAGGATTGCGTTCCGCGTGTCGTCCGGTGGCCTTCCAGGTGGATGCGGCGCAAGGCCGCAGGCCGCGTGGCGTACGAAACGGGTACGCGAGCGGCCGAGAACGCCGCGCCGCGCCACCTGGGAGGCCACACTGGATGCGGGGCGGGCAGGCACGCTAGCAAGGAACCGGCCGGTCCAACGTCGGACTACGGAGGTGCTGATGGGCCACGTGCGCGTCGAGATGGATGGCACGACCACCACGATCTGGCTGGACCGACCCGAACGCCGCAATGCCGTCGACGGTCCGATGGCCGGCGAACTGCGCGACGCCTTCGACGCCTTCGAGTCCGATCCAGACCAGCGGGTCGCGGTGCTGGCCGGTGCGGGCGGCACGTTCTGCGCCGGCGCGGATCTCACCGCGGTGAGCGATCCGGACCGCCGCGAAGACTTCAACACCGACGCCGACGGCAGCGGCCCGATGGGACCGACCCGTCGGCTGCTCGGCAAGCCACTCATCGCCGCGATCAGCGGTTACGCCGTCGCGGGTGGGCTGGAACTCGCGCTGCTGGCGGATCTGCGGATCGTCGAGCGGGACGCCGTGCTCGGGGTGTTCTGCCGCCGCTGGGGAGTGCCGCTGATCGACGGCGGCACGGTGCGGCTGCCCAGAATCATCGGCCTGGGCCGGGCGCTCGACCTGATCCTGACCGGTCGCCCGGTCGGCGCGGATGAGGCGCTCGCGATGGGACTGGCGAACCGGATCGTGGAAACCGGCGATGCCGTCCGGGCCGCGCGCGCACTCGCCGCCGAGATCGCGGCCTTTCCGTTCGACTGCGTGCTCACCGATCGCGCCTCGGCCTACGCGGGAATCGATCTGCCCGTGATGGAGGCGCTGCGCGCCGAGGCGATCGCCGGCACCCCGATCATCGAGCGGGAGGGCGCGGCCGGCGCCGCCCGGTTCGCCGCCGGTGCCGGCCGCCACGGCCGTTTCGATTCGGCGGGTGAGCAACGATGAGCCCGACCACCCGCGACTTGATCATCCGTGGCGCCCGCCAGCACGCCGACCGGGTGGCCGTCGTCTTCGGCGACACCGAATGGACCTTCGCTCAGGTTGACGAGATGAGTAACCGGCTCGCCCACGTCCTGATCGCCGCCGGAGCCGGGCGCGGCCAGCGTGTCGGCCTGTTGGTGAACAACAGCCTGCTGAGCGTGCCGCTGGACTTCGCCTGTGTGAAGGCCGGGATCAATCGCGTGCCGCTGAACTCCCGGCTGTCGCTCGCCGAACATCTCACGATGCTCACCGAAACGCGATGTGAGCTGGTGATTTTCGGTCCCGATCTGACCGGCCGCGCCGGTGAACTCGCCGCCGTGCTGCCGAAGATCCAGTTCCTGGGGCTGGAATCCGGTCTCGGCGACGAACCGACTCTGCTGCGACGGGCGGACGACGCGCCCACGACCCTGCCGGATGTCACGGTCGAGCCCGACGACGTGATCCTCACGCTGTTCACCTCGGGCACGACCGGCACGCTCAAGGCGGCCCAGCACACCCAGGCCTCCTATGCGGCGATCTGCCGGAACGTGCTGCTCAACCTGCTGCCGGCCACCGGCGACGACGTGATGCTGCATGCCGCGAGCCTGATCCACGCCAGCGGTGTGTTCGTGCTTCCGATGTGGCTGCGCGGCGGCCGCACGGTCATTCTGCCGGGCTTCGCACCGGCGTCCTTCCTGGACGCGATCGGTCGGTATGGCGTGACGGCGATCAACCTGGTGCCCACGATGATCCAGATGTTGGTGGAGCATCCGGACTTCGAGACCGCCGACGTCTCGACATTGCGCAATGTCATCTATGGTGCATCGCCCATGCCACGGCCCACCATTGAGAAGGCCATGCGGGTGTGGGGCCGGGAGCGTTTCTGGCAGTACTACGGGCAAACCGAGATTCCACTGTGTATCGCGGTGCTCCGGCCTGAGGATCATCTCCGGAGCAGACTCGCCGCCTGCGGACAGGTCGTGGCCGAGATCGAACTGCGGCTGGTGGACGAGAACGGTGACGAGGTCGGGCCGGGTGAACCCGGGGAGATCGTGGTACGCGGGCCTTCGGCGGCCGCCGGGTATTTCAACGCCCCCGAACTGACCGAGGAAACGTTCCGCGACGGCTGGGTGCACACCCGCGATATCGGAGTCCTTGACGAATATGGGTTTCTGTTCCTCAAGGACCGGACGTCCGACATGGTGATCAGCGGCGGCTACAACGTCTATCCGCGCGAGGTCGAGGATGTCCTGCTGGAACATCCGGCCGTACGGGAGGCGGCGGTCGTCGGAACGCCGGACCAGCTGTGGGTGGAGGCGGTGACGGCCGTGGTGGTCCTGGCCGAGGGCGTCGAGCCCAACGACGAACTGCGCGAGCAACTCACCACGCATGTCGCGGAACGGTTGGCCTCCTACAAAAAGCCCCGCCGGATCATCTTCCGTGACGCGATCCCGAAAACCGCCGTCGGCAAACTCGACCGCAAACGCCTGCGCGCCGACCTGACCTGACACCGCACCGGCCGGAGGCATTTCTCTACCGTGTGTCTTGGCGGTCAGGGTAGAGCAGGAAACCCCTGCCGTTCTCGGGGATCACGGTGGTGCCGCGACGGCCCGCGTACGTCCAGTCCAGCTCAAGCTGCCACCGCACCTCGTCCACCGTCGACAGCGGACGGATCGCGAACATCTCGGGATCGCTTGCCGTGACGGTGAAGGGGAAGTCGGTTGCTTCCGCGACGACCCGCGGATCCTCCGGATCGAGGTCGACGGTGAACGACCGCACCGGTAGGACGCCCAGAGCCATCCAGGAGTTCTCCGTCGGGCGGGGCGGACGGCGGCCCAGCACGGTCGCGCCCTCGATGTCCCCCACGATCTGGTTGGCGGTAGGAGCATCCGGCTGGTTCTCGGTGTCCTCGCTCATCTATCCCCCCGACCGTGTCTTCGGTATCCGGGACCAGGTGATCAAGGCGGCGAAGCTACCAGACGATCAGTCGGCAGGTCCAGGCCGCGCGCGGTGCCAGCCGATCGAAACCTTTCCGCGTCGTTCCCGAGACCGCGGTCGCAACCTGCGGCGTGAGATGCTGGCGTCAGCAAGGGGACAGACGGCAGGCGTCAACAGCGGGGATGTGGGGGACCATGGACCTGGTCAGCGAACCCATCGGGTTCTCGGCCGAGACGGCGGTCCTCGACGGCCGGCGGGTGCGCTACTGGCGGGCGGACGGCCAGGCCGACCGCGTGACCGAGAATCCGGTGCTGGTGCTGCACGGCCTCGGCGGTGACCACCGCGGGCTGGCCGAACTGGCCGCCGCGATCCAGGGCGGCCCGGTCGTCGTGCCGGATCTGCCCGGCTATGGAACCTCGGAAGAGCTGGCCGGCAGGCACTCCCTCACGGAATACGCGGACTTCGTGGAGCGGTTCCGGAACCACCTCGGGCTGCGCCGGTTCCAGTTGGTCGGGCATTCGCTCGGCGCGTCCATTGCTCTTGTTCACGCGGCCCGGTATCCGGCCGCGCTCGCCGGAGTCTGCCTGCTCAATCCGGTTTCCTCGGCGAGCAACGCGATCGCGGATCTGGGCAGGCTCTACTACCGGATCGGGGCCTGCCTGCCGGCCGGACTCGCGCGGGTGTGGTTGGCCAGCCCGCCCGCCGTGTATCTGGCGGATTCCGCGGTGATCGCCACGACCGATCGGACCCGGCGCCGGTGGATTCTCCAACAGGATTATCAGAACTACCGGCGTGCCAGTGTTCGGGCCATGGTCGAGAGCTACCTGAGCTATTACGACACGCCGTTCGACGAATGTGCCGACACCATCACCGCGCCGACTCTGTTGGTCACCGGGGACCGGGACCGGATCGCATCGGTGCCGTCGGTGCGGGCGCTGACCGACCGGATCGTCGACGCGGATCTGCGCATCATGCCGGGTGGCGGTCACCTGTTGCCGATGGAACGCCCACAGCCGGTCGCCGAGCTGGTCAACGAGTTCCTGCGAACACGGGTGCCATCGGAGTCTGACGGCAGCAGTACACCGGTCGACACGCGAACCGACACGGCGGCCACCGCCCTGGACTGAACGGGCGCCTTGGCACACTGAGCCCGTGGTTCTGACAGGGCGGGGGAGAAGGCCCGCGGGTGGTGTCCGGTGCTGAGCCCCGCGGTGCTCGGGACGATCTTCGGTGTCGTCCTACTGGGGGAGCTGCCGGACAAGACGATGTTCGCCTCGCTGGTGCTGGCCTCCAAGAGCCGGCCCTGGCTGGTCTGGCTGGGTGCGGCGGCCGCCTTTACCGTGCATGTCACGATCGCGGTCACGGTTGGCGGCGTGCTGCTCACCCTGCTGCCGCACCGGGTAGTTCAGGGCATCGCGGCCGCGTTGTTCCTGGTTGGCGCGATCCTCGCGTACCGGGAGAAGGGCGAGGAGGAAGAAGGCGCCCGGGAGGCCAGCCGGTTTGGCGGTGCGCGGACCGTGGGCGCGGCCTTTGTGATGATCTTCATCGCCGAATGGGGCGATCTGACCCAGATCCTGGTCGCGAACATGGCCGCGAAATACGGTCAGCCGCTGTGGGTCGGGCTGGCTTCGCTGGCGGCACTCTGGACGGCGGCCGCGATCGGCGCGGTCGGTGGCGGGCTGATCCGCAGGCTGCCGGTGACGGTCCTGCGCCGCGTCACGGCGCTGATCCTGCTCTGTCTGTCCGGTCTCACCGCGTACAGCGCCATCACCGGCAACGCCACCGTGATCTGAACCCGGACCTGGTGAATCAAGAACGCCTATGCCGGCGGCGCGACGGCGGAGGCGTCGGGTTGCCGCGCCGCCCGGCGGAGCACCGGGTTGGCGATCCCCGGGCTCGTCTGGGAGCACCGCGCGGTCAGCCCGCGCGGCGCAGTTGTGGGTCGGGATCGCTGGGCTCGTTGTCGTCGTTGTCGTCGTCGGCGATCACCAGGCAGAGATGCGCGGCCAGATAGGCGCGGCAGGGCGCCGGCAGATGACGTCCGAATCGTCGGGTCCGGCAGGTGGGACAACGGCCGTGCGCGTCCGGATGGTGCTCATCCAACAGCGCTCGCAACGCCGTGACGATTTTCGGGACCTCCACCCGGGCCAGATCGATCGCGACCTCCTCGTCACCGTGCCGCGCGCGGCTCAGCAGATCACCCAGGTGAGCACGGAGGGACCGATCAAGCTGGCCGAATAAGGGAGTGCGGGTCGGGCCGCCCTTCACGCTCACTGTGACACCTCGCGGTCTCCTCACGCCTTTCGCCAGGGCGCGGCGTGCCGCCGCAGCTGACGATCGATCAACTACGAGACTGCGACGACCGCTGGAAATCTGCAAGTTGCATTACACGATCGGGTGACAGATCTTGGCGCGGCACCGATCATGAGAAGAGACTTGCCGCCGGACGTACGCACTCGGTCACGCGGGGAACACGTCGCGATCCCGCGACCCCGAACAGACCCGGAGGTAAGCGCGTTGAGCAGGGAGCACAGTCCAACGGTTCGGCGTCGCCGGCTGGCCAGCGAACTGCGACGGCACCGGGAACGAGCTCACCTGACGATCGACGATGTCGCCCTCCGTCTGGAATGCTCGGCCTCCAAGATCAGCCGGATCGAAACGGGCCGGGTCGGAGTCAACCCGCGTGACGTGCGGGATCTGATGGCACTGTATGGCGCCGAGGCGGACGAGGTGGATGCCTTCGTGCAGCTGGCCAGGGAGGCTCGGCGCAAGGCCTGGTGGCACTCCTACCAGGCGGTGTTCACCGGTTCGTTCGTCGGCCTGGAGTCCGAGGCCGCCCGGCTGTGGGCGTATCAGGCGCTGTTGGTGCCCGGTCTGCTGCAGACCGCGGACTACATGCGGGCGGTGTTCCGCGCGGCGCGGCCCGCCTCGACGCCCACCGAGATCGACATGCGGGTGGCCGGCCGGCTGAAGCGGCAGCAGTTGCTCATCGACAACGACCCACCCACCTACTGGGCGGTGATGGACGAGGCCGTGTTGTTTCGGCCGGTCGGTGGCCCGGCGGTGATGCGCGACCAGTTCGCCAGGATGCTCGAACTCGCCGCGCTGCCGAATATGACCTTGCAGATTATTCCGTTCTCGGCCGGCGCACATGCCGGAATGGACGGTCCCTTCCTGATTATGGGCTTTCCCGAACTGACGGATTCGGACGTCGTCTATGTCGACAGTATCGCCGACGGCGTCTATCTCGAAGACCAGGAAGACGTGAACCGGTACACGTTGATGTTCGATCATTTGCGGGCGGCCGCGCTGAGTCCGGAGGCGACGCTCGACAGAATTTCCCAGGCAGCCAACCGGGGTGCCTGATCGGGAAAGAGGATAATCGAAGGAGTTTGGTGTGTCCGTAGATCGGGGTGCCGTGATGTGGCGGAAGAGCAGCCACAGCGGTGGCGGAAACGACTGCGTGGAGATCGCGACGACCGGTGATGGCGTCGCGGCCGTCCGCGACTCCAAGAACCCAGATGGGCCGAGGCTGCGTTTTGGCACGGGCCAGTGGTCAGTCTTCATCGCTCGCTCCCGCCGGGAGTGTGACTGAATCGGCCAGCCTGTGCCCTGCTGCCGGCCACGCCCGACGAGGTGTGGCCGGCAGCCCGCTTTCAGGGGGCGTCGTCGTCCGGTGGCTTTGTCTCGCCGGGGTCGGTGTCGTCGACGGCATCCTCGGCGGAGTCCTCGGTGACGTCCTCGGCGGCATCCTCAATGACGTCGTCGGTCGCGAGCTGCCGGCACAACTCGTCGAGCCGCGCCTCGATCCGGGTCAGTCGGTCCTCGGTGCCGACCCGGACGGCGGTGCGAGCCAGCACGAGCCCGGCCGCGGACAGCGCCGTGGCGATCGTGGCCCCGGTCAACTGCCACACGGGCGCGTCGCCAGTGCAGCTGAACACGTCGGTGAAGCGGTCCGACGAACAGGTCACGAACGGCACCGCAGCCAGCGCCACGCTGGTCGCTGCGGTGCCGGCGAGCACCACGGACCCGAAGGTCCGCATCGGCGCGAAGGCGGTGTTGACGGCCCCGATCGCGCCGGCCAGGAACAGCAGCGGCACCACGCCGGGGAAACCGGCCAGGACGGCGGCACCGAGC
Source organism: Pseudonocardiaceae bacterium (assembly GCA_036384655.1). GTDB lineage: Bacteria > Actinomycetota > Actinomycetes > Mycobacteriales > Pseudonocardiaceae > DASVLX01. The sequence goes on from DASVLX010000217.1 coordinate 40,664, forward strand.
ATCAACGCGCAGAGCACCAGTTGCGCGATGACGAGGACCCGGTCCGGCCTGTCCGACACGAATGTCGACCTTAGCGTCAGGCGGTCCACGATGGACCGCGACGCGACGGGACGCCGACCGCCGGTCGGTGTCGCTGTCGGTGGCGAAGTTGTCCGGATCGCGGGTACGTTCCGGGACGGATTATTCCCGCGCCGAAGGTGAGGCTCCGATGACGCGCCGACCGGCCTGGCAGGACGAGGACCTGGACGCCTTCCGCGAGTTGGCCCGCTCGTTCTGTGAGAAGGAACTGGTTCCGCACCGGGACCGCTGGCTGGAGCAACATCACGTCGACCGGGAGCTGTGGCGCAGGGCGGGTTCGGTCGGCCTGCTGTGCCTGTCGGTGCCCGAGGAGTACGGCGGTGGCGGCGGCACCTTCGCGCACGAGGTCGTGCTGATCGAGGAACAGGCGCGGGCCGGTGACAGCAGCTGGGGCGTCGGCCTGCACAACGCCATCGTCGCCCCCTACCTGGTCCGCTACGGCACCGAGGAGCAGAAACGGCGTTGGCTGCCCGGGATGGCCAGTGGCGACCTGGTGGGCGCGATCGCGATGACCGAACCGGGTACCGGATCGGACCTGCAGAACATCAGGACGACCGCGGTCCGGGACGGTGACCACTACGTGATCAACGGCGCCAAGACGTTCATCACCAACGGCGGCCAGGCCGATCTGGTGGTGGTCGCGGTCAAGACGGACACCGGCGAGGGCGCGCACGGCGTCTCGCTGGTCGTGGTCGAGACCAGCACGCCGGGGTTCCGCCGTGGCCGGGTGCTGGACAAGGTCGGCCTGCGTGGTCAGGACACCGCCGAGTTGTTCTTCGACGACGTGCGGGTGCCGGTCGATCACCTGCTCGGCGGCACCGAGGGCCAGGGCTTCGTGCAGCTGATGCGGCAGTTGCCGCAGGAGCGGCTGATGATCGGGGTCACCTCGGTGTCCACCATGGAGGTCGCGGTCGCCGAAACCGTGCGCTACACGAAGGAACGGACCGCCTTCGGCCGGCCGGTGTTCGAGTTCCAGAACACCCGCTTCACCCTGGCCGAATGCGCCACCGAGGCGAAGGTCTGCCGAGCGTTCCTGGACCGTTGCATCGAGGATCACCTGCGCGGCGAGCTGGACGTGCCGACCGCGGCGATGGCCAAGTGGTGGTGCAGCGACCGCGCCTGCCGGGTGATTGACGAATGCGTCCAGCTCTTCGGCGGTTACGGCTATATGAACGAATACCCCATCGCACGTGCCTGGACGGACACCCGCGTGCAACGCATATTTGGCGGCACGAACGAGATTATGAAGGAAATTATCTCGCGCACCCTGTGATCTTGCTGGCCGGCCGGGTCGATCTTCAGGCACGCCGGGGCCGGCGCTCACCGGTTGTGGCCACTGTGTCCAGTACCGTTGGGCTGACAAACCCGGACGGGTGCACGGTGCGGCGGTGGCGCGGCTACCGACCGTAAAGCCGACTCCGGCACGGGGTGGCGGCCTCATGGGGACGGAGTTGAGGGTCGGTGAACCTCCAGAAGGTGATCGTCCTGCTGGTCATCGCGCTTGCGCTGTTCTACGTGTTCACCCAGCCCAGTCAGTCCGCTGGCGCGGTCCTCTCCGCGTTGAGCTGGCTGCGTTCCGCCGCCGAGGCACTCATCACGTTCGTTCGGAACCTCTTCGCCTGACACCGCGGGTCCGGGTCCGAATCGATCACGATGTGTGACGAAAGGCCGACCTTGATCAACTTCGTTGGGCCGTCCGGGCGAAATCTGGCTCATAACACGCTGGTAACGACCCTGCGGGGTATTTCGGGTCTAGCGCACTGTCGGTGCTTCGTCGTACGGTTCGCGCATCGAGTGATCATCAGCCGGTAGAGGAGGCATGGATGGTCGAGGATCACGGTGTCGACGAACTCCTTCGCCAGTGGACGGCGGAGCGGGCGTGTGACGCGGAGGTCATTGAGGCGACCCGCCTGGCGACCGAGTGGTTGGCCGAATCGTCCATCACGTCGAGTGCGGCTCCGGCGGTGCCGCGTATTCCGGGCCAGCGGGGCAGGCGCGGTCCGGGTCTGTTCGCGGTCGAGTCGGCCAGCCCGGCCTACGTGGCCGCGATGCGTGACCGCCTTCCGGGCGTGCCAGAGGAACTGCTGGCGTCCGCGGCGAGCTGCTGGCAGCTCGTCGGAGACATCGCCGAGGCACAGGAGTGGTGGGACGCCGGAATCAGCCCGCTGGACCAGCGCGCGCTGGACTACCGGGCCGCTGGCCTCATCCCTTCCGACCTGTCGCGTCATCTTGGCCCGTACACCGTCCTTGAGCACCTGCGCCGGGGCAGCTCGCCCGCGTGGTGCGTGGCGCGCCTGCGTCGGCAGCGCCGCGACGGAGTCGCCTGAACCATCCGGTGTGGCCGGTTCGTCGAGCGGGATCGCCGAGTCGGTGCCAGTAGGTCCAATCGCGTAACCCAACCGGTCCGTTCCTCGTTGCTCTGCTGACAGCGACCAGGAAGTGCGGCGGACAGGGCGGGGCGTGGCAAACACGGAAAGAACCCAACGGTGGGTGAGGACCGTGTGCGGTGCGCCGCACGTGCTGTTGCACGTGCTGACACGCGGTATGACCGGCCGGATCGTGGTTGTCGTGCTGGCCCTGGCGGTCGGTTCCACCGGGGTCTGGGCGATGACCAGGGCCACCTCGGAAACGCCCGGCCCGACGGCCGAGGGCATTCCGGCGCTGCGGGTCGGCGCCGCCGATGTGCGGCCAGGATCGGTTGTTCCGGCGAGCGACGATGCCGCCGGACCAGCCGTCGGTTCATCCGAGGGATCCGCTGAGGGATCGGCACGGCCCAGTACGTCCGCCAGCACGCCGGCCACCGGGAGCCGGCCGGCAGTGCGGCAGCCGTCGACGCTGACCGAATGGGCCGATCTGGTCGCCGCGGGCACCGGTATCCCCGAACCGGCGGTGTGGGCGTACGGGAACGCTGAGCTGGTCCTGCGGGCCGTCCAGCCGGGCTGCCACCTGAGCTGGGCGACGCTGGCCGGCATCGGCCGGATCGAGTCCGACCACGGCCGGTACGGCGGCGCCGTGTTGCTCCCCAACGGCGAGGAGTCCAAGCCCGTGATCGGCGTGCCGCTGGACGGCAGCGACGGCGTAAGGGCCATCCCGGCCGGCGACGGCGGTGCGCTGGACGGCGACCCGGTGTACGCGCACGCGGTCGGACCGATGCAGTTCCTGCCGTCCACCTGGTACGCCTATGCCTCCGACGCGGTGGGCGACGGCCATCCCGATCCGGAGAACATCAACGACGCGGCGCTGGCCGCCGGCCGATACCTGTGCGCGGCCGGCCGGGACCTCGGCGCGCCGGCCGGATGGTGGTCGGCGGTGTTGTCGTACAACAATTCCGTGCAATACGCCCAGAAGGTTTTCGGGGCCGCGGACGGCTACGCGCGGGCCGCCCTCAGGGCACTGATGCTAGCGTGACAAAGGTGCACGGCAGCCTCTTCAGCCGGCGTGGGCTGGCGATTGTCGCGGTCAGCGTGGTCTCGCTGATCGGTTGCTGCCTGCTCGCCTGGTGGCAGTGGACAAGATTCCAGTCGCCGACGGGAACGCTGCAGAACTTCGGCTACGTGTTGCAGTGGCCGTTGTTCGGGCTCTTTCCGGCATTCATGTTCTATCGGATTCATCAGACCGGGAAGCAGCGCGAGGCCGAGGATGCCGCCGCCCGGGCCGCGGAGGCGGGTTCGACGGGCGTGCCGGGGCCGCGTACGGATCCGGCGCCCGAGAGCGTACCGGGACGCGAGGCCGAGCGACCGAAGGCCGCCGTGCCCGAGTGGAACCCACAGCGCGCCTACGTGCAGAACACCATCGTGAGCTACGAGGATGACGACGAGACCACCGGCGAGGACCGCGATCTGGCGGCCTACAACCAGTACCTCGCCCAACTCGCCGCACGGGAGGATCGTCATGTCGGCTGACACCGCGGCCGCATCCGCTGACAGCATCAGCGCCAAGGTCCGGGCCGCGCTCGGCCGCTACCGCGTCATGGCCTACACGGTCGGCGTCGGCCTGCTGCTGTTGTGTGTGGCGACCATCCTCGACTGGGGTTTCCACAAACCACAGATGGCGGAGATCATCGGGCCGCTGCACGGCTTCGCATACATGGTCTATCTCGTGATGGCCGTGGATCTGGCGCTCAAGGCGCGCTGGTCCTGGCGGGGCGCGATCATGGTGCTGCTGGCCGGTGTGATCCCGTTCCTGTCGTTCGTCGCCGAGCACCAGGTGACCCGGCGCGTCAACGAGGGCCGGCCCCTGTAAGCCCGAGAGGCCAGACTTCGTCCTGGTTTCCCTGTCACAGCCAGTCGACGCGGTACACCCCCACGACGTCCAGCAGGACGCCAATGGTGAGGCTGAGGAAGAGAAGCTCCAACAGAATGATGTTGCGGAACACCCGCCTGGCTTCGCTGCGAGTAACGATGGAAGCCAGGCCGTGCGGATTGTCCGGGTTGTAGTGCACAGTGACGGATTCACCGGGCTGCTCCGGTCTCTTGGGTGCACACACGTCCAAGAACCTGATGCGTTCTCCGGCCGAGGTGATGAACTCGACCACCGGAACCGTGACTTGCGTACGTACGTTCTTGGGTGGTGCGCGATCCACGACAGTCCCCCGAGCTTCACATCCCGACCGCACAAGCCTGATCAGCGGGATCGCCCTCGTGAAGATGCCCTTCGTCATCGCGCAAGTCAGAAACACGAACCCGATCAAGAGCATCACCGCGACGGGCATGTTGTGCTGCGGTGCTGGCCCGGATATGGACGGATCCCACAGGGGCGGGAGAGCTGCCACACCAGACTGGAAACTTTCGACCAACATGACTGTCCCCGACCTCATAGCCAGTCGACGCGGTAGACGCCCACGACGTCGAGCAGCACACCGACGGTCAAGACGACAAGAACAAGCTCAACGAGCACGGAGTGCCCGAGCGCGTGCCACGCTCCGCGCGGGGTCATCATGGTCGCCCGGCCACCAGGGTTCTGGGGATCGTAAGACACAATGACGTGGTCGCCGGGCTGCTCTGGCCTCTTGGCGGCAAAGACATCGGAGAACCTGACGCGCTGTCCGTCCAGGCTGGTGAACTCGATCACGGGAATGGTCGAACTGCGGCGAAGGTCTTTGGGGGGCGCTCTGTCGACGACGGTGCCTTGCGCCCGCTGCCCCGATCGTGCGAGCCCTACCAGCGGGATCGCCTTCGTAATGATTCCTCTGAGGACTCCAAAGGACAAGAGCAAGAACAGGACAAACAGCCCAATGGCGACGGGCATGTTGTGCTGCGGCGCCGGCCCGGATATGGACGGATCCCACAGGGGCGGGAGAGCTACCACACCAGACCCGAAGCTTTCGACCAACATGACTGTCCCCGACCTCATAGCCAGTCGACGCGGTAGACGCCGATGACGTCGAGCAGGACACCGACGGCAAGACCCGCGACCACGGCCTCGAACAGGACGAACTGGCCAAGCGTGCGCCAGGATCCCCGGCGGCTCAACATCGTCGCCAGCTCATGTGGATTCGCCGGGTTGTAATGGACGACGACGGACTCGCCGGGCCGTTCATGGCCCTTGTTCGCGAAGATGTCCGAGAACGTGACGCGCTCGCCGGTCAGACTGGTGAACTCGACCACCGGGATGGTGGTCTTGCGATACGGATTCCGCGATGGTTTCCGCTTTATCACCGTGCCCGAAGCCTCCTGCCCCGACCGCACGAGCATCATCAACGGGATCGCCTTCGTGATGATCCCCTTCATGACTCCATAGGACAGAAGCAGAAGCCCGATCAACAACACGACCGCAAGGACCATGTTGTGCTGCGGAGCAGGACCAGAGTCAACATGACCCCACAGCGGCGGCAGGCTTTTCACTTGCCACCCTCGGCAGCGGCCTCGACCTCCGCCGCCACGACGGAGCCGACGACCTCCTGGACGTCGGGGCCCTCTGGCTGCTTTCCGGTCAGGGCCGTCTTGGCGGCTTCCCCACTGGCGAGATCGGTCAGTGCCTTGCCCGCCGGGGTCTCCAATGCTCCCGGCACGGCGGCAAGCATGGCGGGAAGCTGCGGCAGAACGTCGCTGAGCTTGGTGGCCTGCCCCGCCGCCGCCATCGCGGCGCCCTTGGTGGTGCCTTCAGCAACGGGACTGACAAGGCCCGCTGCCGCGCCCACGGCGACATCAAGCCCCAGCTCCTTCGAATCGAGAGCCTCGGGCGTGTCGCCCATGGTCATCGCGGCGGCGTTCTTAAAGACCTGCTGGAACGTCGCGCTTCCCAGGGCAACTATGGCGCCGGCAAGGGCTGTACCGGCGATCTCGGCGACGGTGGTGCCAAGAAACGCGAAGTCAGCCGCCGCAGTGGCAGCTAAGGCTCCCGTTGCCGCCGCGCCGACGGCGTCGGAGATGCCGAGGGTGAGGACGGTGCCCACGGCGGCGCCGGCGATGGAGGCGGCGAGTTCGATGCCGATGGTCTCCAGCTTGTGCTTGGTGTCCTCGACGGCGTCGGCGAACTGATCACAGGCTGTGGCCAGGAGACCGCATGCCTTCACGAGCAGCGGAAGATCCGCCGTGTCGGACTTGCCACCCAGGGCGTCCCAGAGCTGGGCGAAGGCGGAGATCGCCGGGCCGCTGTTGTTCTCCGTGATGGAGTTCTTGATGTTGTTGCCCGCTGTCGCCGCGTCCTCGGCGGCCGAGGCGATCGCCCGCCAGGCGTCGGCGGCCTGCCGCACCTTGTCGGTGTCCGCGTCCGGCCAGGGGATGCCACACATGTTGAGCGCTTCGGCGAAGGAGACCATCACGAACCAGCCTGGAAGGAGCCGGCGATCGTGCTCTCGGTGGCGGCGTAGTCCTTGCCCATCCGCTCCAGGCCCTGGCCGACGCCCTGCACGGCGATCCCGCATGCCTGGGCCAGCTCCAGGGCCTTGGCCATCAGCGGCTGGTACTGCTGACCGAAATCGGGACCGGGCTTGACCGTTCCCCAGAACGAGCCCAGTCCTTGAAGGATGTCGGACTGCGCGGAGACGGCCCGCGCTAACTCGTTTCCCACCTCGGTGAATTTCGGCGCCGCAGCCGCCAGATCCCCGATCTGCACCGAAAATCCGTTCGATGTCACCTATGCCCCCAGCCCTGACCGCGCGATGGAACGCATTCAACATCAGCACCTTACCGATCAACGCGGGGTGCCGACAACAACGCGATCAGGCGTCGTACGACACCGCCAGGTTCGCCATCGCTCCGGCTCAGTCCTCGCCGGCGGGCAGCAGGATGCGGAACCGCGCTCCATGGCCGGGCGCCCGCAGCAACTCGACGCGGCCGTGGTGGGCCGCCACGATGGTGGCCGCGATGGCAAGGCCGAGCCCGCTGCCGCTGCCCCGGCCGGCCCTGTCGGCGACACGCGGGCCGACTCGGTAGAACCGGTCGAACACCCTGGCTGCCTGGTCCTCGGGCACGCCCGGCCCCGAATCGGTCACCTCGACGACCGCCATGGCGGTGTCCGCGGCCGGCTCGCCGGCACTGGCCAGCGGCCGGTCGCCGTTGGTGGGCAGGCCGGACGCACCGGGCACGACCCGATCCACGGTCACCGACACGGGCGTGCCGGGCGGGGTGTGCACGAGGGCGTTGCTCATCAGGTTGGTGACCACCTGACGCAGCCGAAGCTCGTCCCCCAGCACGAACTGGACGCCATGCGGCGCGGCCAACGTGACCTTCCGCTCCGGGTCGCGAGCGTGCGCGTCCTGTACGGCGTCATCGGCCAGTGCGAGCAGATCCACCTCGGCCAGGTCCAGTGACCTTTCCCGGTCCATTCTGGCCAGCAGCAGCATGTCCTCCACCAGCCGGCCCATCCTGGTGGCCTCGCTCTCGATCCGGGCCATCAGCCTGTCTATATCGGACCGTTCGGGGGCTCCGCCGCGCCGGTAGAGTTCGGCGAAGCCACGGATCGACGTGAGCGGGGTGCGCAGTTCGTGGGAGGCGTCCGCGACGAAGTCCCGCAGCCGCTGCTCGGACTGTTCCCGGTCGTGCAGCGCGGCGGCGATCCGGCCGAGCATGATGTTCAACGCCCGCCCGAGCCGGCCGGTCTCGGTGCGGTCGTCATCATCGTCGATGCGCCGGTCCACCTCACCGCCGGCGATCACCGCCGCGGTCTGCTCGATCCTGGTCAACGGCCGCATGCCGAGCCCCACCACGCCGGTCGCGATCAGGCCCAGCAGCACCAGGATCGCGCCGCCGCCGGCGAGTTCGATGATGACCAGGTGGTTCAGTGCGGCGTCGGTGTCCGCCAGCGACATCGCCACCACGGCCAGTTGATTGTCCGGAGTGGACACCACCACGGCCTGCCAGTCGCTGCCGCCGGCCGAATCCGGCAGCGTGAACGGGGTTTCGTCGGCCAGATGCTGGTTGATCACCGTGATGCCGGGCAGCACCGGGATGTTCTTGGCGTCCGACGCGGTGCCGAGCACGCTGGCCACCGTGCCGGTCCTGTCCAGCACGATGGCACGGAAGCTGGTGGGCAGCCGTCGCGCGGTGAGGTCCTGCGGGCCCGGTGGCGGCGGGGGACCACCACGCATGCCGTTGGCCACCCCGACGAGCTGTTGGTTCACACGGGCCATCAGGGAGTCGTGCAGCAACACCACGCTGACCACCCCGCCGACGGCCAGGCCCAGCGCGGACAGCGCCACCAGTGCCGCGACCAGCCGGCTGCGCAGTGTCCACGGCCGGCGCCGGGTACGGTGCCGCTTCCCGGTCAAGTCCGGTCCTCGGGGGGAAGCCGCAGGCTGTAGCCGATGCCGCGGATGGTGTGGATCAGCGGTCGCCCGATGTTGTCGATCTTCTTGCGCAGGTAGCTGATGTACGACTCGACGATCCGGGTGTCGCCGTCATAGTCGTAGTTCCACACCCGGTCCAGGATCTGCGCCTTGCTGACCACCCGCTCCGCGTTGACCAGCAGATAGCGCAGCAGGTTGAATTCGGTGGGGGACAGTTCGATCAACCGGCCGGCGCGACGCACCTCGTGGGCGTCCTCGTCCATGGTCAGGTCGGCGTATCCGAGTTCGTTGTCGGTGACGGCGTGGCCGGACAGTTGGGTGCGCCGCAGGATCGCCCGCAGCCGGAGCACGACCTCCTCCAGGCTGAACGGTTTGCTCACATAGTCGTCGCCGCCGGCGGTGAGGCCGGCTATGCGGTCCTCCACCGAGTCCCGGGCGGTCAGGAACAGCACCGGCAGACTCTCGTAGCTGGCCCGCAACTCGCGGGCCAGGGTGAAACCGTCCACATCGGGCAACATCACGTCGAGCACGACGATGTCGGGGGTGCGCTCATGCGCGAGTAACAGCGCGCCCTTGGCATCGGAGGCCGCGCGCACCTCGAAGCCGGACAACCGCAGGGCCGCGCACAGCAGTTCCAGGATGTTCGGTTCATCGTCGACGACCAGCACGGAAGCCGTTCCGGTCGCGCTCGAGATGCCCACGGAACGAGTGTCAGCAGTGGACATGGGAGGACTCTAAGCACTTCCTGAGCAGGGTCTGAGAAGCGGACGCCGTGGGTGCCGCCCGCCCGGGCGGCACCCACGGTAGTCGCTCCGTCTACGCGCAGTCGTACAGAGTCTGCTCTCCGAAGCCCATCTCGTCGGCGATGGTGCCCAGGCCATCGGGCAGTTCGCTTGCCGCGCCACTGGTGTTGGAACCGCCGGTGGAGCTCGTGGTCGTGCCGCCGTAGTGGCTGGCATCGACCGCGGTGCAGTGCTGCTCGACCCACTGGGTGCGCTGCTCCGAATAGTTGGTGCTGCCGGAACCACCGCCGGAACCACCGCCAGGGCCACCGACGGAACCACCGCCCGAACCACCGGCGCCGCCGGGGAAGCCGCCGCCCGCACCGGCATTGCCACCGGCGCCACCGGCGGTGCCTCCGCCGGCGTTACCGCCGCCGAAGCCGCCGCCGTTGGTCAGCAGCACGTACCGGAGCTGGCCGCTGGACACCCACTGGGCGAGCTGGCTGACCGACGGGGCGTTGTCGGCCCCCTCGAAGCCACCCATGCCGATCACGGTGTCGTCGCTGTTGATGATGAACGGCGCGGCCGTCATCGAACTGCCGGCGACGGCCAGCTTGATCCGCGCGTTCGGCGAGTTCTTGACGGCGTAGGCGAGGATCTTCTGTTCTTCGGCGGTCAGGGTGCCGTCACCACCCATACCGCCACCACCGCCGAAGCCGCCGCCACCACGAGTCGACCGGTTCCGGTCAGCTTCGGGCGTCGCGCCGCCCGATCCACCGAAGCCGCCCGGCAGATCCTGGCGAGCGGCACCGGTACCGCCCGCGCCGCCGAACCCACCGAAGCCGGTTCCGGACGGCCCCGCGGTGGGGATCGAGGAGTTGCTGGTCTTGGACAGCGCGGTGCCGGCCGACCACACGGTCGGCACCAGCAGGATCGCGACCACGCCGAGTACCAGACCGGACCGGCCGAACGCCAGCCGGCGACCGCCGATCCCAGCGCTGGTCTCGCTGTTGATCTCGCCGGTCCTGGCCCGGCCGACCAGCCGGACGACGACCAGCACCAGCACCGCGACCCCACCCACCGCGAGCACCGCCGGGCCGGCCCAGCCGTTCCACGTGGGCGTGCGTTCCACCAGGACGTATGCCCAGATCGCGGTGACCGCCACGCCCGCCGGCAACAGCCACCAGGTGGCGCCTCCGGGAGTGCGGTAGCGGCGCCACAACACGGCCAGCCCGGCGGCGCAGATCGCCGCGATCGCCGGGGCCAGGGCGGTTGTGTAGTAGGGATGGAAGATGCCCTGGGAGAAGCTGAACACCAGGCCCGTGACGATCAGCCAGCTTCCCCACATCCACCAGCCGCCGCGCCAGGCCGGATTGCCGGCCTGCTTCGCCCGCATCCGCAGCACCCCGGCAACCGCCGCGCCGAGCAACAGCAGCAACGCCAGCGGCAGCAGCCAACTGATCTGGGCACCCACCGAGTCGGCGAACATCCGGGTGATGCCGGCGGAGCCGCCGAACATCGAGCCCATCCCGCCGCCACCGCCCCCGCCGGGTTGGCCGCCGCCGCCGGGTTGGGCACCACCGAACTCCTGCGCCAGCCGCTGGAACTCGCCGCTGATCTGGCCGTTGCCGGTGAAGCCGCCGCCGCCCGAGCCGCCTGGCGAGTCGCCGCCGAACACCCGGCTGAACCCGTTGTAGACGAAGATCAGGTTGAATGCGGTGCCGTCCGCGCTGTTGTCCATGTAGGGCTTGGAACCCGGCCACAGGTCGTGCAGCAGCGGCCACCAGAACGAGCTGACCAGCAGCACGCCGGTGGCGCCGAGCAGGTCGAAGACCCGCCGTTTCCAGCTCGACGTGCTGGCGAGCAGGTAGGCCACGGCGAACCCGGGCACCACGATCCAGGCGGCGAGCATCTTGGTGGTGAACCCGCAGCCGATGAAGAACGCGCACCACAGCAGCCACTTCGTGCGGGAGCGCGGGCCGATCCCGTTCTCCATCGCGCGGGTGAGCGAATACGCCGCGGCGACCAGGAACAGCACCAGCAGGGCGTCCGGGTTGTCCACCCGGTCGATGGCGACGGTGATCGGGGTGAGCGTGAGGATCAGCGCGGCGAGCAGCGCGACGTTCTCACCGGCCCACCGGCGCACGGTGCGGTGCAGCAGGAACACCGCGGCCACGCCCTCCAACGCCTGCGGCAGGGCCACCGACCACTTGTGGAACCCGAAGATCAGCACGGACAGCGCGTCCGCCCACAGCGCGGCCGGCGGCTTGTCCACCGTGACCACGCCGGCCGGGTCGAACGAGCCGAACAGGAAGTTGGTGAAGCTGGTGGTCATCGACTTCACCGCGGCGGTGTAGAAGTCGTTGCCCCAGCTGCCGTTGAGGTTCCAGCCGTAGAGGAGGGCGGCCAGCAGGCAGATCGCGAGCAGTGCCCAGGGTTGCCAGCGGCGTAGTCGGCCGCTTCGGGTGGTGCTGGCCGGACGTGAGTCCGGGGGTGACGTCGGGTCCGCGTACTGCGCGGGCGCGGTCATACGGTTACCTTTCCCTTTTCGACGGGCTCGGCGGCCTCGTCTTCGCTGACGGCCTTGACGGTCTTGTCGTGGAAAACCCAGTGCCGCAGCGCCACGAACCGGGCCGCCGTGCCGATCACCGACGCGATCAGCAGCACCGCGAGTTCCAGCATCCGGGACGGATGGGCGACCACGGCGTCCAGCGCGAGCAGTGCGCCGGAGGTAAGGATGTAGTAGCCGGCGAACACCAGCAGCCCCTGCAGGTGGATGCGGCCGGACGAGCCGCGCGCGCCGAGGAACGTCAGTCTGCGGTTGGCCTCGGTGTTCAGCAGAGTGGTCGCCACCAGCGCCACCAGGTTCGCGGCCAGCGGCGGCCACCACTCCCGGAACAGCGCGTACAGCAGCAGGGTGGCCAGCGTGGACAGGCCGCCGATCACCGCGAACGACAGCATCTGCCACAGCAGGCCGGAGTCACGCCGGGCGACCACGGCGTCCGGGTGGATCGGCCTCGGCTCGGGACGCCGGGGCAGGCCGGCGACCTGCGCGGCGCCGGACGCCTTGGCCCTGGCGACCCTGATCAGCCCGCGGATGTCATCGGTGATCGTCTTGGCCAGCTTGACCCGGGTGTCGGTGTCCTCCACCCAGTCCACCGGCACCTCGTGCACCCGCAGTCCGTTGTGCTCGGCCAGCAGCAGCATCTCGGTGTCGAAGAACCAGGCGTTGTCGGCGATGTAGGGCAGCAACGGCCGGATGATGTCGGTCCGGGCGGCCTTGAACCCACACTGCGCGTCGGAGAACCGGGCGCCGTGGGTGAGCCGGATCAGCGCGTTGTAGCAGCGCGAGATCACCTCCCGCTTGGGACCGCGCACGGTTCGCGCGCCGGGCGCCAGCCGGGAGCCGATCGCGATGTCCGAGTGCCCGCCGGCCAGCGACGCCACCAGTGGCAGCAGCGCGTCCAGCCCGGTGGACAGGTCGACATCCATGTAGACGACGACATCGGCGTCGCTGTACGACCACGCGGTGCGCAGCGCCAGGCCACGGCCCTTGCGGTCCAGTCGGAGCACTCGCACCCGGCTGAACCGGGCGGCCAGCTCGGCGGAGACCGCCGGGGTGTTGTCGGTGCTGGCGTTGTCGGCGATCGTGATCGTCCAGTCGTACGGGAAATGCTCGACCAGATAGCCGCGGAGAACCTCGACACAGCCGGGCAGCGCGCGTTCCTCGTTGTACACGGGGATCACGATGTCCACGGTCACGGCCGACCGGCGCTGCCGGGAAGGGTCGGTCGCCTGGCCGTCCGGCCCGTCGTGGGCCGGCTCCACTCGGTTCGGTTCCCGCGTCACCGCGGTGTCCTTCATCGCATCATCCTTTCGCTGCCCCCGAACCAGGTATTCCGCGTGGATGTGCGAGTCGTGTTGGCGGAACCTGGCAAAACGCTGGGAGTACCGAGTCGGCAGAGTGAACAGCGAGGTACGGACCGTCACCAAGTGGTGGTGTGAGCTGCGTCATGCCCGATGGCGGTCGGGCGGAAACGGGCACGAACGGGCCGTAACGGACAGTGCGAATCACTGAATCGGACCGGTCGCGTCGGCGTCAATCCGCGTGCACGTGCATCCGATCGTGCACCTGCGGAATGCACCGGTTTGGTGGCCGTGGGATGGATGAGACCACTGTGGCGAGGAAGGCGTTTCGCCCGATAGTGTGCGCGCTGTTGACGGTTTGGTTGATATCGTGTTGAACCCCCAGGAGTCGGAGGTCCTGAAATCTCAGGACCAGCGTCGTCGGTGTAGACCCAGACGGGTGATGGATCTGGTTTCCCAGGCCGGTCGGGCGGTACTCTCTGTGACGGCACTCGGCCCCTGGCGCGGAAGCCCTAGCAGCCCAACTAGGTGGTGCGATGAACAGGTCCACGGCACGCCGATGTGCGGCTTACGGCGGCTCCGCTGCCCAGCGGTTGGACCACGGATTGGCGTGGTGCGATTGCTGACGGACGAGATCGGGGGCGAAGTCCCGTGGCGATGGCGGCGAGGGGCCGACCGGAGGCCGGTTGGGCCGCGGTCGGGCGAAGCGGGGGCCGGAAATGACCGACCTGCTCGCGGGTGATGTGCCTCCGCCGGCCGACGATCCAGATCAACCACGACGTCCGGGGCAGACGTTCATGGGCGCTGAGGGTGTTGATCCGGCTGCCGTTGATTCGACCGCGGATCCGGATGCCGATCGGGACGTCGACCAGGACGGTGATCAGCGCGATGTCCCGGGCGGGCTCACCGCCGCGGAGGCCGCCGACCTGCAGTCCATCGTCGAGTCCGCGGCCGCCGGTGACAGGCCGGCGGTGGCCAGGCTGCTCGGCCACGTCCAGCCGCTGGTGCTGCGGTACTGCCGCGCCCGGCTGGGACGGCAGGAGCGGACCTACATCTCCGCCGACGACGTCGCGCAGGAGGTCGTGCTCGCGGTGCTCACCTCGTTGCGCAGCTACCGCGACCAGGGCCGGCCGTTCCTGGCGTTCGTGTACGGCATCGCCTCGCACAAGGTCGCGGACGCGCACCGGGCCATGTCTCGCAACCGCGCCGATCCGGTCGCCGAGGTGCCCGACGCGCCGGGACAGGACGCCGGCCCGGAGATGCGCGTGATGCGCGGCGAGCAGAGCGAGTGGACCGCCGAACTGCTGCGAATCCTGCCGCCCAAGCAGCGGGAGATCCTGGTGCTGCGGGTCGCCGTCGGGTTGTCGGCGGACGAGACCGCCGAGGCGGTCGGGTCGACGGCGGGCGCGGTCCGGGTCGCGCAGCACCGCGCCCTCAACAAGCTGCGCGCCGAACTGGCCAAGCGGGACACGATCTACTGACCCACGGCTCGCGCGAGCCCGCTACCCGGTGATGCGCTGGGCGGCCAGCCTGCCGGAGATCAGCACCGCCGGGACGCCCGAGCCCGGCACCGTGCCGCAACCAGCCAGCACGACGTTCGCGACGCCCTTGATCAGGTTGTGCGCCCGGAACGGGCCGGTCTGCGCCAGCGTGCGCGCGGCGGAGAACGGGGTGCCGGCGGCCAGGCCGAGGTTCGCCCAGTCGATCGGTGTCACCGCCCGTTCCATCTCGATCGCGCCGTCCAGGCCGGACAGTCCACGCCGGTCCAGCACGCGCACCAGCTCGTCCCGATAGGCCGGTGCGATCCGCGGCCAGTCCACCGCCGAGGTCCGCAGGTTCGGCACCGGCGCGAGCACCCGCACCAGATGCCGACCGGCCGGCGCCAGCGCCGGATCGGTCAGGGTCGGATTGGTGACCAGCAGCGTGGGATCGGTCATCAGCCGGCCGTCCCGGATGACCTCGGTGAACGTCGAGCGCCATGCGGAGCCGAAGAAGATCGTGTGATGCCGCAGCTTCGGCCAGGTCCGGGTGGTGCCGGCGTGCAGCAGGAACGCCGACGGCGCCCAACGGGTCGGCCACAGCCGGCGCGGATGGACACCCAGCAGCCGGTACGCGGCCTGCAGGTCAGGAGTGAGCACCACGGCGTCGCACGGGATGCGTTCGCCGGCCGTGGTCCGCACCGCCGAGACCCGGGAGCCGACCCGTTCCAGCCAGGCCACCGGCGTGTCGAAGCGCAGCCGTGCGCCCGCGTCCCGCGCGGCCGCCGCCATCGCCTCCGCCAGCGCGCCCACCCCGCCGCGCGGGAAGAACACCCCGCGCACCATGTCCATGCCGGGCATGGCGCCGTACCCGGCGAGCGCGGACTCGGGCGACACCCCGGCACACAGGGAATGGAACGTGAACACCCGGCGCAGCCGCTCGTCCCGCACGAACCGGCCGACGGCCGGGCCAAGCCGGCCGAACCCGCCGAGCGCGACCAGCGCCGCCAGCTTCGGGTTCAGCAGGTCCAACGGCGAGTCGACGTTGGCGTCCAGGAACGCGTCCCGCCGCGCCCGGTACAGCTCGCCGAGCCAATGGCGCAGCCGCAGATAGCCGGCGGCGTCCGCGGCACCGATCACCGACCGGATCTCGGCGGCCATCGCCTCCGCGTCGGAGTGCACGTCCAGGGTGCTGTCGTCGGCGAACACCGCGCGGTACGCCGGTCGCACCGGAATCAGCTCCAGCCGCTCGGACAGCGACTCGCCGACGGCTGCGAAGGTCTCCTCGATCAGATCCGGCATGGTCAGCACGGATGCCCCGGTGTCCACCCGGTACCCGGCCATCTCGGCCTGACCGGCCCGTCCGCCCGGACGCGGGTCGCGTTCCAGCACGGTCACCGTCCGGCCGGCGCCCACCAGGTGCAGCGCGGCCGACAATCCGGACAGTCCGGCGCCCACGACGACAACGTGATCGGTTCGGCCCGGTACCCGGCCGGCGGGACCGAGCGGCGGCGTCCGTGCCATCACCGGTCCCGTCGGGTGGCGGTCAGCGCCAGCTCCGCGAGCCTGGCGGCGGCCGGCTCGGCGACCGGGGCGATACGCAGCGCGCCCAGCCCGGCGTGGGTCAGCTCCTCGATGCGTTCCTCGATCGCGCGCACCGCCCCAACCTCCACCAGCAGCGTGCGCACCGCATCCAGCGTGGTCGTGTCGAGGTCCGGCCGGCCCAGGCTGGTGCGCAGCAGCGTGAGATCCGCTCGCCGGCCGGCCCGCTCGGCGAGCTGGATGCCCAACGCCATCAGCACGGTGCGCTTGCCCTCGCGGAGATCATCGCCGGCTGGTTTGCCGGTCACCTCGGGATCGCCGAACATCCCCAGCAGGTCGTCCCGCAGTTGGAAGGCGATGCCGATCTCGGTGCCGTAGTTCCGGTAGGCCGCGATGAGCTCGGCGCCCGCCCCGGCCAGCGACGCGCCGATGTGCAGCGGGCGCTCCACCGTGTAGGCGGCCGTCTTGAACCTGTTGACCCGCATCGCCGCGTCCGGCGACTCGTCGCCGCGGGCCTGGCAGAGCACGTCGATGTACTGGCCGGCGAGCATCTCCGACCGCATCGCCTGCCAGGCCGGCAGCGCCCGGGCCACCGCGCCCTCGGGCAGCCCGGCTCCGAAGAACAGGTCGTCCGCCCAGGCCAGCGCCACATCACCGAGCAGCAACGCGGCCGAGGCGCCGAAGCGCTCCGGCTCACCGCGCATCCCCTCGGCCCGGTGCTGCTCGGCGAACGCGATATGCATGGTCGGCGAGCCCCGGCGCACCGCCGAGGCGTCCATGATGTCGTCGTGCACCAGCGCACCGGCCTGTACGAGTTCCAGCGCGCTGATCGCGCGCAGCACCGTCCGGGCCTCCGCGGAGTCGGGCCGGCCGCCGGCACCCCGCCACCCCCACCAGGCGAACGTCGGCCGCAGTCGCTTTCCGCCGCCGAGCACGAAACCCTGCAGTGCGTCCAGCGCGGAGTCGAAGTCGGCGCCGATGGGGCTGGCCTCCTTGCGGCGCGCCTCGAAATAGTCGGCGAGGATCGCCCTCACCTGCTCGGGCAGGTTGTCGTCGGCGGTCCCCGGTACGGTCATGCGGGCAATTGTCGCAAGCGATCGGACGCACAACGAGCGGGTCATGTTTTCCCGGTTCCGGCCAGCGCCGCTAACCTGGCTAGGTGACCTGTGTGGTGGAGCGACTACGCGCCGGAAGGCCGGCCTTCTCGGTGGAGTTCTTCCCGCCCCGCGACGCGGAGGACGAGCGGATCCTGTGGCGGTCGGCCCGCCGGCTGGAGGGGCTGGACCCGGCGTTCGTCTCGGTCACCTACGGCGCCGGCGGTTCCAGCCGGGACCGCACCATTCGTACCACCCGGCGGCTGGCGCAGGAGACCACCCTGCTGCCGATGGCGCACCTGACCGCCGTGAACCACACGGTCGCCGAGCTGCGCAATGTGGTCGGCTGGTACGCCGCCGACGGCGTGCGCAATGTGCTGGCCATCCGGGGCGACCCGCCCGGTGACCCGCACGGTGAGTGGACACCGCATCCGGGTGGCCTCAACCATGCCGAGGACCTGGTCAGGCTGGTCTGCGAGCTCGGCGATTTCTGCGTCGGCGTGGCCGCGTTCCCGTACGGGCATCCGCGCTCGCCCGATCTGGAGACCGACGCCGACTATCTGGTGCGGAAGCTGCGCGCGGGCGCGAGGTTCGCCATCACGCAGCTGTTCTTCGATGTGGACGCCTTCCTGCGGTTGCGGGACCGGGTGACGGCCCGGGGCTGCGACGCGCCGATCATCCCCGGCGTGATGCCGCTGACCACGCCGCGCACCCTGGCCAAGACAGCCGAGCTGTCCGGCGCGCCGGCGCCGAACAGGCTGGTGGAGAGGCTGTCGCCGCTGGCGGACGATCCGAGGGCGTTCCGTGCCGCCGGTATCGACGCGCTGACCGAGCTGTGCCAGCGGCTGCTCGCCGAGGGCGTGCCGGACCTGCACTTCTACACGTTCAACCGGGCTCAGGCGACCATGGAGGTGCTCGGCCGGCTGGGTATGGCACCGGTCCGGGCTCCGGTCAGTGCCTGAGGACCGGAGCCTGATCATCACCGCCTGATCGTCACCGCCTGATCATCGGCGGCTGATCGGACCCGGTGGCCTCCTTCTCCTTGCGCAGGTTCCGGCGCCGGGCGATGCGCGCGAGAAGAACCACGAATCCGGCGATCAGCAGACAGGCGCCGGCCAACACGGTCGCCCAGAACGACGCCGGGTAGGTGTGCCGGTTGCTGGCGTCGGCGGTGGCGCTGAACGTGCTGATCCGGCCGGCCGTCGGGTGCCAGGTCACGACGGTGCTGCCGATGTCGGTGTCCGGATCGCCGTCCGCGCGTAGCACCGTGCCCGGCAGGTCGACGGTGATCTGGATGTCGGACTCGGCGGCCGTGACGCCGGTCAGGTCGGCCGAGCCGGACAACGAGACCAGATCACCGGACCGTTGCAGGGAGAGCTGGTAGCGGCCGCCACCGGTGTTGGCGGCGGTCAGCACGGCGAGCTGCGCGAACGTCAGGTCGTGGAAGGTCAGGTCGCTGCCGGTGTAGCCGTCCGCCTGATACGGCTTGGCGCTGACGTTCGCGGCCAGGCCGCTGGGTACCGACAACTGTGGACCGCTGGTACCGGCCGTGGCCGCGATGACCTCACCGGACACCAGGTCCCCGGTGGACACCGTGAACGACGCGTGTACCCGGACGCATGCACTCGCGGTCAGGGCCACGACCAGCAGCGTCATGGCCAGGATCGCCAACCGCGGACCGTTACGGGGCCGGCGGCACCACCCAATTGACACGCGATCATCCTGCCAGCTCCGCTGCTCGTACCGCTGGATTCAATCGGGCGAATTTTTGGCAACGTTGCTGGTGAGACCGGTGGCAGCGGCCGAGCTTCGTGGCATGCCGTGATGTTCACGGATGGCTTGGCTGTCAAGGATCTGGGCCAGCGCGTGGATATCTCGGTGTCCCTACGCGCGGTAACGTGCCGCTCATGTCATCCATCGGAAGCGGCCGTGCGTATCAGACGGGCAGCGTGCATCAACTCAGTAACCAATACGTCGATGACTATGCGCGGTTGGACCCGATCACAGCCACCCTCGCCGGGGTGGTCGGCTATGACGACCAGCTGACCGACTACTCACCGGAGGGCCACCAGGCGCGGGCCGACCTCCGGTCGGCGGCGGTCCGCGCGATCGGTGCGGCGGAGCCCGCGGACGAGTCCGAGCGGGTGGCCAAGGGGGTCTTCCTGGAGCGCAGCGGGACCGAGGCGGATCTGGACGCCGCCGGCCAGTTGGCCGCCCAACTCAACGTGATCGACAGTCCACCGCAGAACATCCGGACGGCGTTCGATCTGATGAGCACCGGCAGCGCCGAGGACTGGGCGGTGATCGCCCGCCGGCTGACCGCCGTGCCCGAGGCCATCCGGAAGTTGCGCACCGGGCTGCGCGACAGCGCCGACCACGGTCATGTGGCCGCGCTGCGCCAGGTCAGCAAGGTGGCCGAACAGTGCGACATCTGGTCTGGCCGGCCCGGTGACGAGTCGTTCTTCGCCACGCTGGTCTCCCAGGCCGGCTCCGTCGCGGGTACTCAGAAAGGCATCGACGACGCGTTGCTCGCGGACCTCCGCTCGGGTGCGGATGCGGCCGCCGCCGCGTACGGCGAGCTGGCCGGCTTCCTGCGCACCGACCTCGCGCCCAGGGCGCCCGAGAAGGACGCGGTGGGGGAGGAGATCTACCGGCTGTGGTCGCGGCATTTCACCGGGGCCGACCTCGACCTCACCGAGGCGTACCAGTGGGCATGGGACGAGTTCTCCCGGATCGAGACCGAGATGAAGCAGGTCGCCGGCCGTGTGAGGCCGGGCGGCACGATCGCCGAGGCCGCCGCCGCGCTGGATGCCGATCCGCGTTATCTGCTGCACGGCACCGAGGCGCTGCGGGAGTGGATGCAGCGGCTGTCCGACCAGGCCCTGGCTGATCTGCGGGACGTGCATTTCAGCATCCCCGAGCCGCTGATGGCGCTGGAGTGCCGGATCGCGCCACCCGGTGGCGGCGTCGGCGCCTACTACACCTCGCCGAACGACGACTTCTCCCGGCCGGGCCAGATGTGGTGGTCCGTGCCGGCGGACCGGACCGAGTTCTCCACCTGGCGTGAGACGACCACCGTCTACCACGAGGGCGTGCCCGGACACCACATGCAGATCGGCACCGCGGTGTACAAATCGGACACGCTCAACCGGTACCAGCGGCTGCTGTGCTTCATCTCCGGGCACGGCGAGGGCTGGGCGCTGTACGCCGAGCGGCTGATGCGTGAGCTGGGCTACCTGTCCGACGACGGCAACCTGATGGGCATGCTGGACGGCCACCTGTTCCGGGCGGCTCGGGTGCTGGTGGACATCGGCATGCACCTGGAACTGGAGATCCCCGCCGGCACCGGTTTCCACGAGGGCGAACGGTGGACGCCGCGGCTGGGCCTGGAGTTCATGCTGAGCCGGACGATCACCGATCCGGCGCATGTCCGCGACGAGATCGACCGGTACCTGGGCTGGCCGGGCCAGGCGCCGGCGTACAAGCTCGGCGAGCGGCTGTGGCTGGCCGTGCGGGACGAGGCGAAGCAGCGCCGCGGCGCCGCGTTCGACCTGAAGACCTTCCACCGCCAGGTGCTGGAGCTCGGCCCGATGGGCCTCGACATGCTCCGCTCGGAGATCACCCGGCTGTAGCCGCCGTCCCAGGCGGCGCGGTGCTGCGTTCTCGGCCGCTCGCGTACCTCGGTACGCCACGCGGCCTGCGGCCTTGCACCGCATCCGCCTGGAACGCCGGAACTCTGGAGGATCCCAGGCGGATGTGGCGCGGCCACTGCTGAGGTTTACAGCGGGAGGTCGTGGCCAAGCACTGCGAATGGTCGCGGGTCGCCGCTGAACAGGTAGTGGCGCAGGACGTCGTCGAACCCGGTGCGGCGGTAGAGCCGCCATGCCCTGGTCGGCCCCTCGGGGGTGGACAGCAGCGTGGTGCGCATGTCGGTCGTGGTGGCCACGTTGTCGAGCAGCTTGCGCAGCAACTGTTCGCCGATACCGTGCCCCTGCGCGTCCGGGCGGACATGCAGCTCGGTCAGCTCGAAGTAGTGCCGCATCCAGCGGTCCACGGCATGCGGGCCATGGCGTTTGATCAGGCCACGCCGGACCTGCTCATGCCACCACTGGCCGGCCGCGCCCTGGTAGCCGTACGAGATGCCGAGCAGGACATCGTCGTCGTCCAGTGCCGCGACGCACCGCCACTGGTCGCGCAGCATGTGGGACAACCACATGGGCGCTCGCTGCACGGCGGTACCCGGCGGATATCGCATGGCCGCGACATAGATGTCCAGTGCCTCAGTGAGGCGGGGCCGTAGTTCGTCGACGGTCATGTCGACGAACCGTGGGCGGGGCGGAGCCGCGGTCATAGGGATTTCCTTACCGGCGCTCGACGGTGCGACCCAGATTACCGGGTGCGTTGCCGTGTTGGACAACCCGAGGCTTCCGGGTTACTCTCGACTTGTCGAACATTAGTTCGAACAGTCGGGTGGTGGGGCGGGGGAAGCGCCTCACCACCCGACGCCGCCGGCTTCCCCACGGCGGGCTCGTCGAACCAGGACGTTTCGAGCCGAACAGGAGGCCGCCATGCCAGCGCTCATTGACTCTCCACTTCCCACTCGCGGAACAGCAGCGGTGCCGTCGGCGGCACCAGTTTTGGCGCCGGTGTCCGCCGCGTCCCGGCACAGCGCGGCCGGCCTGCTCCGGCAGGCACATGCCGCCGTGGCCGAGGCCCAGGGAGAACCCGCTCCGGCACAGCGTTACGCACTGGCCT
>DASVLX010000218.1:0-37127 GCA_036384655.1 Pseudonocardiaceae bacterium
ACCGGCCCTGCGACACGGCTGATCCACGAACCGGCCAAAGATAAATCTTTGGTAACATCGCCCTGCGACAATGATCGCGTCGCGGGGTTCGCGTGCTTCGCGAGCCTCACCAGGCCGCGTTTCCTGGCTGGTGAAAGAGGGTTCCCGCACCAACGGTCCGTGGAGTGTCGTGGAGAAGAGACCCGGTAACGAGGACGACCGGCTGAGGTCGATCAGGCGCCAGATCACCGGGGTCGTGCTCATTCCGAGCGTGACGCTGCTGGTCATGTGGTTCCTGGTGGCCGCATATCTGCTGGCCGGCGGTGCCGGGCCGACCGTGGTGATCATCGGCAGTCTGGTGGCGCTGGCCGCCTCGGCCGCGACGATCGCAGCGGCGCTGCGCGGAGCCCGGGCGCTGGTGAATGGTTCGCTGGCCGCCCGGGTCGCGCGGCTCCACGCGGACGTTCTCGACATGGCGCATGACAGGCTGCCCGCCCTGGTCCGCAAGCTGGAGGCCGGTGAGGCGGTCGACGTGCGGGCGGAACTGCCAGAACTGGACTACGGCCACGACGAGATCGGCGAGCTCGCGTCCGCGTTCAACGCGGCCCAGCACACCGCCGTGGCCGTCGCCGTGAAGGAGTCGCAGACCCGGGCCGGCGTGCACAACGTGTTCCTCAAGATCGCCCGCCGCAGCCAGGGCCTGGTGCACCGGCAGTTGCGGCTGCTGGACGCGATGGAACGCGAGGAGGAGTCGGCCGACCAGCTGGAGCTGCTGTTCGAACTCGATCACCTGGCCACCCGCAGCCGGCGCAACGCGGAGAACCTGATCATTCTGGGCGGCGAGCAGCCCGGCCGGCGGTGGCGCGAACCGGTGGCGCTGCTGGATGTGCTCCGCGCGGCGGTGTCCGAGACCGAGCAGTACTCGCGGGTCACGCTTGAGCGGGTGCCCGACGTCGCCATCGTCGGCACCGCGGTCGCCGACACCATCCACCTGGTCGCCGAACTGGCCGACAACGCCACCTCGTTCTCGCCGCCGCGCGAACCAGCGCTGATCAACAGCATGCTGGTCAGCAGTGGAGTCGCGATCGAGGTGGAGGACCACGGGCTCGGCATGAGCGAGGAGGACCGTCGCCGGGCGAACGCCATGATGCTCGATCCGCCCGATTTCGACACGGTGGCCTACGGCGGCGATTCCCGTCTCGGGTTCTTCGTCGTCGCCCGGCTCGCGGCCAAACTGGGCATCACGGTCGAGTTCCGCGACCACCCGCCGGGCGGCACCCGCGCGATCGTGCTGATCCCGACCGCGTTGCTCGCCGCAGTCTCGAAGGACACGGCAGTCTCGAAGGACACGGCAGTCTCGGAGGACACGGCCGTCTCGGAGGTCACCGGCGCGGAAACGGGCGTCGAGGACGAGGATGATCCGCGCGAGACTCTGCCGGCACCGCCCGCCTGGACGCCGGCGATGGCGCAACCCGTGGTGTTGGACGGCGACGGTCCGCTGCCCAAGCGGTTGCCACGCCGGCTGCGGTCGGCCGACCCCACCGAGCCGGCCGGCTCGGCCAACGGCACGGCGGACCGGACCCGCGAAGCCTTGGCCGCGTTTCAGCGAGGCTCCGTCGAGGGTCGCCGCGCGGACGATTCGGTGCGGAATCATGTGATGCGACGAGAAAGTCAGGTCGGCGATGAATGAGACCTCGGACAAGGGCCTGGACTGGCTGCTGGAGAGCCTGATCGAGCGGGCCGTCGGCGCGCAACACGCGGTCGTGCTGTCCGAGGACGGGTTGCTGATGGGAAAGTCCAGCGCCCTGACGCAGGACAACGCCGACCAGTTGGCGGCGGTGGCCTGCGCGTTCCAGAGCCTGGCGCGCGGAACCGGCCGGCAGTTCGACGGTGGGGACGTGCGCCAGACCATCGTCGAGATGGCGCACCGTTTTCTGTTCGTCACCGCCGCCGGCCACGGCGCCTGCCTGGCGGTGCTCGCCGCGGAGAACGCCGACATGGGCCAGATCGCCTACGAGATGAACCTTCTCGTGAAGCGAGTCGGCCAGTACCTCAGCGCGGCGCCCAGGTCCATGCCGGCCGGCGGCTGAGCAACCGCGCGTTGGTAGCCTGGGACGGTTCACGACCACCCATTTCCTTGATCGGGTACACCCCGGAAGCGAGACTGACCACCCCATGCTGGACCGCGCGGTCATCGACAGCCTGTTCCCCGCTGACCTGCCCGAACCCGAGCACTGGGAGCAGCAGTACCCGCCCCGCCAGCTCCCGGAGGGCGCCCAGGTCACCCGGTTCGGTCCGTCGCCCACCGGATTCGTGCACATCGGCGGCGTGTACGTGGCCACCATCGACCGTGACATCGCCACCCACTCGGGTGGCGCGTACCTGGTCCGGGTGGAGGACACCGACCAGTCCCGCGAGGTCGAGGGCGCCATCGCACAGTTCGAGCGGGCGTTCGACTACTTCGATCTGCACCCCGACGAGTCCGACCCGGACGGCGCCTACGGGCCGTACCAGCAGTCCGCGCGGGAGCGCGTCTACCTCAGCTATGTCCGGCACCTGCTGCGCCAGGACAAGGCATATCTGTGCTTCGCGACCAAGGAGGAGCTCGCCGAGATCACCGCGCGCCAGCAGGCCGCGAAACTGCCCACCGGCTATTACGGCAGGTGGGCGATCTGGCGGGACGCCGACCCGGCCGACGTGGCCGCGAAGCTCGCCGAGGGCGCGACCTATGTGGTGCGGTTCCGCGCGCCGGACAACGCGATCGGGAAGCGGGTTCATTTCGCCGACGCGATCCGTGGCGACCTGGCCCATGAGGCCAACCGCAACGACGTGGTCATCCTGAAATCATCGGATCAGTCACCCCGGCTGCCCACCTACCACTTCGCGCATGCCGTCGACGATCACCTGATGCGGATCAGCCTGGTGGTGCGCGGTGAGGAATGGATCTCCTCGGTTCCGCTGCACAAGCAGCTCTTCGAGGCGCTCGGATTCGAGCCGGTCAGCTACGCGCATATCGCGCCGCTGATGAAGCTCATCCCGGGCGGCAAGCGCAAGCTCTCCAAGCGTAAGGACCCGGAGGCCGGCGTCGACTTCTACATCGAGGCCGGCTATCCGGCCGACGCGGTGCTGTATTACCTGCGCGGCCTGGCCAACGGGCGACTCGCCGAGCTGCCCCTGGACAAGGCGCTGGCCACGCCGATCCGGCTGGACCAGTGCGGCACCGCCGGCCCGCTGGTCGACCTGGTCAAGCTGGAGGACATCAGCGCCAACCACATCGCCACCCTCACCGGCGAACAGATCTACGACGCCGTCCGCACCTGGGCCGGCCAGTACGATCCCGAGGTGCTCACCGTCCTCGACGCGGAACGGGACCTCGCGCTGCGTGCCCTGGACGTGGAGCGGGTGGGTGTCAGCAACCCGCGCAAGGACCTGCGCAAGTGGTCCGACTTCCGGTCCGCCTACGGGTTCTTCTTCCCGGAGCTGTTCACCCCGCTGTCCGGACCCGACGACGAACGACTCGCGCCGGTCGGTCTGGACCACGCGGTGGCCGCGACCTTCGCCCGCGAACTGGTCGATGGCTACCAGCACCTGGACGACCCACGGGAATGGTTCAACCAGATCCGCGAGCTCGCCGCGAGGAACGGATTCGCGCCGAACCCCAAGGAATACAAGAAGAATTCCGATGCCTACCCGGGCTCGATCCGGGAGGCGTCTCAGCTGGTCCGGGTCGCGCTTACCGGTTCCACCCGCAGCCCGGACCTGTACGCGATCTCGCGGGCGATCGGTGCGGACGAGGTGCTGCGCCGGGTCCGCGCGCTCGCGGCCTGATGGGCGGGGGCCACTTGACCGGTGCCGAAGCCCCACCGGCTACGGTCTGACCGTGCTCGATGTCCCGGGGAAGGCCGTGACCGCGGCTGCTGGAGACGCCGACGGGTTGTCCACCGAGGTGGAACCCGAACGCCACAGAAGCCGTTGGCTGCGGCGGCTGGCCGCCGCCCTCGGGCTGCTCGGCACCATCGTGGCGCTGGCGGTCCCGTTTCTGCCGGTCACCTACGACGTGGTGGACGTCAGCTGGCCCGCCGCCAACGGAAACACCGCGGCCGTCACGGCGCCGCTGGCGGGTTACCAGCCGACCTCGCTGGACGCGAGCGTTCCGTGCGCGGTCGCGCGTGGACTGTCCGACCGCGTGCGCGGCGGGCAAGCCGTGCTGTTCGCCACCACCCCGCCGTCCTCCCAGTACGGCAACATCGACGGCCTGTCGGTGCAGGTGCACCAGGGTCAGATCACCGTCACCGACAGCAGCCAGCAGATCGCCACCACCCCCATCCCGGCCGGCACATGCACCCTGGCCGTGCACTCCGACGGGGTCAGCACCACCGTCAGGATGGACAGCCGGGTGCTCGCGTCGCTGGACTACGACGCGCGCCCGCAGGTCGTCGGCGTCTACTCGGACCTCAACTCGCGCACCGACAACGTGGCCGGGCTGGCCGTGAACATCCAGCCCGACACCCGCTACCAGACCACCGCGGCCGCCCTGAAGATCGCCGCGATGCTGGTGGCGATCCTGTGCTTCGTCGGCGCGGGTATCGCTCTGCACGCTATTGACCGCCGCGCGACCGGACGCAAGCTGAAGCTGGTGCCCAAGGGCTGGTGGCGGCCCACCGGCCGGGACGGCGCGGTGATCGGCGCGCTGATCATCTGGTGGCTGATCGGCACGGTCACCTCGGACGACGGCTACATCCTCACGATGGCCCGCAACGAGGCCACCACCGGCTACATCGCCAACGTCTACCGGTGGTTCGACACGCCGGAGGCGCCGTTCGGCTGGTTCTACGAGCTGTACGCGCGCTGGGTGCTGGTCTCCACCGCCACGCCGTGGGTGCGGCTGCCCGCACTGCTGATGGGTGTCAGCAGCTGGCTGCTGATCAGCCGCGAGGTGCTGCCCCGGCTGGGTCGGCAGGTGCGCCGCAGCCGCGCCGCGAGCTGGGCCGGTGCCGCGACCTTCCTGGCGTTCTGGTTGCCCTACGACAACGGCCTGCGGCCGGAGTCGGTGGTGGTCATCTGGACGCTGCTGGCGGTGTGCGCGGTGGAACGGACCATCGCCACCCAACGACTGCTGCCGGCCGCGCTGGGACTGTTCGCGGCCGCGTTCGCGCTGGCCGCGACGCCCACCGGGCTCATCGCGGTCGCGCCGTTCCTGGCCGGCGCCCGGCCGCTGTTCAAGCTGGTACGGCGGCGGGCCCGGGACTTCGGCTGGGTGCCGGTGCTGGCGCCGATGGCCGCCAGCGGGACGATCGTGCTGGTCGCGGTGTTCGCCAACCAGACCATGCGGTCCGTGTTCGACTCCACCAAGGTCCGCACCTCGATCGGCCCGGCCGTCAACTGGTACCAGGAGATCGAGCGCTACCAGATGCTGTTCAGTAACTCCGCGGACGGCTCGCTGGCCCGCCGGTTCCCGGTGCTGCTGATCATCCTGTGCCTGGTCACCTGCCTGGTGGTGCTGCTCAAGAGGGGCAAGATACCCGGTGCGGCTCTCGGACCGAGCCGGCGGCTGCTCGGCACCACCATCCTGTCCTTCGCGCTGCTGGCGCTCACCCCGACCAAGTGGACCCACCACTTCGGCGCGTTCGCCGCGCTCGGCGGGTCACTGGCGGCCCTCTGCGCGCTGGCGACCAGCGCGTCGGTGCTGCGGTCCCGGCGAAACCGGGCGCTGTTCACCGCAGGCCTGCTGATCATCGCCTCGCTGGCGTCGACCGGACCGAACGCGTGGTGGTACGTGTCGGGCTGGGGCTCACCCTGGTTCGACAAACCGCCGTCGATCGCCGGTCACAGCGCCAGCTCGGTGCTGGACATCCTGGCCCTCATCGCGTTGATCATCGCCGGTGTCGAGCACCTGCGCGGCGACCTGCCCAGCCGGAACGTCAAACCGGGGTTAACGCCCGGCAGGCGACTGCGCATGGCTTCCGCGCCCATCGCGTTGATCGCCGGCGTGCTGGTGATCGCGGAGGTCGCCAACTTCGTGTGGGGCATCCACAAGGAGTGGGACAGCTACAGCATGGGCAAGGACAACGTGCTCCAGCTGGCCGGAAAGAGCTGCGGGCTGTCCGACTATGTCAACGTGGAGTCCGACCCGGTCCACGACACGCTGACGCCGGCGCCGGGCGCGTCCAACCAGGCGACCATGAAGGGCTTCGCGCTCAACAGCCTGCCGGCGTGGGCAGCCACCGATTTCGCGCTGCCGCAGTGGATTCCGCCGATTCCGTCCACCAACTCCGCACCGGTCTGGGGTAACTACGGCGCCAACGGCCCGACCGGCCCGACGAGCCTGACCACCAGTTGGTACACCCTGCCCACGGCCGCCAAGTCCGGGGACAAACCGCTGATCGTCGACATGGCGGGCGTCGCCGTCGGCGAGAACGGCCTGGTCGCCGAGTTCGGCACCAAGACCAAGACCGGCTTCCAGGTGGTACAGCAGCAGTACATCGGCCAGCCGGTGGACGCTCCGAACGAGCCGAACGCCGACCCGACGGCCTGGCGGGAGAGCCGGATCATGCTCACCGGCGCCGAACAGCAGACCAACTATGTCCGGTTGGTGGCCACCACCCAGGCGGTCGGCCAGAACTCGTGGATGGCGGTGACCGCGCCCCGGGTGCCGAACACCGTCACGCTCACCAACTTCCTGCGGGACCAGCCGGTGTTCATGGAATGGCCGGTCGCGCTGGTGGACGGTTGCCTGCAGCCCTACAACACGCGCAACGGCATCTCCCAGATGCCGACCTACCGCATCGCCGGTGGCACCGACATCCGCGATGTCGGCACCACCTGGTCGGCGCCGGACGCCGGTGGTCCATTCGGCTGGCTCAACGTGGTCGCGACCGTGCAGACGCTGCCCACCTATCTGCAGGGCGACATCAACCGCGACTGGGGAACCCTCTACAAGATCAACCCGTATGTGGCCGCCTCGGCACCGACCATGAAGGTCACCCAGGTCACGCACTGGGGGATGTACACACCGGGACCGGACAGCAGGCCGATCGAACTGCCCGGCGTGCCGGCCCAGTCGCAGGTGCGGGGCAACGTGCCGGTCGACTCGAGCTCCACCGGCGGGCGGTAGAAGCCGTAGGCCCGGTAGACCAAGCGGGCCGGGTCGCGGACGACGCACGGTCCACGACCCGGCCGCGTCACTGAACCCGGCCGGTCACCTACACCCGGGTGAAGCTGGCCAGGTACGCCTCGGCCTTGTCCGGGTTCATGTACCAGTCCTGGTAGTCCATCGGGTTCGCGTACCCGTTGGCGATCCGGTTGGCCACCTCGGGGATCTGCGAGGCCGCGCCGAGCATGTTCAGCACATGCGGCGGTGGCGGCTTCAGCATCGAGTTCGTCCACCGGGTGATCGGGCCGGCCCACTTCCAGTACTCGTCGAAGGTCTGCTGCATCCACTGCCGGTCGAACGGCTGGTCGCCGCGGTCCAGGATGCACTTCAGGTAGACCTCCGCGCAGCGCGCCGCGTTGTTCGCGCCCTGACCGGTGATCGGGTCGTTGGCCACCACCACGTCCGCCATGCCCAGCACCGGGTTGCCGGACGGCAGTTCGCCGACCGGGCGCCGGACCGTGGGCGCGTAGCCGCCGACCAGGCTGGCCTTGGCGTCGGTGAGCTCGACATGCCGGCAGCGGGCGTACTCCCACGGCACGAAGGCGCGCATCAGCTCCAGGGTGCGCTTGAGATGCTCGGCGGGACCGGGGTGGTCATGCCAGCAGTCCATCGGGCCGCCCGGAATGCCATGCCAGAACAGGATGTCGCAGTCGCCGCTGAGGGTGTACGCGGGCCCGACGAACAGGTCGCCGGCACCCGGCACGATGTTCCAGCGCAGCGCGGCGAAATCGGGATGCTCGGGCCGGGGTTCCATGCCGTGCACGTAGACGACGGACAGCGAGCGCTGCGGGGTGGCGTAGGGGGAGCGTGAGGTGTCCCGGTCGAACAGCCCGACCAGCTCGCCCTTGCCGGCGGCCACGATGGTCAGGTCATAGCGGCCGGCCAGTGCGTTGAGGTCCGAGGTGGTGACGCCGGTGAGGATCAGCTTGCCGCCGCGGTCCTCGAAAAGATCCTGCCAGGCGGCCATCTTCAGCCGCTGGTCGACCGACTGTGCGTAGCGGTCCAGCCTGCCGACCCAGTCCAGCACCCGTTTGCTGTCCGGACCCGCGATGGACAGGCCCACGCCCTCGACCTTGACGGCCTCCTTCTCCCACAGGTTCAGGTCGTGATCACGCTCGATCTGCAGCGCGTGGTCGTACATGCACTGCGTGGACATGACACGCCCATAACGGGTCTCCTCCGATGTCCGAGCGGTCATCAGGGTGACTTCGTAGTCATGGTCGAGCAGGGTCAGAGCGAGCTGCAGGCCGGACTGGCCGGCCCCGATTATCAGAATCTTTCGCAAGTCCAGTCTCTCAATCCGCTCTCAGTCCACCAGTGTTCTCGCCGTACGCCGGCCCTGTCGGTACAGGGACTCCTGGTTGGACGAGGGTCTGTCAACCAGTGCGAGGGTATAGCTGACCAGTTCCCGAAGGGCGTAGACGGCCGACCCGCGGTCCCGTGCGTCACAGGTGATCAGCGGTACGTTCGGGGCCAGCGCCAATGCCTCGCGGAGTTCCTCAAGCCGGTACGGCAGGTCGCCGTTGAACAGGTTCACCACGACGATGAACGGCACCGTCGAGTCATTCTCGAAATAGTTGATGGCGGCGAACGACTCGTCGATCCGGCGCGGGTCGACCAACACGATCGCGCCGAGCGCGCCACGTGACAGGTCATCCCACATGAACCAGAAACGCGGCTGGCCGGGTGTGCCGAACAGATACAGCATCAGGTCACGTCGCAACGACAGTTTGCCGAAGTCCATGGCCACCGTGGTGGTGGTCTTGGAACCGATCTGCTTGATGTCGTCGATGTTCTCGCTCGCCGTGGTCATCCACGCCTCGGTGTTCAGCGGTGGAACCTGCGACACCGAGCCCACGAACGTGGTCTTGCCGACCCCGAACCCGCCCGCGACCACGATCTTCGCGGAGACCATGAGGTCTTCTGGCAGCGGGCCGGGGTTGGCCTCATATGGAGAGTTGATTGAGCCCATCAAGGATCCTCTCCAGGGTTTCGCGGTCGTGACGGTAGGCGTATCCGGTCGGGTGGATCACGACCGCGCCGTAGTCGGCGAGATCGCTCACCAGGACGCGCACCACCGCCAGAGGAATACTGAGCAGTGCGGACAGCTCGGCGACGGACACCATGGTGCGGGCCAGCTCGTAGAGCTCGCGCGACTCGGGCATCAGGCTGTCGCGCAGCGCCGGATCATAGTGTGGAACCGAGATAATGGTTTCCACGAACAGTTCGTGTCGGACCCGGGTTCGCCCGCCGGTGAGGGTGTAGGGCCGAATTCGCGCCGCGACCCACTTGTTTCGCGGAGCCGTTGTCCCCACAACCCCGGGAGTCCCGGTGTTTCTGCTGGTCAGTGTTATCACATCCTCGACCCGGCCCGATCAGCCGTGTGGCTTTCGGGCGGTGACGACCTGCCGCAACCCGGCCCGCACCTGGGGCGTGAGACGACGGCCTACCGTGTTGACGAACTGGGCCATCTCGTAGCCGACGACCTGCATATCGCACTTCGGTGCGGTGAGGACGACCAGTCCGCCACCATTGCCGATGTGCATGAACAGGAAATAGCCACCCTGGTAGCGGTGGATGATCTGGTCGCATGCCCCCATGCCGAACAGACTCCCGCCGCTGCGCGCCAGCCCCAGTACCCCGCTGGCGATCGCGGCGAGCTGGTCGGCGTCGTCGACCGCCATCGTGTCGGAGGCGGTCAGGCGCAACCCGTCCGAAGACAGGATCAGCGCGTGACTGACGCCGTGCACCCGCTGCACGAAATCATTGACGAGCCAGGCGAAATCGCCCCGGGTGGCCGCGCCCGAATAGGACGTCACCGCTGTCATTCCTCCATCAGGTAATTCATTCCTGGTCCGGATCACCGAGATCGCCGGTCAACTCGGTGGCCTCCTCGCCGGTGTCGGCGGTGCGCTGCCCCAACTCGAAGGCGCCGAACTCGGCGAAGGCCCGGACATGCTCCGCCTGCGCCTCCGCCGCGACCTCCGGATCGGTGTCCACCGCGGGGTGGATTCCCGTGTCGGAGGGCGTCATGTCATCCGTGACGTCCCGGGGACCGGCCTCGGCGCGCAGGCTGGCCGGCACCCGCTTCGGCAGGCCACTGGGGGTCAGGCCGCCCACCACCGGCTCGCGGCGCAGTTCGCCCAGCGGCGCGGGCCTCTCGGCCGGCGGCTCGGGCCGTGCTCCGTTGATCCGGCTCCCGTTGTTCCCGGTGGGACCGTCGTCCGAGGCGCGATGCCGTGGTGCGGGCTGCCCTTCGGGCTGGCTGCTCCGGGGCGTTCCGGACACCGTGTTGCCTCCTGACCACAGGGCGGTCGGCAGATCGGTCACCAGCGAGTCCGGGATGGTCACCAGTGCGGTGGTGCCCTGTGGTACCCGCCGCTGCAACCGGACGCGCATCTTGTGTTGATGCGCCAGGGAGGCGACGACGGCCAGACCCATGTGGCGCACGGCGTCGCGGTCGAGTGCGGACGGACCGCTCAGCCGCTGGTTCAGACCGGCCAGCCGGTCGTCGGGCAGGCCGATGCCGTCGTCCTCGATACGGAGCAGGACGCTGCCGGTCTCGGTCAGATAGGCGTTCACCCGCACCATGGATGCGGGCGGCGAATTGTTGGCCGCGTTGTCCAGTAGCTCGGTCACCACCCGGCCGATGTCCGCGGCCACCGGGCCGACGATGGCCACCGGGGCGACCTGGCCGAGGGCGACACGCTCGTGCTGGCGGATGGACGACAGCGCGGCACGCAGCAGGTCCACCAGGGAGGCACTGTCGGCGGCGGCGTCATCACTGTTCTGGCCGGCGAGAACCCGGAGGTTCTCGGCGTTGCGGCGCATCCGGATCGCGAGGTTGTCGATCTGGTACAGGTGTTCGAGCTTGTCCGGATCTTCCTCGTGTTGGTAGATCTTTTCCAACTGTTCGATGGCAAGATCGACCAGGTTCAGGTCGCGCAGCGCGAGGCTGGAGCAGATCGCCGCGAGCCGGTCCTGCGAAACGGACCGGGTCTCGCGCAGTTCGCGAAGCTCACGGAGCCGGTCGAGCGTTGCCGGCTCGACCGGATGCGTCGTGCGGTAGCGGTTGACGGCGTCGCTGACGACGGCACGGCCGCGGTCCCACAGTTCTCGCAGATCCCGCACAGTGCTCACCGTTGTTACCAATCCAATCTGAGTGTGCGGTTCGTGATCGACATCGATCTGAACATGGCGGCCATGCAATCAGACTGGACGCGTGAAGTCCACCCACACGTGGGCGTACGTTTCCATCTGAGGACGAAGTGCCCCAGCCGGACACGGTGTGTGATCAAGGCTTTGACCTGCGGAAACGTCGAACCTGTGAAGGTGTTGACGGACCATGGTCCTCAGATAGTGCGCCCCGTCTCATTTCGCCGGGAAGTCGACAATGGAGTATTGATCCATTGTTTTCGTGCCACTGCGAAACGCTTCGATTACCGTCCGCATTGAACCGAATCGTGCCGCGCTCGTGGCCCACTCGGTGTCCGCGCCGTGGTAGAACGACAGCAGCAACGTTGTTTCTTGGTACGGGGGCGACAACCGGTGACGGCACTCCTACTCACGGCTCCCGTAGCATGAGCGGAGTGGCAGTGCCCCGGATGACGTCCACCGAGGTCGATCAGGCGTTGGACCGGTTGGGTGCCGACGGCCAGACGATCGCCGATGCCCTCGTGGAACTGGAAAGGCATCCCGGGTACGAGTTTCTGTCCTCGGCCGCGCTCACCGGTGAAACGCAGCGGCGCTGGACGGCCGCCAAGGAGAGCGTCGCGGGGCTGTGGAGCCACCTGGCGAGCTATCGGGCCGTGCTCGACGAGGCCCGGCAGGTGCGCGAGCGGCGCGGCCGGCCCGGCCAGACCGAGCTGACCGAACTCAGTGACCTGCTGACCGGCCCGGCCGTGGTGTTGGGCAGCGAGGACGTTCCGCTGGAACAACGCGGCCTGACCGGCCCGGCGACGGTGGTCACCCGGACCACCCTGGCGGACCTGGTGGCCAGCATGAACACCAGCTACCGGAGCGTCGCCGATCTGGCCGCCACGGCCCAGGCCGTGCTGTCCGAGTACGCCAAGCCGTTGGACGAACTCGCCAGCGGGCTGACCGCCACCGAAACCCTGGTCGGCCAGCTCGGGCTCGCCGAGTCCGGCCATCCGGTGCTGACCGAGATCAGCGACCTGCATGGCGAGATCGACACGCTGCGCGAAACCGTGTTCACCGATCCGCTGGCGCTGGCCGGCCAGGCCAGCCGCGCCGAGCGGATCACCGCCCGGCTGGACGCGGCGCGCGACCAGGTCGACGCGCTCGGATCGTTCCGCACCGAGGCTGCGGAACGGATGCGTCGCGCCGCCGCCGACATCGAGAGCGTCGGCGCGGCCGAGAGCGCCGCCCGACAGGCCCGTGAGCGGGCCCGAGCCAAGATCGCGGTCAGCCTGCCGACGGTCGGGGACTCGGTCGCCACGCTGCGCGACCAGCTCGACGAGGTGCGCGCGCTGTCCGGCGACGGGCGGTGGCCGAAGGCCCAGGAGTCGATGGCCGTGCTCACGTCGGCCATCGCGGAGGCGCTGCGGCGGGCGAACTCCGCCAGGGACACCGCCACCGCGTTGCTGGGCCGGCGGGACGAGTTGCGCGGGCGGCTGGACGCCTACCGCGCCAAGGCCGCCCGGATCGGTTTCGCCGAGGACGCCGAACTGACCGCCGGCTACCAGCGCGCCAGGGAACTGCTGTGGCGCGCGCCCTGCGATCTCGCCGCCGCGACCAGGGCACTTGCCGCCTATCAACGTCTGATCACCGACAAGGAGACGCGCTGATGGTCCAGTGTGGTCGTCCGGGATGCTCCGGCACCATCGAGGACGGCTTCTGCACCGAGTGTGGGCTGGCGCCGGCCGGCTCGCCGGCCACCCCGGCCACCGCGGCATCGCCGGCCAGCTCGGTCACCGCCACCCCGGTCACCGCCAGCCCGGCGACCGCCGGCTCGGCGCCGACCGGTTCGGCGAGCAGCGCCGGAACGGAACCGGTGACCGGCCGTTCCAGCCGGCGCGGCACCACCCGGGCGTCGCGTGGCACCACTCGGTCCAGCCGCCGTGGCCGGCTGGGCGCCGGTCTGGTCGAGGTGCCACCGGTGCCCCGGCGCGACCCGTCCGAGGCGCTGCTGGCCAACCCGGAAGTCGCCGAGCACAAGCGCTACTGCGGCCACTGTGACGCTCCGGTCGGCCGCTCCAAGGACGGCCGGCCCGGCCGCACCGAGGGCTTCTGCCCGAAATGCGGTGCCCACTACTCGTTCAGTCCGAAACTGTTCGCCGGTGATCTGGTCGCCGGCCAGTACGAGGTGCTGGGCTGTCTGGCGCATGGCGGGCTCGGCTGGATCTACCTGGCCAAGGACCGCAACGTCAGCGACCGCTGGGTGGTGCTGAAGGGCCTGCTGGACACCGGGGACAGCGAGGCGATGGCGGCCGCCGTCGCCGAGCGCCGGTTCCTCGCCGAGGTCGAGCATCCGAACATCGTGCGGATCTACAACTTCGTGCAGCATCCCGATCCGACCGACGGAACCATGGTCGGTTACATCGTCATGGAATACGTCGGCGGCCGTTCCCTGAAGGAGCTGCGCAACCAGCGCGATGAGACCGGCCAGTTGATTCCGCTGCCGGTTGGCCAGGCGATCGCGTACGCGCTGGAGATGCTGCCCGCGTTGGGTTATCTGCACGCGCAGGGCATGCTCTACTGCGATTTCAAACCGGACAACGTGATCCAGAGCGAGGAACAGCTCAAGCTGATCGACCTCGGCGCGGTCCGCCGGATCGACGACCTGGACAGTCCGGTGTACAAGACGGACGGTTACTGCGCGCCGGAACTGGGCACCGACGGGCCGTCCATCGAGTCCGACATCTACACGGTCGGCCGGACGTTGGCGGTGCTGACGTTCAACTTCGACTACGTCAACAAGTACCAGGACAGCCTGCCGGACGCGAGCAAGATACCGCTGCTGGCCGAGTACCCGTCGTTCCACCGCCTACTGCTGCGGGCCACCGATCCCGACCCGGACCGCCGGTTCGAGTCGGCGCAGGCGATGGCCGACCAGCTGACCGGCGTGCTGCGCGAGGTGATGTCCACCCAGGACGGTCGTGCCCGGTCCGGTCTGTCCACTGTGTTCGGTCCGGAACGGAGGGTGTTCGGGCTGAACAAGGACGACTGGTACGGCGCGCCGGAGCCGGGGACACTGTCCGCCGCGCTGCCGTTGCCGCAGGTCGACACCACCGACCCGGCGGCCGGCTTCCTCGCCACCACGGCCACACTGCCGGCGGCGCGGCAGATCGCGGCGCTCAGTTCGGCCCCCAACCAGACCGTGGAGGTCCGGTTCGCCCTGGCACACGCGCTGATCGGGTCCGGCGACCTGGAACCCGCCAGGACGCGGCTGGACGGCCTGTATGGCGAGGATCCGCTGGACTGGCGGATCTCCTGGTATCGCGGCCTGCTGGCGCTGGCCGGCGGTGACGCCGGCACGGCCGCCGGTCATTTCGACGACGCCTACACCATGGTGCCCGGCGAGCCGGCCCCGAAGCTGGCGCTGGCCGCCTGCCACGAGATCCTGGGCGCCGCCGGCGCCGAAAGCTACTACCGGCTGGTCTGGCGCACCGATCATGCCTATACCAGCGCCGCGTTCGGCCTGGCCAGGACGCTGCTGGCGGCCGACGACCGGCATGGCGCGCTGGACGTACTGGAGTCCGTGCCCGACACGTCCAGCCACTACGTGACCGCGCAACTGGCCGCGGTGACCACCCGACTCTCCGTGCGGACGCCCTCCGCACTGTCCCGAAAGGACATCGTGATCGCCGCGGAACGACTCAACACGCTTGACCTGGACGCGGAACGGCGGAGCAAGGCCAGCATCGGTGTGCTCTGCGCGGCCCATGCGTGGCTGCGCTCCGGCACGCATCCGGGCCTGGACAACGCCACCGTGCTCGACTGCCCGCTGACCGATCGTGGCGTGCGCGGCGGGCTGGAACGGAACTATCGCGCGTTGGCCAAACTGGCCGACACCGCCGTCGCCCGCCGCGACCTCATCGACATGGCCAACACGGTTCGACCGATGAGCCTGGTGTGACGATGGAGATCAAATGCTCCGGCTGCGGTGCCGAGGTGGGCCCCGACGACCGGTTCTGCGAGTCCTGCGGGCTGCGCCAGCCCGCCAGGGCGGACCACGCCGAACAGGATCTGGGTGCGGTTGTCGGCATCACCGACCGGGGGCTGCGGCACCGGCGCAACGAGGACTCGATGGCTTCACGAGTCCTCGATGACACCGTGATCACGGTGGTCAGTGACGGCGTGTCCGTTTCGGACAGGCCGGATGAGGCGTCCCGGCTGGCCGTGGACACGGCCGCGGAACGCCTGGCCGAGCTGATCGGCCAGGTCGGTCCGGAGACCGCCACCGAGCAGGCGGCGGCGGCCGCCGCGGCGGCGGTGATCGACATGGCGCCCAGTGGCGACCGGGACCACGCGCCCGCCTGCACCTATGTGTCGGCGGTCATCACGCCGGAGGCGGTCACGGTCGGCTGGATCGGTGACAGCCGGGCGTACTGGCTGGCCGGGGAGAGCCAGCTGCTCACGGCCGATGATTCCTGGGCGTTCGAGGCGGTGTCCGCCGGCCGGTTCACGGCCGAACAGGCCGCCGCCGACCCACGCGCCCACGCGTTGACCCGGTGGATGGGCGCCGACGCCGGCCTGACCCCCGCCCACGTCACCACCTTCCGGCCCACCGGGCCCGGACTGGTTCTGCTGTGCAGCGACGGACTGTGGAACTACTGTCCGAGTGCGGAGGGGTTGGCCGGCCTGGTCATGCCGGACGCGGTCACAGCGCCGCTGCCCGCGGCCAAAATCCTGATCCAGTTCGCGCTGCTGCATGGCGGCCATGACAACATCACCGCGACGCTCACGCCGTTCCCGCCCGAAAGGAAGCCGAGATGAGCGGCAGTCCCGAATTCCGGATCGACGTCTACCAGAACGAGTATCTGCCGGAGGGGGCCTCGCTGGTCAACGCGATCGTCACGGTGACAAGCCAGGCGGGCGCAGCGCCCGCCACCGCGGGCACCGTCGATCGACGACTCGCCGAGGCGATCATCGTTGACTGTTCCGGCTCCATGGACT
The DNA here is from genome assembly GCA_036384655.1 of Pseudonocardiaceae bacterium. Taxonomy (GTDB): domain Bacteria; phylum Actinomycetota; class Actinomycetes; order Mycobacteriales; family Pseudonocardiaceae; genus DASVLX01. The sequence goes on from DASVLX010000218.1 coordinate 16,271, forward strand.
ACCCACGCAGCAAGATCCAGGCCGCCAAGCGCGCGACCAGCACCGCCATCGACACCCTGCCCGACGGCGTGTCCTTCGCGGTGATCGTCGGCAACGATCAGGCCTACCACCTGTATCCGGCGGACGGCTCGCTGGCCGTCGCCGGGCCGGCCACCCGCGCGGAGGCCAAGCAGGCGCTGGGCCGGCTGGGCGCCTCCGGTGGCACCGCCATCGGCCGTTGGCTGACGATGGCCAACCAGACGCTGTCGACCGCCCCCAGCGGTGCGATCCGGCACGCCATCCTGCTCACCGACGGTCGCAACCAGCACGAGGGCCCGGCGGAACTGGACGCCGCCATCGCCGCCTGCCAGGGCAGGTTCGTCTGCGACTGCCGGGGTGTGGGAACCGACTGGGAGGTCAGCGAACTCCGGAAGATCGCCTCCGGGCTCCTTGGCACCGTGGACATCGTGGCCAACCCGGCCGACCTGGAGGCCGACTTCCGCGCGATGACGTCCGCCGCCATGGGCAAGGCGGTGGCCGACGTGGTGCTGCGGCTGTGGACGCCGAAGGACGCGGCCATCCAGTTCGTCAAGCAGGTCGCGCCGACCATCGAGGACCTGACCGGCCGGCGGACGTCCTCCGGGCCGCAGCGCGGCGACTACCCACTGGGCTCCTGGGGCACGGAACTGCGCGACTACCACGTCTGCGTGCAGGTGCCGGTCGGCAAGGTCGGCGACGTCATGCTGGCCGGCCGGGTGAGCGTGGTCGGCGAGGGCTCCGAACCGCTGGCGCAGGGCATGATCAAGGCCGTGTGGACCGACGACGAGGCGCTGTCCACCCGCATCAGCGTCGAGGTCGCCCACTACACCGGTCAGGCCGAACTGGCCGAGGCGATCCAGGACGGCATGGCCGCGCGCCGCGCCGGCGACGTCGAGCGGGCCACCTCCAAGCTCGGCCGCGCCGTCAAGCTCGCCCTGGACTCCGGCAACGCCGAATCCGCCCGGCTGCTCGCCAACGTCGTCGACGTCGTCGACCCGGTGACCGGCACGGTCCGGTTGAAGTCGAAGGTCAGCGAGGAGGACGCCATGACCCTGGACACCAGGTCCACCAAGACGTCCCGCGTGCGCGGCAACAAGGACTGAGCGCGATGCCACTGATGTGCCCGAACGGGCATGAATCGGCCAGCAGCGACTTCTGCGATGTCTGTGGCCTGCAGATGTCCGGCACGGCGACGGCGCTGTCCGCGCCGGAGGCGGCGGCTCCGGCGGTGGCCGAGCCGGACGGGCCGGACGCCTGCCCGGTCTGCGGGGAACCCCGGACCGGGCGGTTCTGCGAGGGCTGCAGCTACGACTTCGTGTCCGGGGTCGGCGGTGACCCGCAGCCGGCCGCCTGGACCGCGGTCATCCGAGCCGACCACGACTACTACCAGCTGGTGCTGGACCAGGGCGAGCCCGAGGACGGCGTCATCCCGTTCCCGGACGACCTGCCCGAGCGGACGGTGTCGCTGGTTGGCACCGAGATCCGGATCGGCCGGCGCAGCCACAGCCGTGGCGAGACACCGGAGATCGACCTCGCCGGGCCGCCGTTGGACCCCGGCGTTTCGCATCGGCACGCGGTGCTGGTGGCCGTGCCGGACGGCTGGGCCGTGAAGGACACCGGCTCCACCAACGGCACCACGATCAACGACAACGACGACCCGATCACGCCCGATGTGGTCGTGCCGCTGACCGACGGCGACCGCGTCCATGTCGGCGCCTGGACCACGATCACCCTCCGCCACAACCCTGGGAGCGCGCGATGAGCGTCGCGGCAGCGCCGACGACTCGACCCGGCCCGAACCACCGACCAGGACCGCCGCCGCCCCCGCAGTCCGGCCGTGGCCGCCGCCTCGGTGGCACCCGGCGCCTGCTGTTCGTGTTGGGCGCCATCAGCATGGCGATCACCGTCGGCCTCAGCGCCTACATCGGCGTGACCTCCGCCGCGCTGCGCTCGGGACTGGACACGATCGGCCAGCAGAGCGCACCCCTGGTGAAGGCGTCCTCCGACCTGTACTTCGCGCTGAACAGCATGGACCAGCAGGCCGCCGACGTGCTGTTGGTCGGCACCGACCCCGGCCTGTCCGACAGCCGCACCTACGCGCTCAACGCCTACCAGGAGAGCGAGGTCGCGGCCGAGGACGCCCTCCGGCAGATCGCGGCCGACGCCCCGAACGACCCCAACATCCAGGGCATCGCGGACTCCACGGCGGACCGCATCGGCCAGTACAAGGCGCTGGTCACCGAGGCGTTCCTGCTCAACCAGCAGGGCGGCGACCCCGCCGGCAAGCCGTCGGCCCAGGTGCTCACCCTCTACCGGCAGGCCACCGACTCGATGCAGGTGATCCTGACCGAGGTCCAGGGCATGACCAACAGCAGCAGTGACCAGCTGAACTCGATCTACGACAGCCAACGGGCCAGTACCAGCCTCGCCGAGGTGCTGCTGATCGTGTTCGGCGCGATCAGCATCGGCTGTCTGGTGGTGGTGCAGATCCTGCTGGTGCGGCGGGTCCGGCGCTGGCTCAACCCGGCTCTCGCGGTGGCCACCGTGATCGCACTGGGGGTCACGGTGCTGGGAGCCAGCATGGTCGCCAACGAGAACCACCAACTGTTCGTGGCGAAGTCGCAGGCGTTTGATTCGATCATCACCCTGTCCCAGGCCCGCTCGACCGGGTATGACGCGACCGCCGACGAGAGCCGGTTCCTGATCGATCCGCAGCGCCGGCCCCAGTACCAGGCCGACTTCCAGAGCAAGTCGCAGACGGTGTCGAAGCAGCTCGACGCGGAGATGAACAACATCACCTTCGCCGGCGAGCAGACCGCCGCCAATAAGATGCTCGCCGCGTACCAGAAGTGGCAGGGCGACGACCAACACATGCGGTCGCTGGTCGACTCCGGCAACCTGACCGCGGCGACGAACTTCGTGATCAACGACACGCCGGGCAACGCGTTCTACGACTTCATCCAGTACGACATCGCGCTGTTCGGTACCAGCCAGATCAACCAGGCCGCCTTCGACGGGGCCATCTCCAACGCGGACAGCTCGGTGTCCGGCTGGACCGCGACCATCCCGGCCGTCACCGGGCTGCTGATCATCGGTCTGATCGCGCTGGGTCTGTGGCCTCGGATCGCCGAGTATCGCTGACCTGGATGACCGCGTAGCGGCTGTCCGTCAGCCAGTGTGGATCGTCGCGCTCGATCGCCCGGGCACGATCGAGGTCGACGCCGACGAGGATGTCGGACTTGAGGACGCGGAGCAGGACCGACCGGAAGGCGATCGATCCGGCCGCCACCTGGATCGGCGTGTCGTACGGCCACTGCCGGTCGCCGAAGTACCGCCGGTAGTTCAGATCGCCCTTGCTGATCACCACCTGGTCGGCAAGGGCGTCGGCCAGGGTCAGGCTGAGATCCTGGAAGAACCGGGGCTCACCCCAGTCCGGGTCGTCCCGCACGGTCAGCCGGCCGTCCCGGCGCGCGGCGTCCAGCCGGCCGGCGACGGCGCGCAGCTCGCTCGCTCGCCACAGGTCCAGTTGGGCGTCCACATCTCGCACCGTCGCGTCCGAGACGAACAGCGGCCAGGGTTTCACCGCGAGGGTGACCGGGCCGTCCCGCACCAGCCGGTCGACGAGCAGCAGGTCCAGCCCGAGTTCCAGCCCGGTGTTGTCGGCGAGCAGGAACACGGGCTGGCCGGCCAACAGCGCGAGCGCCCGGTCCGATTCGTCCACGACCAGCGGCTGGCCCAGCTCGCCGTGGCCGGGATTCGTGAGCTGGCTGGCGTCCGCGATGTTGGCGAACAGCGCCTGACGCAGTGCCGCCGGCAGCGAGTCCGGCCGCATGGCCGCGACCCGGGCGAGCGCCGCCTCCGCCTCGCGTCGCTTGAGGAACTCGAACGGATCACGGCCGGTCGGGTAGCTGCCGCAGTAGGAGTTGATCGCGTGGTGGAACACGAACTCGATCTCGAAGAACGACAGTTCGCCGAACCGTGCGCCGTCGCGTTCGGCCAGCCAGTCTGCCCAGTACGGGGTGGGACGCTCGAACCGGTCGACCCGCAGTACGCCGTCGCCGACCATCTCGGTTACCAGCTCACGCAGCGCCCGCACCGGGCGGTCCAGGTCAGGGTTGCCCTCGGCGAGCAGATCGATCATCCCTGGAAAACGACGGCGCACCGTGCGTCCCGCGAAGCTGTCCCCGTGCCACCACCCGATCGCGTCCGGCAGGCTCACGCCGCGATTCCCTCCAGTTCGTCGGTGAGGTAGTGCTGGATGGTCGGACCGACCGCGGTCACCAGGGTCTCGGCGTCCACGGAGGCCAACGGCTCAACCTTGACCACGTACCGGATCATGATTAACCCGACGATCTGGCTGCCGACCAGAGTGGTGCGCAACTCGCGCTGCGGAAGATCGACCACCTCACCCAGGCGGCCCAGCACCTCGGTGGTGACGAATTCCCGCAACAGTTCGGCCGCCTCCGTGTGAGAGACGGCCGAGCGAATGACCGCGAGGAGGGGGTCGCGCGCCGCTCGGCGTTCCCACAGGTTCACGAACATCCGCATCAGGCGCTCGCCCAGGCCGTTCGGGCCGGCGGCGACAATGCCCGGGATCAGTTCGGCCGGCTTGAGCAGGTCGGCCATGGCGGCCGTGAACACGCCCTGTTTGGACTCGAAGAAGTGATGGATGAGGGCCGGGTCGACGTGCGCCTCATGCGCGATGGAACGCAGCGTGGCGCCCTCATAGCCGCACTCCGCGAACTGCCGCCGGGCGGCGTCCACGATGGCCTGTCGTGTCCCGCTGTCACCCGGTCGCCGGCCGGTGCGCCGGTGGGCGTCTGGCACGTCGGCCCCTATCTTTGGCAGAGAATTCATCTGCCGTTGACGCTACTGCCCGGAAACGGGCGATCACAGGGCCGTTGGACCCGGATAAGACGGGCTGGGTCGGGCGGCCGTCAGCCCGACCCAGCCCCGGAAGCCGGCCCTCTCCGGCACAACCCCCCGACAGGTCGTGCCGGTCGATCTGGCCGGCGTGGCTCGATGACCGGCTGCGGCGACCGGCCCGGGGCGCGTCTACCCAACGGGACTGTCCTGGCGCTGGGGGCGGTGTGGGCCGGACAGTGGCTGCGTCTCCAGTCGGGTACCCAGACCGGTCGCCGCTTTGTTTTCCTCCGTCGCCAGGAGCAGTGCCCTGGCACATTCAGGCGTACCCGGACCGGGGCCACGGAGCGCAACGTCAGTGCCCACTGAGGGCTGGCTCAGCAGGGCTGATATCACCCGTTCGGTGCATCGGACGCGCGAAGTCTGTTTCGTTTGGGCGGCCGGTCCGCCATTGTCGTGGTAGCTATAGGGAATGGGCGAGTGGGACGTCCCTTATCGACAGGCCGTTTTGGACGCCATCGACATGTTGCGCGGGCAGTGGACGATCGCGGTGCTGGCCGCACTCGCCGTCGGTGAGACCCAGTACAAGGATCTTCTGGCCGCCATCAACGAGGTGGAGGCCCGGGTCGGCTGGGCGTCTCATGAGCGGCCTCTGTCCGAACGGGTCCTGACCGACACCCTGCGCCGCGCCCAGCACAACGGCCTGGTGGTTCGGCGCGCCGAACCGGGACGATTCGGCGCGGTCTGGTACCAGTTGACGGGCACCGGCCGGTCCCTGCTGCGGGCGTCGCGGCCGTTGGCCGAATGGGCGCAGTCGCACCAGGAGGAGATCCGGCGGGCACAGCAGGCGAAGACGTCCTCGCGGTGAAGTCCCTACCTGCCGGGCGGCACGGGCCGGCCGGTCGTGTCTACTGCCGGGCGGCACGGGCCCGGCCGTGTCTACTGCCGGGCGGCACGGGCCCGGCCGCGGCCGGCGTCCTTGGCCGCGAACAGCGCGTTGTCGGCCGCCATCAGCATGTCTTCGAGACCGCCGGGACCCGTGGCGACGCCGATCGACGCACTCAACCGCAGTGAGCGTTCGTCCTGGCCGACCGCCAGCGAACCGATGCGCCGGCAGATCCGGTTGGCCACCTCGACCGCGTCATCCAGGCTGGTGCCGGTCAGCAGGATGGCGAACTCCTCGCCGCCGAGCCGGCCGCACAGGTCCGACGAGCGGACCTCCTGGGTCATCGCCTCGGCCACGGTGCGCAGCGCCTGATCGCCGGTGGCATGCCCAAACTCGTCGTTGACCTGGGTGAAGTGGTCAAGGTCGGCCATCAGCAGGCTCACCGGCGTCTGATGCCGTCGCGCCCGTTCCACCTGTCTGGCCGCCAGGCTGTGCCAGGTCGACGTGTTGAGCAGGCCGGTCTTCTGGTCCACGGTGACCGCGTGCTCCAACTGCCGGATGAGCACGCTCCGGTGCAGCACATACAGCGGGAGCAGCACGAGCGCCACCAGCCATGGGCGCCAGGCCAGCACCGTGGCGGCCAGTGTCCCGACGCACAGGGTGGCGTACTCGAGGCTGTTCTCCGACCAACTGCCCAGCATCCCGCGCAGTGAGCGCTGGTCCCGCAGCAACGCCAGGGCTCCGGCCGCCAGCGACGAGTTGACCAGCGAGTACGCGGCGATGACCAGGACGATCCCCAGTAACTGGGCCGGATCCGCTGGGTGCGCGCCGGCCAGTGACAGCCTGTCCGGCAACGCTCTGGAAACCGCGCCGGCCGCGTAGCAGGACAGCACGACGATGCTGACGTTGAAGACCACCCGAAATGCCTGCACACCGCTGACCCGGTACCAACTCCGAACCCACAGATGGGCGTAGAGAATGATCGCTGTGGCGGCGGCGAGCAATGGGGTGGTCAGCAGTGCGGCCGCCAGCGTCCACACCGAGCTCATATTGACGTGCGGACCGTCGGAGAACCATCGGCGCATCCGTTCCACGCCCCGGGTGGACTCGGCCGCCAGGATGCCCAGGCCGGTGAGGACACCAAAATAGATCAGTGCCTGGCCGGTGACCGGGTACCGGATGCCGAGTACCACGGTGAGCAGCACGGCGATGGCTTCCACCGTGAGTAGATAGGCCAGTGCGCCCCTGGGCCAGGAAAACAGCTTCCAGCGCGGCGTTCGCGGAGGTTGTCGCGGTTGCGGGATTTCGCCGCCGGGTGAGCCGATAATGGGGTCGATCGCATCCCCCGAAGGCGCGGCGGGGAGGATGTCTCTTTCGCCTGCCTGGGGACCCGTCAGTCCGTCGGGAATCTGGAGGGAGGTACGTCCGATGCGCAACAAGGACATCTGATCAAATGGTGTACGAATACCGCGCCGCTTGTCCTCGGCGCGACGTCGGGGACGGGCGGTACGACGGCTGACCACCACTGATCACCCCCTGATTACCCGCCCTCACGCTGGGCGGTGTCTTCAGCGACCGTAACCCGAATTGCGGATTCCCGCCTTCCTGTGGACTTCCTGTGGACAGCCGCCAGGTCAGCCCGCGAGCGGGGCAGCCTGCCGGGCCGCCCGGCGCCGGGCCGCCGCCGCGAAAGCGGCCCCGGCGTTGGCCACCAGGGCCGCGCCCAGCATGGTCAGGGCGAGCGGAATCGCGGTTCCCTTGCCGCCGATGCTCACCAGCGGCGAGATGATGCCGGCGAGCGCGAACTGCAGCAGACCCAGGAACGCCGAACCGAGCCCGGACGCCTGCGGGATGGCGTGCAGCGCGAGGGCGGTGCTGTTGCCGAACACCAGGCCGAGCGAGCCGACCGCGAAGAAGATCGGGACCGCCAGCCACAGCGCGTTGACGTGCAGCACCGCCAGCAGCGCCAGGACGACAATCGCGGTCAGGTTGATCAGGAGCCCGGCCCGGGCCAGGGCGGCGGCGGGAAAGCGGTAGTTCAGGCGCCTGGACAGCATGCTGACCAGGCTGAGAGCCAGCGCGTTGAGGGCGAACGCCAAGCCGTACTCGATGGTGCTCAGCCCCATCAGGCCCTGATACAGGAATGGTGAGGCGGAGATATAGGACATCATGGTCGCGAAGCCGAAGCCGAAGGCCACGGCGTTGCCGACGTAGGCCGGCGAGGCCAGTTGCCGCGCGAGGCCGTGGCGTGCCAGGCCGTCGTGAGCCGCGGTCGGCCGCGCGCGCCGGGTGTCGCGCACCAGCACGAGGGTGGCGGCGGCCGCGATGGCGCCGATCACGGTGACGATCCACAGCAGCCCGCGCCAGTCGACGACGCCCGCCAGCGTGCTGCCGGCGAAGGGGGCGATGATCGGCGCGATGCCACCGACGAGCATCATCAGGCTGAGTGCCCGGGCCGCCTCGACGCCCTTGGTCCGGTCGGCGACGATGGCCCGGCTGATGACCATGCCGGCCGCACCGGACAGCCCCTGCACCAGGCGTGCCGCGATCAGCACGACCAACGTGGGCGCGAGCGCGGCGGTGGCGCTGGCGAGGACGAACACGATCGTGCCGACGACCAGCGGCGATCTTCGGCCGAGCCGGTCGGACAGCGGTCCGAACAGCACCTGACCGACACCGGCGCCGATCAGGAACGCGGTGAGCGACAGCTGCACGCCGGTCTGCGACGTGGACAGCTCGGTCACCATCCGGGGAAAGGACGGCAGATAGAGGTCGGTGCCGAACGGCGCGATCGATGACAGCAGAGCCAGGGTCAGGAGCAGAGGCGTGCTGATCGTCTTACCGGTGGCGCGCGTGGCCAGTTGTCCTGTCGTCGTCATATCCCGGCTTTCTGCTATGAAAACATAACAATCGTAGTATAGGTGGCCAGAGAGGAGTGGAGGATGGTGCTCCGAACCGCGCCTGCCACTCGGGACCTCGCGACCCTGGCGGAGACGATTCTCGCGGTCGGCCGGAAGATCCATGTCCAGGAGCTGGACGATCCCGATGTGGTCCGGCTCAGCAACCTGGAGAGCCTGGTCATGCGGCATATCGACCTGTATCCGGGTATCTCGCCGACCGCGCTCAGCAGGGACCTCGGCCTGCGCAGCAGCAACACCAGTGCCGCACTGCGCTCGCTGGAGGGTAAGGGTCTCATCGCGCGCCGCGGCGACACCAGCGACCGCCGCGCGGTGCATCTGGATCCGACCCCGCTGGCGCGGACCAACCTGAAACGCGTCCGCGCCGCCTGGGCAAGGCTCCTGGAGCCGCTGGTGCCCGCCGACCTGGACCTGACCTCGGCGCTCGCGGTGCTCAGTGCTCTCGACTCGGGCCTGGACGGCGCGCTCGCGGAAACCCGTTGATCGCTGATGCGTCTGTTACGTACGGTGTGAGGGTGCCGGACACCGCGAACACGCTGGCAGCCGAGCGCCGGACGGTGCTGAAGCTGGCCTTCTCGGCGTTGGGTGTGCTGGCGGCCGAACCGCTGTATCTGCTGGTCGACACGGCCGTCATCGGGCATGTCGGCAAGGTCGCGCTGGCCGGGCTGGCGGTCGGCGCGGTCGTTCTCGCCCAGGTGTCCACCCAGCTCACGTTCCTGTCCTACGGCACCACGGCCAGCGCGGCGCGGCTGTTCGGCGCCGGCCGGCGGCGCGACGCGGTGGTGGAGGGCGTGCAGGCCACCTACCTGGCGATCGTCGTCGGCGTGCTGCTGCTCGGCATCGGCGAACTGGTCGCCGGCCCGGTCGCCCGCCTGATCGCCGGCCCGGGCGAGGCGGCCGACGCCGCCGAGTCGTGGCTGCGGATCGCGCTCCTCGGTACGCCGTTCATCCTCGTCGCGATGGCCGGCAACGGTTGGATGCGCGGGGTCCGGGACACCCGCCGCCCGCTGTACTACGTGTTGGCCGGCAACGGGCTGTCCGTCATCCTGCTGCCGCTGCTGGTGTTTGGCGCCGGTTGGGGGCTGCGCGGATCGGCGGTCGCGAACGTGACCGCCCAGGTGATCGCCGCCGGCCTGTTCGCGCGTGCCCTCCTGGTCGAGCGGGTGCCGCTGCGGCCCCGGCCTCGGCTGATGCGCCGGCAACTGGGCGTCGGCCGCGACCTGGTGGTGCGCAGCCTGGCGTTCCAGGTGTGCTTCCTGTCCGCGACCACGGTCGCCGCGCGCACCTCGGTCGCGGCGGTGAACGCCCACCAGATCGTGTTCCAGCTCTGGACCTTCCTGCAGTTGGTGCTGGACTCCCTGGCGATCGCCGCGCAGGCCCTGGTGGGCGCGGCACTGGGCCGGGGTGACGCGGCCGACGCTCGGCGGCTGGCCTGGCGGATCACCCGCTATGGGCTCGTCCTCGGCGCGGCGACCGGTGTGCTGGTGGGCGCGTTGTATCCGGTGCTGCCCGGGCTGTTCACCACCGCACCGGTGGTGCTGGCGGAGATCCCGAAGGCGTGGTGGTTCTTCGTGCTGCTGCAACCGGTCGCCGGGGTGGTGTTCGCGCTGGACGGGGTGCTGCTGGGCGCATCCGACGTGCGGTACCTGCGCACCACCACGGTCGCCGCGGCGGTGCTGGGATTCCTGCCGTTGATCTGGATGGCGTTCGTGTTCCGCTGGGGACTGATCGGGATCTGGACCGGCCTGATGGCGTTCATGCTGGTCAGGCTGGTGGCGGTGACGACACGCGCGGCCTCGGACCGGTGGGCCGTCACCGGGCACCGCCGTCTGGCGCGCTCCGCTGATCAAGAGCCGGTCATATAATCGGTGGACGCGTCGTGATGATCTTCCGAGGTGTGTTCTGGTGGTGACACGACGGTGTCCCGGCGCCGCGGAGGCGCGGCGGGCCAGGCTGCCCGCGGAGCTGACCAGCTATGTCGGCCGGCGGGACGAGATACTGGCGGTGCGCCGGCTGTTCGGCACCGGCTCGCTGGTGACACTGATCGGTCCCGGGGGAGTTGGTAAGACCCGGCTGGCGGTGCGCGCGGCCGCGGAGCTGACCGGGTCCCTCGCCGAGGACCTGGTCTTCGTCAACCTGGCAGAGCTACGTGCACCCGAGCTCCTGGTGGACACGGTCGCCGCGCAACTCGGGCTGGGCAACCGCTCCTCAAGGTCACCCATCGAGCAGTTGATGCGCCACCTGCGCGACCGGCGCCTGCTGCTCGTGCTGGACAACTGCGACCACCTGGTCGACGCCTGCGCCCGGTTCGTGTGCGCGCTGCTGGATCGCTGCCCGGACCTGTTGGTCCTCGCGACCAGCCGCCAGTCGCTCGGCGTGCCCGGGGAGCAGGTGGTGTCGGTGCCGCCGCTGGCGGTACCCGAACCCGATCGCCGGGTCGGCCAGCGTGATCTCGAACGGTATGACTCGGTGCGGCTGTTCCTGGACCGTGCCACCGCCGTGCTGCCGGCATTCCAGATCACGGAGGACAACGCGCGGGACGTCGCCCGGCTGTGCCGGGCGCTGGACGGCCTGCCACTGGGCATCGAACTGGCGGCCGTGCGACTGCGGTCGCTGTCCGTCGGGCAACTCGCCGACCGGCTGGACAGACGGTTCACGCTGCTGACCTGCCCACGTCAGCGCGGTCCCAGCCACCACCGCACGCTCCAGGCGCTGATCGACTGGAGCCATGAGCTGTGTACCGAGCGGGAGAAGCTGCTGTGGGCGCGGGTCTCGGTGTTCTCCGGTGGCTTCGACCTCGACGCGGCGGTGTGGGTGTGTTCCGGCGACGGGCTGGATCCCGCTGACGTGCGGGACGTTCTCGACGGCCTGGTCAACAAGTCCATCGTCTGGCGCGAGGACGGCGCGGATGGCGGGGACGGCACCCGGTACGGGATGTTGGAGACCATGCGCCAGTACGGCGAGGACCGGCTGGTCGACCGTGGTGACCGGGAACGCCTGCGGCGCCGGCATCGCGACTGCTACCTGGCGCTGACCGAGCGATTCGGCGCCGAATGGTTCGGACCGGACGAGATCGGCTGGCTTGACTGGTTCAACCGGGAACACGCGAACCTCCGCGCGGCGCTGGAGTTCTGTCTGACCGACCCCGACGAGGCCGTCGTCGGCCTGCGGATCTGGCACAACGTCAAGGACTGCTGGGCCAACCGAGGACTCAACACCGAGGCCCGGATGTGGACGAAGAGGCTGCTGGAACTGGCGCCGCCGGACGCACCGCACCGGGTCACCGCGCACTGGATCTACGCCTTCCTGTCCCTGGTGCAGGGCGACACGCGCGCCTACCAGGCCGCACTGGCGGACGTGGACGAACTGGCCGAACGTGACGACGACGACCTGGCCAGGGCGTTCGCGCACCACGCGCGCGGCTATGCCGGTCTGATCGGCAACGACTCCGCGGTCGCCGCGCGGGAGTTCACGGCGGCCGCCGAGATGTTCCGCGCCCAGCGGCAGCCGGTGGCCGAGCTGTGGTGCCGGTACAACTACGGGCTGGCCGCCAGCGTGGCCGGCGACCGGGATGCCGGGCGTGCGGTGCTGCGGGACTGCATCGACACCTGTCTCGCCCAGGGAGACGTGTTCTGGCGCGCCTGGTCGCTGTGGTCGCGCGGCGTCTCGGAGTACCTGTTCGGCGAGATGGCCGAGGCCGAGCGGAGCACCCTCGCGGCGCTGCGGCTGCAGCGCCGCGTGAACGACCAGCTGATCATCGGGCTGGGTCTGCTGATACTGGCCGGCTGTGCCGCCAACACCGGACGGCCGAGCCGGGCGGCACGGTTGTTCGGCGCGGGCACCTCGGTGTGGCGGTCGCTGGGGGCCTCACCCAACCAGTACGGCGCCGTGATCGAGCCGATGGAACAGGCGGTCAAGCTGGTCATCGGCGCGCTGGGGGCGGACGCGGCGAACGGTGAGTTCGCGGTCGGTGCCGGCCTGCGGGCCGACCAGGCGCTGGCCTACGCGCTGGGCGAGCTGCCGGAACCGACCGCCGCCCGGGGAGAACTCACCAGGCGCGAGCTGGAGGTCGCCGCGCTGGTCGCGGACGGGATGAGCAACCAGGAGATCGCCGACAAGCTGGTGATCGCCCGGCGGACCGCCGAAACGCACGTCGCCCACATCATGACCAAGCTCGGCTTCAACGGCCGTGCCCAGATCGCGGCCTGGGTGGTCCGTGGCGGCCGGGCCTAGCTGGACCTAACTGGAACGGACGGACACCAGGATCGGGCAGCGGGCCCGCAGTTCGCGCTCGAACCGGGCATGCGCGGTGATATTGGCCGCCGGGCAACCATGACAGGACCCGTGGAACACGATCGAGACGACACCGGCGGTGACGTCCAGGAGTTCGACGTCACCGCCGTGCGAACGCACATAGTCGCCAAGGTCGCCGGCCAGCAGGGCGATGGCGGCCTCGCGGAGCAACTGGTCGGTGCTCGCGGTGTCCGCCGCGTCACCGATCCGCCAACCCCTCGGTTCGGTGAGGGCGGCGTGCAGGGCGGTCCGGACACGTGCGCCGACGTCCCGCCAGTGGACGCCGGGCCGCAGTTCGACCAGCAGCTGGCCGCCGCCGGGCTGGACGATCGCGCAGGACACCGGCCCCTCGGCGAGCATCGTCCCGAACTCGCCGGGGGCGTCCAGCACGGGTCCGGCCGTGTCGAACGTGCCGGCCGGCAGCACCCAGTCCATCAGCCGGGGGCGACCCGCGATCGGTTCCGGATGGATGGGAACGACCGCCGGCCGCCTGACCCGCGTCCTGGCCTGCCGAGGTTTCGTCGTCCGTGTCCAGGCCATCAGGTCGCTCCCGTGACCGCCGTGACCACCGTGTGGCCGAGGAAGGCGATGACCCACGCCAGTACGAACAGATAGCTGAACGCGATCCCCGGCCATTTCCAGCCGCCGGTCTCCCGCCGCATCGCGCTGACCGTGGACATGCACTGCAGCGCGTAGGCGAAGAAGAGCAGCAGTGCCGTGATGGTCGCGGCGCTGAACACCAGTTGGCCCTTGTGTGGGCCGTCCGTGTAGGTCATGGTCGCCAGCGCGTTGGACGGATCGTCGGGATCCTGGGCGGCGGCGACCTGACCCAGGGTGGATACGAAGCTCTCCCGCGCGGACAGCGAGGCGATCACGCCCACGTCGACCCGCCAGTCGAAACCCAGCGGCGCGAAGACCGGTTCGACGCCGTGCCCGATCTTGGCGGCGACGCTGTGGTCGATCACGTACGCGGACACCGCGGTCGAGTCGCCGGTGTCGACATGGGCGGCGGCCAGCTCGGCCGTGCTCGGTTGGGGCACGTTCAGCAGCACCCACAGCACCGCGGTGGTGGCGAGGATGATCGTGCCGCATTTGCGCAGGAAGGTGCGGGAGGACTCCCACATGGTCAGCAACACCGAGCGCGCCGTGGGGATCCGGTACGGCGGCATCTCCATGTAGAAGGGCATCAGTGGGCTGTGCCGGGTGGTCAGCCGTTTGAACACCCAGGCGGCGATCATCGCGGACACCGCGCCCAGCAGGTACAGGCCGAACATCACGAGGCCCTGCGCGCCGAACGGGCCGGCATGCGCGTCGCGCGGGATCAGCAGCCCGGTGAGCAGGATGTACACCGGCAGGCGGGCCGAGCAGGTCATCAGCGGCGCCGCCATCATGGTGGCGATGCGGTCCTTGGCCGACGGCAGGGTGCGGGTGGACATGATCCCGGGCACCGCGCAGGCCAGCGAGGACAGCAGCGCGACGAAGGCCCGCCCCTCCAGGCCGGCCCGGGCCATCAGGCGGTCCATCAGGAAGGCGGCGCGGGACATGTATCCGACGCCTTCCAACAGCGAGAACAGCAGGAACATCAACAGGATCTGCGGGATGAACACCAGCACGTTGCCCACGCCGCCGATGAGCGCGTTGCCCAGCAGGCCGTGCAACCATCCGATGTGGACGTTGTCGTCCACGAGGCCGCCGAGCCAGCCGAAGAAGGCACTGATGCCGTCCTGCAGCGGTGCCGCCAGGGTGAAGATCACCTGGAAGAAGCAGAACATGATCGCCAGGAACAGCACCGTGCCGAAGACCGGGTGCAGCAGTACGGCGTCCAGCCGCCTGGTCATGCCGTGCTGGCCGGGCGGGCGGTAGTCGGAGGAGGCCAGGATCGAGTCGACCCAGGCGGACAGCTCGTCGGGCTCGGTGGGCGGGTCGATCGGCGGGGTGGGCCAGGACCGCCAGTCGAGCGCACGCTGCCGCAGCTCCGGGATGCCGATGCCGCGGTTGCCGACCACCCGGACGGCCGGGACGCCCAGCGCGCGGCCGAGTGCGTCGATGTCGATGTGGCCGCCGCGGCTGGTGAGTTCGTCGGTGAGGGTGACCGCGACACAGACCGGCCGGTGCATGGCCAGCAGTTGAGCCAGCAACCGTAGTGAGCGCTGCAGCGTGGTCGCGTCCACGACGGCGATCACCGCGTCCGGCTGGCCGATGTCCTTGGCCTGCCCGCCGAGCACGTCGGACACGATCTTCTCGTCGGGGCTGATCGCGTCCAGGCCATAGGTGCCGGGCAGGTCCTCGACGACGGTCCGCGTCTGACCGACCTGGAAGGTGCCGACGCTGCGCGACACGGTCACCCCGGGGTAGTTCCCGGTTTTCGCGTGGACGCCGGTCAGGCCGTTGAAGATGGATGTCTTGCCGGCGTTGGGAGCACCGACCAGCGCGATGCGGGGGAGCGTGTCGGGGACCGTGCTGACGCTCGTCCCGTGATGATGTGCCATGAGACCGGGTGCTGTCAGATCGCCGGGACGGACACGGTGGCCGGTTCGGCGGCGCCGGAAAGAACCGTCTCGGCGACCGTGGCGGCCGCGGCGGAATACTCGGGTGGGAGGACTTTCATCTGAATCGCCGCGGCCTGCGCCTTACGCAGACAAATCTCGTAGTGGCACACCCGGTACAACACCGGATCGCCGAGCGGGGCACGGCGGACAACCTCCACCATGGCACCCTTCACGAATCCGAGGTCGTGCAACCGGTGGGCGAGCGCGGGTGCGCCGGGCGTCGACACGCTGGCGATCCGCCCGCGGCTGCCCACCGGCGCCGCGCTCAGGGCCACGTGCTCGTGGTCCTCGTGGTTGTGCGGCTGGCAGTGCTCACAGCCGGGTTCACTGACAGGACCGGATTCCTCCCGCACCGTCCACGCCGTCTCGTCGGTTCTCGCCGACGGGTCCGGACCGTCTCCGATTTCACAGCCGCACACGGAACGAGACCGACTGCGCAGGTGGAATCTCATGGGTCCTCCCGGATATCCTGTTGGCCTGACACCCTGAAGGTTAAGTATTAGGCAAGGCTCACCTAAGGGTCAAAGGTCCCGCACATACGGTGACTCACATCGCATTCTCTTGTCAGGACTCCAGAACCGTGGCGTAGTTCGCGACCGCGAGTCCGCCCATGTTGTGCACCAGCCCGATGCGCGGACCAGCCAGTTGCATGTCGCCGGCCCGGCCGGACAGTTGCAGCGATGCGATCACGTGCTGGGAGACCCCGGTCGCGCCGACCGGATGTCCCTTGGCCTTCAGTCCGCCGGACACGTTGATCGGTAGCCTGCCGTCCGGGTAGGTCCAGCCCTCCTCGATGGCACGCCTGCCCTCGCCGCGCGGGGTCAGTCCCAGCATCTCGTAGACCAGCAGCTCGGCGATCGTGAAGCAGTCGTGCACCTCGGCGAAGTCGAGATCGTCCACGCTGGTTCCGGCGGTCTTGAGGGCCTGCTCGACGGCCACCCGGCCGCCGGCGAACTCCAGGACGTCACGCCGCGAGTTGTCCAGGAAGTCGTTGGCGTGCCCGATCCCGGCGACGACCGCGAGCGGGTCGACCGGGTCCCGGCGCAGCACCAGCGCCGCGGCGCCATCGCTGACCAGGGAACAGTCGGTGCGTCGCAGCGGCGGCGCCACCAGCGGGTTGCGGTCGGACACCGTCGAGCAGAACTCGACGCCGAGGTCCTTGCGCAACTGTGCCCACGGGTTCGCGCAGCCGTTGTGGTGGTTCTTCGCGGCGATCAAACCGAGCACGTCACCGAGCCAGTCCGCCGCGCCGAAGCGGTCGATGTACTCCCGCGCGACCTCGGCGAAGATCCCGGCGAACCCACCGGGGAAGTCGGTGCCGGCCCGGTCGGGGTCCGCACCCAGCAGTGCCCGGCCCACCTGGTCACCGCTGGCGTGCGTCATCTTCTCCACACCCACCACGAGCACGGTGTCGGCCAGCCCGGACAGGATCGCCCGGACGCCCTGGTGCACGGCGGCCGAGCCGGAGGCGCAGGCGTTCTCGACGCGGGTCGCGGGCCGTCCCCACAGCCCGCCGGCCGCGCCCAGCGGCAGCGAGGACGGGAACGCGAACGGCGTGAGGCCGCTGTTGAACTGCGACACGAAGATCTCGTCGATCTCCTCGGGCGCGACATGCGCGTCGGCCAGCGCCTCGGTGGTCACCGTCTCGACCAGGCTGGCCACGGTGTCCGACTTGAGCTTGCCGAACGGGGTGTGCGCGACGCCGATGACGCCGACGCGGGCGGGGAAGGACGAAGAGGCCGTCATGACGATGTCGTCTCCTGTGGTTGGGGTGCTGGTTGGTGGGCCGGCTGGTGGGCGAGGCGAAAACGGCGGATCTTGCCGACCGAGGTGCGCGGCAGCTCATCGATCACGGTCCACGCGCGGGGCCGGGCGGCCGGGGTGAGATGGCCCGTCGCCCAGGTGTCGAGCTGCTCGGCGGTCGGCGGCCGGCCCCGGTCGCTGGGCACCACATAGGCGGTGGGCACGTGGTCGTAGACCGGGTCCTCGATCGCGACCACGGCGGCCTCCAACACCCCGGGTGCCTCGGCGAGCGCGGCCTCGACCTCGGTCAGCGACACGTTCTCGCCGGCCACCTTGATGACGTCGTCGATCCGGCCGAGGAAGCTGAGCTGGCCGTCCGGCTCCCGGCGGACCAGATCACCGGTGTTGAACCAGACCTGCCCGGCGTCCGGCGTGGGCAGGTCCAGCGAGGGGAAGGCGCGGGCGTTCGCGGCGGGATTGTCGAGGTAGCCCGGGAACAGGTCGACGCCCGGGTGGCCGGCGACGGTCAGCACGCCCGGTTCCCCGTCCGGCACCGGCAGGCCGGTCACCGGGTCGAGCAGTGCGACCTCGCGGCCGGGGATGACGGTGCCGATCCGGCTTGGATTCGGCTCGTCGGGCGGATTCGCCGTGACGACCGCCAGGGTCTCGGTCATCCCGTAGATCTGCCGGGGCGCGACACCGCAGAGTTCGGTGATCGCCGCCCACTGGCCGTGGGCGAGGTTCTGCGCGAACCAGACATGCCGCAGTTTCAGGGCCGGCGCGTCCGCGCGGCGGCGGGCCAGGATCATCCGGATCGGCGCCGCGAACAGGCTCGCGTGCGTCGCGCCCAGCTCGGCGACCTCGTGCGGCCAACGGCTGGCGGTGAACCGCGCGGTCAGCCCCACCGAGGCGCCGACGGCGATCGCCGAGGCGAAGCAGTAATACTGCGCGTTCGCGTGGAACAGCGGCAGGCACACGTACCAGCGGTCCTCGGCGGACAGGCCGGCCAGTTCCGCCATCGCCGTGGCGACACACAGGTAGTTCCGCTGGGTCAGCTCGACGCCCTTCGGCTCGGACGTGGTGCCGGAGGTGAACATGACCGCGATGCGGTCCTGCGGCCGCGGCGGGCCGGACCGGGTCAGGGCGGGAGCGGCCACCAACGGTGATCCGGGAGCCAGGTCGGCGGCCGTCTCGGTGAGAGCGAGAACCGCCGGGACACGCTCCGGGGCGTCCTGCGCGATGCCGTCGACCACCGCGTCCAGGCGGGCGCCGGCGCAGACCGTGACGACCGGTCGGGTCCGGCCAACCTGCAGGGCCACGTCCCGGGCCGAGGACGCCGGGTCGACCGGCACCATCCACGCGCCGAGCCGGCTGGTCGCCAGCCACACCGCGACGAAGGCCGGACAGTTGCGCAACACCAGGTGCACCGGGCTGCCCGGGCCGACCCCGCAGGCCGTCAGGCGGGCCGCCACCCCGTCGACGATGTCGTCGAACTCGCGGTAGGTCCAGTTCGACAGGTCGCCGTCCTCGGCGCGGAACAGCAGGAACGGACGGTCGGGGTGGTCGTGCACGGCCCGGTCCCAGAGCTCGGCGAAGGTGCGCGGGATGCTTGTCGGGTTGCTCCGCTGGCTCGTCATTGAGCTGGTCATGCTGTGACGGTAGCCACTACGCACGCGGCTGAGACGTCCCAATGTGGGACATCCGCCAGGCGGGTGATCCACCACCGGCATTCCAGTGGCTGCGGTACACCGGTGCGCGCCGGCCGGCAAACGAGTGTCCACAGGGCCCCGGTCTGTCCACAGCGCCCGGTTTCTCGGTTTGTGTCGATGATCTACGTCGATAGACTGGCCGAGGGGTCGCCCCCCGGGCGGGAGGGGGCTGTTTACCAGCGCCGATGCGTATTCGCGGCACGCGAGCGGCCTGAGAACGCCGGCCCGCGCCGCCTGGGACACCGAAACGTCACGCCGTAATCCCGTACGAACGTAGCTTCCGGTACAGGCTGCTGCGCGACATGCCGAGATGCGCGGCCGCGGCCACCCGGTTTCCCTCGGTGTCCCGCAGCGCCCCGATGATCGCGTCCCGCTCGGCGACCTCGATGCGTGTGAGGTTCTTGTGCGTGCGGGTCTGGCAGTAGCTCGGCAGGTCCTGGGCCTGGATCTCGCCGACCGGCCGCAACCGCAACGCGTGGTTGAGCGCCTCACGCAGCTGCGAGACGTTTCGTGGCCAGGTGTAGCGGGAGATGGTGCGCAGCGCGGTGGGGGACAGCCGGACCCGCCGGCCGGGGGCGATCTCCTCCAGCAGCCGGTTGACGATCTGGGTCAGGTCCTCGGTGCGGCAGCGCAGCGGCGGGATGGTCACCGCGACCTCGAAATGCTCGAGCAGGGCGCGGAACGGCAGGTCGGAGTCGAGGCTGGAGTCCGACACGGTCGCGGCGAAGGCGACCGGCGCGGTCGTCGTGCCGAGCACGGTGAACAGCTCACCGATGCGCTCCACGCCCTCGGTGCCGGCCTGGTCGATGTTGCGGACGATGCACAGGGTCTGTTCGCGGGCGCTGTCGAGCAGCGCGTCCAGGTCGGTGTGGGTGCCGGACTCCAGTTGGGACGCGTCGACCGAGATGCTGCGGCCACCGGGATGGTCGGCGTGGAACAGCTCGGCGACCAGCGTGAACTTGCCAGTTCCGGTCTCGCCGAGGACGAGCGTCGGAGCCTTCGCGGTGAGCGCGTCGCGCAGCTCCGAACAGGCCCGGACCCAGGCCGGGGACGAGCCGGACGCGATCGGCACATGTGGCCTTCGCAGGTCACCGACCAGCACCCGGGTCCGCGCGCCCGCCGTGGCGACCTCGGGCAGCACCCGGTCGGCGAACGCGGTGTCCGGCGCCGAACCCTCAGCCGAGTCCGGTTCCCCGCCGGGCTCGGTGCCCGGGTCGGTTCGCGGATCGGTGCCCGGATCGCCGGTGCTGTCGGTGATGGCGTCGGTGAGGATCTCGGCGATCACCACGATGCCCGCCGTCTCCGCGCCGGACAGAATCCGGGTGCCGCGGATCTGGATGACCGCGCCGGACCGCAGCGTCATCGTCTCGCTCACCCGGTCGCGGCGCGCCATCAGGAAGGTCGCGTGCTGCCGGACCGCCAACTGCTCGGCCGGGTCGAACAGGGCCTGGGCGGTCGCGTTGGCCATGAACACCGAGTCCGCGAAAGCGAACACCGCCTGTTTGGTGGATCGGGCGTCGGCCCGCAGGTAGGTGTCGAAAAGCGCCTGCTGGGCCTGGTTCCGGTCCAGCAGCAGGTTCCGTCCGATGTCCTTGGCCGCCGACTTGACCAGCGTGTGCATCAACGGGCTCCACGTGTCGGCCAGCGCGGAGATGTCGAGGATGCCTTCCATCCGGCCGGACAGCGGATCGATGATCGGGGCGCCGGTACAGGCGAACGGCTGTAGCTGCTCGGTGAAATGCTCCGGCCCGACAACCGACACCGACCGCCCGGCCTCCAGGACGGTGCCCACGCCGTTGGTGCCCATCTTGCCCTCGGCGTAGTTGAACCCCGGCGCGAACTCCACCCGATCGAGGAGCCGGGCCACGGCTGTCGAAC
>DASVLX010000219.1:0-31419 GCA_036384655.1 Pseudonocardiaceae bacterium
GGCGGCGTCGGTGCTCGCCCGCATCGCCGGGCAACTACTCGACGTCACCCTGCTGGTCATCGCCGCCACCGCGATCGCCCGCGTCGCGACCGGAGAGCATGTCGCGGTGGCCGTCCTGATCGGCTGGCTGGTCGGTCTCGCCCTGGTCAAGGCGCTGCTGCGGTATCTGGAGCAGTACGCCGGGCACTGGGTCGCGTTCAGCGCCCTGCAGCGGCTGCGCGAACTGTTCTTCGCCCGTCTCGTGCCGCAGGCCCCGGCCGCCACCCAGGGCCGGGCCGGCGCGGAGCTGACCGAGCGGGCCACTCGCGACATCGACCGCATCGAGGTGTTCTTCGCCCACACCGTGCCGCCGGCCTGCTCCGCCATCCTGGTCCCCACCATCGCGCTGATCTGGCTCGGCGTCGCGGTGGACGGGACCCTCGCCGCCGTGCTCGCGCCGTTCGTCGCCGCGGTGCTGGTCGTGCCGCTGGCCGCCGGACGGACCACCTGGCGGGCGGCGCGTGAGGTCGGCGCCCGGCGGGGAGCGCTGGCCACCCACCTCGGTGACGACATCCAGGGCATCCGCGAGGTGCTCGGCTTCGGCATCCAGGACGTCCGGCTGGCCCGGCTCGGCGAGGCCGACCAGGCCCTCACGGTGGCGCGTTCCCGGGTCGGTGGCATCCGGGCCGCGCGCACGGCGCTGATCAGCCTGCTGCAGGCGTCGAGCCTCATCGCGCTGCTCGCTGTCGCCGCCAGCACGTCAGCCACGCCGGTGACGGACGCGCTGACGAACGTGGTGGTGGCGCTGGCCGTCGCGATCAGCCTGTGGGGCCCGACCCGCGGCATCGATGACTTCGCCGCCGGCCTGGACGCCGCCTTCGCCGCCACCGCCAGGATCCGGCGCGTCATCGACGCCGAACCCACCGTGCGGGACCCCGCGCCCGGCACGGCACCTGCCCCGGACCGGGCCGATCCCGCCCAGGACGGCACCGGGATCGCGTTCGACGCGGTGACCTTCCACTACCCGGGTGCGCCGCGCGCGGCACTCGACGGGATCTCCGCCCGGATCGCGCCGGGGGAGTGGACCTACATCGTAGGTGTCTCCGGCAGCGGCAAGTCCACGTTCGCCGCGCTGCTGCTGCGCGGCTGGGACCCGGACGACGGCCGCATCCGGCTCGACGGAGTCGATCTACGCGCCCTCCCGCTCGACCGGCTGCGGGCCCGGATCGGGCTCGTGCCACAGCATCCGACCCTGCTGACCGGCACCATCGCCGACAACCTGCGGCTGGCCGCGCCCGGCGCCGACGACGCGACACTCCGCGAGGCGATCACGACCGCCACGCTGGACGACTGGATCGACCGTCTCCCCGCCGGGCTTGACACACCGGTGACGGAGCGCGGCCTGACCGTCTCCGGTGGGCAGCTCCGGCGCCTCGCACTCGCCCGCGCCCTCACCGCCCGCCCGGCGGTGCTGATCCTCGACGAGGCGCTCAGCGAACTCGACGCGACGACCAACCGGCTCATCCGCGACCGGCTGGCCGCCGCCCGGCCCGGCATGACGATCATCGAGATCACGCACCGCACGGATCTCGTCCCGGACCCCGCGCCCGTGCTGGTTCTGGACGCAGGCCGCCTGGTCGGCGCCGGCTCCGCCGGCCAACTCCGCGCCACCACCGGCCCCTTCACCCACCTTGAGGCCCGCGTCTGAGAACCGGCCTTCCGGTCAGGCTTCCCGCGCGGCGTGCGCCGTCGCGGCCGGGGTCGCGTGCGGCATGCCGGCGGTCCGGTCGTAGCGGGCCCAGATCCGGCGCAGCCAGGCCGGGCGGGTGTCCCGGCCGAGGTCAGGGACGATCTTGGCCAGCCACCGGCGCTCGATCTCGTCGGCCTCGATGAAGGCGGTCGCGGTTTCGGGCGGATCTTCCTGCCAGTGCGCCTCGGTCGCGAGCTGCTCGGGATGGATGGCCGCCGCGGCCCGCCCCCAGTTCCGCAGCGCCGCGCGATGCCACGGCTCGTGCCGCCACCACACGGTTTCCGGCTCGTAGCGGTTGATGGGCTCCCTGCCCAGATCGGCCGGCTCGCCGACCCGCAGCGGCTTGAACAGGCTCAGCCCTGGGTCGGCGGTGCCGGTCGCCCAGTGCCGCTGGTCGCCGCGCAGGTCGCTCACCCAGCTCGCGACCGTCTGGCTGGCCGTGAGCAACCCGCCCGCGTGCATGTTCGGGCCGGCCATGGATCCGTTGACCAGCGACCAGCGCGGCGAGTCGGTGCCAGTCCCGGTGCCAGTCCCGGTGCCAGTCCCGGTGCCGTTGTCGCGCAGGATCGCCATGAGGTCGGCCGGTCCGGTCGCCTTGGCCGCGAGCCGCTGCGTCAGCTCCCTGCGGACCGCGCAGGCCGAGACCCGGCTACGCAGCCGATCGCTGTAGCGCTCGGCGAAACCCGGGATGGTCAGGCCGTTGGAGATGCTGCGGGCCGGGCCGGTCACCGTCTCGGTGGCCCACCGGCGGCCGGCGGTCTCCAACACGATCGCGCCGCGCGGATCGGCCACGACGAAACTGTTGTGGTACGTGAACGCGGGATGCTCGTGGCTGCACGGCCCCACCTGTCCGTGCCGTTCCAGCAGGCCCACGATCGTCTCGACGGCCTCGTCGGCGGTGGCCGCCCGTTCGAGCGCGAGCCGCAGCAGGTCCATGCCGAGCAGGCCCGGCTCGCCCTTCATGGTCTCCCGGGTGAAGACCGCCTCGTTGCCGATGGCGACGCCGTGCTCGTTGGCGCCCATCTCGGCGCCCCACATCCACCATGGGCGCGAGATCACGATCGCGTTGGTTTGTGGCACCTGGTCGATCTCGATCCAGGTGGCCCGCAGCCGGTCGCCCGGCGCGTGCGCGGCGGCCGGATGCCACTCGACCGCCTGCGCTTCGTTGGCGTCACGGTCGGAGTTCTTGGCGAAGAGAACCCCGTCCTGGGTCAGAACGACCATCGAGTCGCACACGCCTACAACGCTAGCCCGGCCGTCGACTCGGACTCTGGGTTCAGACGAGAACGGCGACCAGCACCAGGAGGGAGAGCACGATCTCGGTGCGGCCGACCTGTTTCGGGCCGATCGGGTATCGCGGCATGATCGTCGCGCGCGCCAGGAGCAGCACGAACACCGCCAGCGCCGGCCAGCCGATCCAGGCCGCCAGTGCCAGCGCGGCGATGTGGAAGCCGACGGAGGCCCAGTAGTAGGCGCGGTTGCCGCGTTCGCGGATCATGGTCTTGACGAACAGCACGGTGCCGGCGAAGTAGGCGGCGAGCGCCAGGAACTGCGGGAGGACCGCCATCGGTGCCGCACCCGCGACGGCGGCCGCGACGAACACCATCAGGCAGCTCATCAGCACCGAGGCGAAGTCGTTGAGCAGCGAACGGTCGGCCCGGCGGTGGGCGTAGTAGACGTTGACGGCCAGCAGCACCGCGTAGGCGGGGGCGAACCAGAGCAGCGTCGGGCGCAGGGCGAGGACGAGCCCGCCGAACAGCACCGTCGGGATGCCATAAACGAGCAGTTGGGTTCGGAAGCGGTCCAAGCGGCCGGTCTTGATGGATTGCAGGGCGTAATAACTGAACAGGTAACCGGCCAGCCAGGCGAGCAGCAGGGGTAGATCCACCCAGCGGAACCCGGCGGTGAGCACCCCGGCCAGCCAGGGCAGCGCCAGCATTCCCCAGGCGCCGTGCTGCGGCGGAATGAACCGGCGCACCGCGCGGTGCCGCGTGGAAGTGGGCCGGGACGTGGGCCGGGACGTGGGCCGGGCCGATGGGTGCCCGGCCGACTGCGGTCGGGTGGACGTGCGTGGCTGGTCGGTCATGGAAGCCTCGTGGGACGTTGATTGCCGGGGCGACGGCCGGTTGCCGGTGTGGAGGCGCCGCGAGCGGCGGGGGAGCGAAGCCGGAGCCGGGCGACGCAGGCGGTGGGGGCGCCGAGCGGTTCGAGGACCGCCTCGCCGTCCGGTGCGCCGGCGGTCCGCAGCACGCTGCGGATCATTCCGGCGTGCAGCGCGCACACCAGGTCCGGATGCGGGCCGACCAGCTCCAGGAACGGGCAGGTGTCCAGCAACACGACGGCCGTGTCGTCGGCACCATTGGCGCTGCTGGAGGCCGCGCGCCGTGGATCGAAACCCAGCCTGTCCAGCACCCTGAGCACGACGTTGATCGGCTGGTCGACCGGCTGATCCGGTGTCGCCTGACCGGCCCCGGTCACCGAGGCGGCCAGCGTGCGGCCCCAGGTGTCTCCGGTCGCGATGGCGCCCGCGACGCCGTCGGTCGCGGCGAGATGGTCCAGCAGCGCGGTGGTGAGGGAGCGATACGGCCCCGGGGCCGGTTCGGGCGCGGCCGCCCGGTACCGCCAGGCCGGCCGGCCCGGCAGCCCGGCGCTGGCCCTGGCCTTGACCAGCAGTCCGGCGTCGACGAGCCGGTCCAGGTGGGCGCGGACGGTGGACAGGTGCAGCCCGGCGCGCGCGGCGACGTCGGCGGGGGTGAGCCCGGTGTCGGCGTCCCGGACGAGCCGAAGGATCGACGCCCGGCTCGCCGTGCCGAGCGCCCGATGCCGGGCCGTGTCGAGCTTCTCGCCGGCCGGACCCGTTCGCTGGGTTTCCACGGCAGGTGACGTTACAACGTCGAACGCCCTCAAAACCAGAGGGGGCGCCGGAGGTGCTCAGGTTGTGTACGGCAGCAGGGGGATGAGCTGCTCCGACGGCGTCAGCGAACCGTGCTGGCCGACCATCCGGCTCAGTCGCGGCTCGACCTTCGAGCGGGTCACTACCAGATTTCCGAGGGCGGCGACCACCACATCTCCGATCCGGTCGCGAACCTGATCGGCCACCTTCGGCCCGAACCAGCCGGCCTCGATCGCCTCGTCGCGGCGCAGCACGAGCGCCCGGTCGCCGAGGATTCCCCGCCAGGCATCGACCACATCACCGGTCGCGTCGGGCTCGGCGTAGACATACCGGACGCGCGGTTCGCCGCCGAGCATCCGGACGCCCGCCCGCAGGTCGGGCAGGGAGTCGTAGTCGACGTGATCGCCCTCGGTCACGCCCACCATGCCGTGGTCGGCCGTCACGACCAGCGCGCTCGACTCCGGCAGCGACCTCGCGACCAGGGCGGCGAGCCGATCGACGAATCCGAGCTGATACCGCCAAGGATCGCTGCCCGGGCCGTACATGTGCCCGAGCAGATCCACGTCGCCGTGGTAGGCGTAGCAGAAGATCCGGTCATGTCCGCGCAGCGCCGTCAGGATGCCGCTGACCAGGTCACCGAGGGCGTGAACGCCTCCGAAATCCGCGCCGCGCAGCACTGCCCGCGTCAGCCCGCTGTCCCTGTAGGGCGACGGTGACACGGCCCGCACCGCCACACCCGCCGCCGCGGCCGCGTCGAACATGGTGGGGAGCGGCTGCACCTCCTCCGGCACGAGCTGCGATCGCAGATCGACGAGATGACCCACGCCATGCCGTCCCCAGCTCAGCGCGTTGAGCAGTTCGTCGCCCACCGCGAACGAGTAACCGACCACGCCGTGCTCGCCGGGCGGAACACCAGTGCCGACCGCCGCCAGCCCGGCGGCCGTGGTGGACGGGAAGCCCGAGGTGATCGGCTCCCGGCCGGACGCCAGGCCGGACAGGAACGGCGCGTCCTCCGGATGGGCGCGCAGCAGTTCCCAGCCCAGGCCGTCGACCAGCAGCAGGCAGACCCGCCGGGCCGCCGGAAGCCCCAGACGGTTGGTCATGCCCGGAACGCCCATCCCGGCCAGCAGCGACGGGGCCACGTCGGCCAATGCGGCCGTTCCATACCTCGGCAATTGGACTGGCAACTGAACTGGCGACTGATGTGGCGACTGAAGTTCCATGCTTCACGCGCCTTCCGGTGAAACAGGTGGGCCAGACCAAGCGTAGGGCGGCCGCGCCCGTGAGGGACCGGATCAGCCGCGCGCGGAGTCACGACTGGAGTCACGGCTCCGGTCGAGCGGCGCGACGGCGCTGGTGACGAGGGCGGCGAGGCCGAGCAGCACGGCGACGGCGATGATCGCGCGCGGCACGGTGAAGTGGCTGCCGAGAAAGCCGATGGCCGGCGGGCCGGCGAGGAACGCGCAGTAACCGATGGCGGAGATGACGGCGACCCGGCCGGCCGCGTATCGCGGCTCGTCGGCACCGGCGCTCATGCCGACGGGGAATCCGAGGGAGGTGCCCAGCCCCCACAGGGCCGTCCCGGCGAACGCCAGCGGCGTGACGGGAGCGAAGACGAACAGCAGCGCGCCGCCGATCGCGATCACCGACAGGACACGGATCACCGCCACCCGCCCGTGGCTGTCCAGCAGGCGGGTGCCGAACCAGCGCCCGAGCGTCATGGCGGACAGGAACACCGCGAAGGCGAGCGTGCCGACGGCCGCGGTGGTGCCGTGGCCGTCGATCATGGCGATGCTGACCCAGTCGTTGCCGGTGCCCTCGGCGAACGCGAAGGCGAGCACGAACAAGCCGATCAGCAGGGTGCGTGGTTCCCGCCAGGCGGCCAGCGGACCGCGCCGGCTGGGTCGAGGCTGCTGCTCCGGCCGGGCCGGCCGCGCCTGACCCTGGGCGGTGGCCCGGGGCAGGAACTGGCGAGAGCCCCACCAGACGGTGATCACCGCGAGGACGATTCCGACCCCGATCAGATGCGCGGGGACCGGAACGCGCACGGCGATCATCGCCGCGCCGAGCAGCGCGCCGCCGACGGTGCCGAGGCTGAAGCCGGCGTGGAAACGGGACATGATCGACCGGCGCAGGTGGCGCTCGACCAGGGCGCCGTGCACGTTCATCGCCACGTCCCAGAGGCCGTTCACATAGCCGAACAGGAACAGGCCGACCGCCACCGGCACGACCCCGACCGTGTAGCCGACCCCGACCGTGGTCAGCGCGACCACGAGCAGGACGGCCATGACGGTCACCGTCCGCCTGGTACCGAGGCGCTGCACCACGATGCCGGACAACGGCATCGCCAGTACGTTGCCCACCGCCAGCCACAGCAGGAGCAGCCCGAGGGACGCGGACGAAAGATGCAGGTGATCGCGCACCTGCGGGATGCGGGAGGCCCAGCTCGCCAACGCGAATCCCGCGGTGATGAACGCGACATAGGTGCCGCGTACACCGGCCTGGACCGCCGCCGGTTGCGGCGCGGCCGCTGCTTCGGGCGCGGCGGATGCCGACATCACTGATCAGTGTAGTCGGCCCGGCGCCTACCGACGCCGGCCCGGACCGGGTGGGCGAGCTGGTCGGTATTCGTCAGTAGCGCGGCTCGCACCGCGAGACAGAACTCAGCTCACGCCCCGATAACGGGAGAACCTGCGAGTAAAGGCAGGATTCACGGACTGTCACGGATCACCCGTTTGGGGTACTTCCGATACTGATCACTACTCAGGAATCGTAATACCTACTCAAAGAGCGTCACGAAAACCATGACGACGAACGAAGCCTTGAGGGGTAAGCGTGACCGTGTCCGCATCTGGAACATCCGTCACCACCGGTTGCCGTACCGACTGGGTGCGGCCGTTGGGGGTTGAGCTGCGCGCCGCGCGGCAGCGCCGAGGTTGGACCCGGCAGCAGGTGGTGGACCGAATCGGGATGGCCTTGACGACCTTGGCCAGCTACGAGAACGGCGCACACGCGATGCCGGTGTCGACGTTGTTCGAACTCGCCGAGACCCTCGGCGTCACACCGGATCAGCTGGTCGCCGACACGTATCGGCGGGTCCGTCCGGCCGACGCGCTGGTGCTGGACGTGAACGGGGTGGCCGCCGACGGTCGCCCGCGACTCGCGCAGGTCCGTGCGCGGGCGGCGGGCGGCGGCCACAACCGGCGAACCCCGCCGCTGCGGCTGGTCCTCTCCGAAGCCGCGTTGAACCACCTGGCCGAGGTCTGCCGGGTCGGACCAGCCGAACTGAAAGCGCTGCTGGTCAACCAGACAACGCCGGAACCCGATCACCCGGGACCACAGGGTGACTGACGAACGAGAGGCGTTGGCGGAGTTCCCGGAACTGCGGCGGCTGATCGACCTGAAGCACGCGGGGTGGACCTTTCTGCCCACCACAGTGGACGGTGAGGTCACCGAACTGCACGGGATTCGCGGTTGGCCGCAGGGTTGGGCCGACGCCATGCGGGTTCGCTACCTGACCGACGCCGCCGCCGTCCGCTGCGACTACACCGGTGCCATCACCTGGCGGTGCGAGGGCACCCTGACCGATGTCATCGACGGGCTGCTGTGCCTGCCAGCGCCGGGTGATCGGCTCGCACCCCGGCTGGTCATCGACGCCGGCCCGGCACTGTGGACGCCCTGAGTCCCACACCCAAGCTCCCCGTCTGGTGCGGTGTCCTCTTCCCCCTCCACCCGCACCAGGCGGGGTCCCAGACCGGCCGTGCCACAGCAGGTGTGGCAACCATGTGGCACGGCCACCTCGGGGGAGGAGAAGCGGATCCGGCTAGCTCCGGTGCTGTCGGTCACAGGACCGCTTCTCCTTCCCCGAACCCCATCGGGCCGGTGTTCTCGGGTTAGGAGAGCCGGCCCGCCTTGACGGACCGCACGAGCGCGGGCACGTTCACACTCAAAGTCGGCCCGCTGGGGTCCTTTGAGTCACGCACCGCTGCCAGGTCACAGCGCAGTTCGACGCACTGACCGGTTGCGTTTGTATAACTGGACTTGCGCCACTGACGAGTCTCGGTCATTGTTTCCCTTCCCATTCCTTCAGGGCGCTGGCAACCATCTCCGCCGAGTCGCCAGCCGATCGAGCGAGACCGGTGAGGGTCTCGATGGCGTACCGGTAATCGCCCACGTTGTCCGCGTCCGGCACGAACGCCCCAGAACTGAAGTGCTCGAAATGCAGGATCGGGGGCGCATCCGCGAACTCGTACAGAACGAACGGACCCGCGAGGCCCGGATGGCACCCGATGCGGTCCGGCACGATGCGGACATGCACGTTCGGAAGCCGCGCCATGTCCGCCAGATGCCGTAGCTGGTCAGCCATAAGCACCGGTGAAACGATCGGCTCGTAGAGCGCGCTTTCCCCGATCAGCGCGGAGAGTCGTACGGGGTCTTGGTAGCGGGTGATGACTTGTTGAAGGCCCATACGGACCGTCAGCAGCGCATCGAGGTCCAGGTCGCCAGCGTTCGGTGCGATACGCAAAATCGCTTCGGCGTACTCCGGTCGCTGGAGCAACCCTGGCAGCACATGCGGCGCCCACTCGGTGGTTGCCGTTGCGGCGATCTCGCATTCCACCGCACCCGCGAGCTGCAGCGACACACCGGGAACGCCGGTCGTCAACCAGTTGGGTTCGTCGAGTCGTTTGGCGAGCTGGATCAGCCGCGCGCGTTCCTTCGCGTTCACACCGCTGGCCATCGCGATCATGGCCACCTGCTCCGGTGTCGGTGCGCGCCGGGAGTTCTCGAAGTGCGACACCTGACCCTGGGACCAGGACAGCCGCGCCGCGAGTTCCCGTGTACTCAAACCTGCGTCTTCTCGCGCCCGGCGGAGACCCGCCGCTAAGGCCCTCAGTCGGGGCATACCTGCGAGTACCGACACGATTCACATCCTATCCATGGTCGCCCGTTCGGGTGCCTGGTGTTACTGACCGAAACTCAGGCACCCTGCTGTCTACTCGGCCAGAGCAGAGATATCGGGCGACCACGGAGGATCATGACGTACCTCGACGAAAGTCCTCCACCCGGGGGTAGCCGTTTCATCCCTGGCATTCGACCGGGTCGGTGATCTGTTCAGCGCAGCCGCAGAGCGAGGCTGAGCAGCCAGTCCAAGGCCTCGGCCCGGTGTCGCGCCTGCAGCACGTCCGCGCCCCAGACGTAGCCGCCGTGGCCGGACACCAGCACCGCCGGCACCTCCTCGCGATCGGCGTCGAACAGCGCACTCAGTTCGGCCATGTTCTGGCTGTTGCCGATCACCGGGATGCGCAGCGTGTCGTCGTGTGCGTCCCGGCCCAGGGCCTTGATCATCTCCAGGCCACGCAGCACCGGACCCTTCGGCCAGCGCAGCGACGCCTCGACCACGTTCAGGCTGTGCGCGTGGAACACGAACCGCGCGCCGGTGACCGCCGCGATATGCGCGTGGAACCGGGCCTCGACTGAGGGGCGCACCCGCTCCAGGCCGTCGAAGTCGACGGGACGCCCAGCGTGGTCCACCACCGCGATGTCGGTGGGCCGCAGCTCGCCCATGTCGAGGCCGCTCGCGGTGACCGCCAGCAGCAGCGGATCACGGCTGAGCACCTCGGACAGGTTGCCCGACGAGCCCCGCATCCACCCGAACGCACTGAACCGCGCGGCCTCCCGAGCCAGCCGCGCGCCGGCGGCGAGAACCTGGTCCCGCCCGACGCCCCGAGGCGATCTCACGGCAGCACCCTATCGAACGAGACCACCACCGGGTGCGTGCCGAAGTGACAATGTTCGGCGGGCACGTCAGGCGTCCGGGTCGGCGCGGCGTGCGTCGAGGTCGTTGTCGAGCAGCCGGACGAACAGGGACAGCGCTTCCTCGGGCGACTCGGCGTCCGGGGTCAGCAGGTCCTGGAACACCATTCCGTCCACGACCGCGTGCACGACATGAGCGAGCAGTTTCGGGTTCCGGTGACCGCGCTCCCACAGAATCCGCTCGAATGCCCTGCGATACCCGTCAATCAGCAGGACGGCGAGTTCGCGAAGCTGCGGGTTGCGGCGCGACTCGACCAGCACCTCGTACTGGAACGTCTGCAGATCGGGGTCGCCGAGCACGAGATCGACGAGCGCGTGGACGAATTTCTCGTCGATATCGTGCAGAGTCCTCGGCAGACTCCGTTCGATCGATTCCGCGACCGCCCATTTGACCGTTTCCAGCAGCAGTTTCTCACGCGAACCGAAATGGTAGGTGATCAGCGTGTTCTTGACGCCGGCTTCCTCGGCGACGGCCCGGAATGTCATGCCGCGCAGGCCCTTTCGGGCGACGACGGTGACGGTCGCCCTGATCAGAGCCTGATAGCCCTGGCTGGCACCGGCTAGTTTTTCCTCGGACGCCATGCATCGACTTTACGGTATGGGCACCCCGGTCAAACTGATCGTGGGGAGCGGCACGCGACCGCTCCCCACGATTCCCCGGCCTGCCGGTTATCCGGTTACGCGGCCGCCAGGTGCAGGCCGTGGGCGCGGGCGACCGGTTCGTTGGTGAGCCGGCCACCGCTCGCGTTAAGGCCCTTGGCGAGTGCCTCGTCGGTGGCCAGCGCCGCCTCCCAGCCCAGATCGGCGATGCGCAGCGCGTAGGGGAGCGTCGCGTTCGTCAGCGCGGGCGTCGAGGTGACGGGCACCGCGCCCGGGATGTTGGCGACGGCGTAGATGATCGAGTCATACAGCCGGAAGGTGGGCTCGGCGTGCGTGGTGGGGTGCGCGCCCTCGATGCTGCCGCCCTGGTCGATCGCGATGTCGACGAACACGCTGCCGGGCTTGGCGGCGCGCAGATGCTCGTCCGTGACGAGCTTCGGGGTAGTCGCACCGGGCACCAGAACGGCGCCGATCACCAGGTCCGCGTCCCGCACCTGCCGGGCGATCTCGTACGACGACGACGCGAGCGTGCGGATCCGCCCGCCGTAGCGGACATCCAGCTCACGCAGCCGGGGCAGCGAGATGTCCAGCACCGTGACGTCGGCGCCCAGACCGAGCGCGGACACCGCGGCCTGCTCGCCCGCGACACCGCCACCGATGATTACGACCTTGCCCTTCGCGGTGCCGGGCACCCCGGCGAGCAGGATGCCCCGGCCGCCGTTCGCCGCGTGCAGGTGGAAGGCGCCGACCTGTGGCGCGATCCGCCCGGCGACCTCGCTCATCGGCGTGAGCAGCGGCAGCGAGCGGTCCGCGAGCTGCACCGTCTCGTAGGCGATCGCGGTGACACCCGAGTCGAGGATCGCGCGGGTCAGCGGTCCGTCGGCGGCCAGGTGCAGGTAGGTGAACAGCACCTGGTCGGAGCGCAGGTTGCCGTACTCGGCGGTGATGGGCTCCTTGACCTTCAGCACCAGCTCCGCGTCCCATGCCCGCGTGGCGTCGGCGATCTCGGCGCCGGCCTTCTCGTAGTCCTCGTCCGCGAAGCCCGAGCCGTTGCCGGCACCGGCCTGCACGACGACATGGTGTCCGTGCGAGGTGAACGCGTTCACTCCGGCGGGAGTGATCGCGACACGGAATTCGTTGTTCTTGATTTCAGCGGGCACACCGACCTGCATGGTCGCCTCCGGATCTTGATCAATGATCACGTTTGTCAAATGCGGATGTGGGTGATCGGGGAGAGCGGGACCGGCTCAGTCGAATTCGGACAGTGCGATGTCGAGCGCGCGCACGATCGCGCGAGCCTCGTCGGCGGTGAGGGTCAGCGGCGGCGAGACGACGATCTTCGTGCCCACCGGCCGGACCACCACGCCCTCCCGCCGGGCGATGCCGGCGATGCGTTCGGCGAGATGACTCGTCGGATCGATCGACTGCCGGGTGCGCTTGTCGGAGACGAGATCGACGGCCGCCATGAGTCCCTTGCCGCGGGTCTCGCCGACGAGCGTGTGCCGTTCGAGTGTCTTCAGCCCGTCCAACAGCACGGGACCGACCCTCGCGGCGTTGCCCGGCAGGTCCTCGTCCTCGACGATGTCGAGCACCGCGAGCGAGGCCGCGCAGGCCAGCGGGTGGCCGCTGTAGGTGTAGCCGTGCATGACGACGTTCGTGAAGCCCGGGCCGTTCTCGATCGCCCCGGCGACCCGGCCGTTGAACACCGTCGCCGAGAGCGGGATGTATCCGGCGGTGATGGCCTTGGCGAAGGTCATGATGTCGGCGGCGACACCCCAACCCCGGCTGCCGAGGAGGTTGCCGGTGCGGCCGAACCCGGTGACCACCTCGTCGGCGATGAGCAGGATGTCGTAGCGGTCGAGCACCTCACGGACGCGCGGCCAGTAGTCGGCCGGCGGCACGATCACGCCGCCGGCGCCCTGGACCGGCTCGGCGATGAAGGCGGCGATCGTGTGCGGGCCGTGGAACTCGATCTGGTCGACGAGTTGGTCGATGAGGTGGTCGGTGAGCCGCTCGGGGTCGTCGCAGCTCCACGGGTTCCGGTACAGCCACGGCGAGTCGAGCAGGGTGACGCCGGCCAGCAGCGGGCCGTAGTTGTGGTGGTAGACGGCGTTCCCGCCGACGGAGGTCGCACCGATGTGCATGCCGTGGTATCCGTTGCGCAGTGCCAGGAAGCGGATCCGGCCGGGCTCGCCCGCCGCGATCCAGTACTGGCGGGCGATCTTGAGCGCGGTCTCGACCGCGTCCGAACCGTTGCAGCCGAACATGACCCGCCGCGCGTCCTCCGGCGCGAACATCCCGATCAACCGGTCGGCGAGGTCGTAGACGCGCGGGTGCGCGGTGCCGTCGAAGGTCTGGTAGTAGGCCAGTTCGTCCAGCTGCTCGGCGATGGCGGCCTTGACCGTGGGACGGTTGTGGCCGACGTTCACGTTCCACAGCCCGGCGACGCCGTCCAGCAGCCGGTTGCCGTCCACATCGGTGACATAGTTGCCGTCACCGGAGCGAATGATCAGGGTGTCCTGGCTCGGGTCCTGCCTGGCGGAGCCCATGGGGTGCCAGAACCGCTTCGGGGCCGTCTTGTAGTCGCGCGGGGCGGCGATGCTGCCCAGGCTCGGTTCGACGAGCGTCATGTCAGGTCTTCCTTCTCGTTGGGCGAAACGAGGATCGGGGATTCGTGTCGGATGGTCACGGTGGTTTGACCGTCACGGTGCCGGATGCTCACGGTGCCGAGACGGCCTGGAGCTCAGCCGTCGGTGGGTGAGCCGCGGTCGAGCCGGCGGCGGCCGGCTGGGGAGCGCGGCCGGCGACGAGCCAGCCGATCACGACCACGACCGGGACGATGGCCAGCAGGATCGCCGAGGTGAGCGTGTCGCCACCGCTGAGCATCGGGAAGTTGGCCACGATCAGCGCCAGTTGCGCCACCATCATCACGACCGCGATCGCCGGAGCGATCAGCGTGTGCCACAGCCGCGTGTCGTGCTTGGTGCGCCGGAAGAACACGATGACCGCGATCGAGGTCAGCACATACAGCGTCACCAGGGCCGCGATCCCGAGACCCTGGAACCAGTCGAACAGGGTGGTCAGCGGTGGCAGGCCGAACACCGCGAACGGGGCGACGGACAGGATCGACAGCGCGGTCTGGACGCGGGCCGCGATCGCCGGGGCGTGGTGCCGGTTGGTGCGCTGCAGCGCGCTGGGCAGGAACCCGCGACCGGCCATCGCGTGCAGATACCGGTTGATCACGTTGTGGAAGGCCAGCAGCGCGGCGATCAGCGAGGTGCACAGCAGCACCGAGGCGGTGATGCCGGCCCACGGACCGAGCACGGCGCTCAGCGGTGCGGTCACGAACGCGGCGGCGTCACCCTGCATCGCCGCGGCGGCGACACTCTCGACGTGCGAGGGGCCGTAGTAGAGCACGAGCGCCCACAGCGACAGGGCCAGGAAGACGGCCATGATGATGACCGCCGTGTAGGTCGCGCGCGGCACCGTCCGTTTGCGGTCCCGAGCCTCGGCCGAGTAGATCGTGGTCGACTCGAATCCGAACATCGCCGCGATCGCGAACATGAACGCGATGCCGGGCGCGCCGGCGGCGATCGCCGACGGACTGAAGCTGGCGCCGAGATCGATGCCCTCCGCGGTGCGCCCGCCGAAGATGACCACCAGCGCGAACGCGAAGAGGATCAGGAACTCGGCGGTGACGAGGATCGACAGGATCCGCGCGCCGAACTCGATGTTGCTCTCGCCGAGCACCAGGATTCCGGCCACGGCGACCAGCGCGATAAGCCACCAGGGCACGTGAACGCCGGTGTACTGGTCGATCAGGCTCGACACGGTGACGCCCAGCAGCCCGTACAGCGACGCCTGGACGACGCTGTAGCTCAGCACCGCGAGCCACGCCGCCACCGCGCCGGCGCGCCGGCCGAGACCGGCCTCGATCAGTGCGGAGAAACCGCCGTGGTTGCTGACATGCCTGGTCATGGCGGTGAAACCGACCGAGAACACCAGCATCACGACGCCGACGATCAGGTACGCGGACGGGAAGGCGGGGCCGTTGCCGAGGGTGATCGCGATCGCCCCGATGCCGACGACGCAGGTCAGCGGCGCCTGCGCGGACAGCACGAAGAACAGGATGCCGAGAACGCCGATGGCGTCCTTTTTCAGTAAGGTCTGGGATCTACTGGCGGTAGCGTTGGGCGAGACCATGGAGAGCCTTTCGGGATCTGGTTCGGCTGTCACGTGGTTACGGGCGGAGCCGGCCCGTTTCATCGGAGCGTTGATATCGCCACAGCGACACTGCCAGGCGGCCGTCTAGAATCTGACGGCGGAAGCGACGGGCTCAATTATGCAGTTGCAAAGTGTGCTGTCAACACGCGTCCGCGAGGCCCGGGCGCTGGTCTGTAAATGATTTGTAAACCGTATTTCGGTCAGATGATCGTAATGTAAGAAATGCCGCTGACGTCACCTTTTTGGACGGTATGAGGTCTGATGGCAACCCGGCGGTAACCACTATGCCCACGCGGAGGGCGCTCGGAACGCTCTCCGCGGGATCGTGGCCGCGTGTCCTGTGAATGATGCGTAAAACGTCGACCGGATCTCTTGGCGGTCAAGATCGTCGGTCGGCCGGGAATCGGATCGATGGTCCGGATGTTGCCTGGGGCATGAGCAGAGCAGTCGTGGTGGAGTCGTTCGGCGGTCCCGAGGTGCTTGACGTTCGCGAGGTCCCGGAGCCGCATGCCGGTCCGGGTCAGCTTCGGGTGCGGGTGACGGCGGCCGGGCTGAATCCGATGGACTGGATCCTCATCGGCAACGAGCAGGTAGCCTCGGCATTCGGTCTGAGCCTGCCGGCCGGGTTCGGCAGCGACTACGCCGGTGTCGTGGACGAGGTCGGCGAGGGGGTGACCGGGTTCGCCGTCGGTGACAGGCTCTACGGGGGCGTCCTCGGGCGGGCTGTCGCGGACTACGTGACCGTCGAACCCAGCCGGGACGAGGTGCACCACACGCCGGAGGGCGTCGACGACATCACCGCCAGCACCCTCGTCGTCGCCGGGAAGACAGCGGACGCGGCCCTGGCCGCCATCGGCATCGGCAGCGGGGCCGGTAACGGGGACGGTAACAAGGAGACCGTGCTGATCGGTGGTGCGGCCGGCGGCGTGGGGGTCTTCGCCGTGCAGCTCGCACGCCTCGCGGGCGCCCGGGTGATCGGCACCGCGTCGGAGGCGTCCTTCGACTTCCTGCGCGGTCTCGGCGCCGAACCGGTCGCCTATGGCGACGGCCTGGCCGACCGGGTGCGCAAACTCGCGCCCGAAGGGATCACGGCCGCCACCGATCTGTTCGGCACGGAGACCGCTTATGCGGCGCTGGAGCTGGGCGTCTCGGCGGATCGGGTCTCCACGATCGCCGCGCGCGACCCCGAGCTGAAGGCGAAGGCGACCGGCGGGAAGGATGCCGCCCCGGGTGCCCTGGAGCACATCGCGGACCTGATCGCCGAGGGCCGCGTCACCGTCCCGATCGCGGCGACCTACCCGATCGACCGCATTCGCGACGCCGTCACCTTCCAGTCCGCCCGCCACGCCAACGGCAAGGTCGTCATCACCCTGTGATGGGTCGGGGATGTGGTGCGCCGCCCGGCCGCGCCACATCCCGTCAGACGGGTCGCCACTACGGCTTCCGTTGCGGGCCGCGACAGACCCGCAGCTGGAAAAGGGCCACCCGAAGGCGAGTAACTCCTGCTCAAGCGCGATGTCGCACCCACCGGTTGAGACCGTGCCCTTAGTCCTGGGTATACCTGCTGTCGCCAGGAGCGCCAACGAAGCCGAAGTCCGGAAGGCTCATCACCCAAGGGTCGACCGCAATGTCCGAGAAGATCTCCAGCCATCGCCCATCCGAAAGCTCGAACGCCGGATCACCGGCCATTCGTGGAGACTGGGAGGTTACCGATACAATCGACAGGCCACAAAGGTTCAATATCAAGTCCGATGCCTCGACAGTACTATAACTGAATTCGAGAACATCACCCTTCAGGACTCGCCAAGCCGAGATCGAGCCGAAGGCCCACCCATTGCCCACCAGACTCAAGGTCAGGCTTGGCTCAATCCAGTGGGCTTCCTTGATGACCAGCGGAAGCATTGGAGCAAGTTTAGCCCGGAGTTCTTTGATCACGGTTTCAGAATGTCCTTCACGATCCAGATATCGTACTCTTCTGAAGTAACGCCGCAGACATTTCGGCCAGCGGTGTCCGTCGCCACGAATTCCGGATTTCCGTAGTCGAGGCCCAATTTTGAGGCCAGATCCAGTGGTTGGTTCGGTTTGACTCGAGCCCAACGTACATCATCGGCGCACGCCCCCTCAACGCTAATCAGGAATCCGTCTTCGCTGTCGCGAATACCGGCGTCCTGGGCCAACTTCTCCCACTTGGCCTCAACCGCCGGCAGGTGCGCGGCGCGTGGGGCGATCGGCACGGTCGCCGTGGGAACCACGCTACACATGATGAGTAGCCTCCACGCCGCCATCGGTTCAGGGACTGGTTCGCCCCACACCAGATCGACGACTCTCAGACCAGCCGACTCAAGCAAATGTTTCCGCGCTTCCAGATCCACTTTCATGCCTATTCATCCGTGAGCTTGTATTCCCCGCCGAGGGTTTCACGCCGAGGCAGGCGATGATCTTCTCGCAGTTGGAGCTGAGGAACAGCTGAAAGTAGTAGCCGCC
The DNA here is from genome assembly GCA_036384655.1 of Pseudonocardiaceae bacterium. GTDB lineage: Bacteria > Actinomycetota > Actinomycetes > Mycobacteriales > Pseudonocardiaceae > DASVLX01. Next base: position 17,745 of record DASVLX010000219.1, read on the forward strand.
GTGAGGACGGTCATCGACGTACCCAATCAGAAGCTCCGACTCCTGCCACTGCTTGAGATGGGCAACGGCCTCAGCGAAGCCGATTGATGGTTGGTCAACTCGATTCGCGAGCCGCATCCTACGAGCGTAGGTCGACGCGAGATCCTGCGTCGACGCTGTATCGTCGTCCCACACTTCGAACTTGGCGCCGGCGAGCAATACTGACCGACAAAGATGAAGCACCTCCGTGTCACCGGCAAGGAGATCGGCGAGATGCGTTCGCTGCACGACGTCTCCTCGTAGCCGGCTGATCGACGCTGGTCGCCAGGTCAGCTGTAGGCGACCTGCATGGTGTTGGGGCCGCTGAGCCAGGTGACGGTGCCGTGCTGGAAGTTGTTCCGCCGACCACCGTTCACGCCGTACTCGTCGCTGGTGGGGTAGCCGAGCCGGCTGCGTTCCCAGCCCAGCGACGCCCACACGGCGCGGATGGCGCCGCGCACCGACCAGGCACCGGTCTGCGGAGTCCAGTAGATCGAGGCGCCGTTGCTGAAGTGGTTGTAGCGGCCCTTTCCATCGGGGGTGGAGGTTTCGTCGGTGGTGGGGTAGCCGAGTGGACCGGCCTCCCAGCCCAGTTGCGCCCACTTCGCGTGGATGGCCCCCTGGACGGAGTGTGCGCCGGTGTTCGGGGTGAAGTAGATTGACGATCCGCCGGATCCGTTGAAGTGGTTGTACTTTCCGATTCCGTCCGGGGTGGTCAGCTCGTCCGTGGTCGGGTAGCCGAGCGTGCCGCGTTCCCAACCGAGTGATGCCCACTTCGCCCGGATCGCACCCTGAATGCTGTGCGCGCCGGTGTTCGGCGTCCAGTAGATCGAGGCGCTCTTGCTGAAATGGTTGAAACGCCCGACACCGTCCGGAGTGGCGGTTTCGTCGGTGGTCGGATAACCCATGGGCCCGGCTTCCCAGCCCAGCTGCGCCCATTTCGCGCGGATGTCACCGCCGACTGTGTGGGCACCGGTGTTGGATGTCCAGTAAATCGAGGCGGAGTTGGCGAAGTGGTTGTAACGGCCGACGCCGTCCGGGGTGGTCAGCTCGTCCGTAACGGGGAATCCCAGAACGCCGGTCGGCCCGCCGAACTGGCGGTAGTGGTCGAGAATCGCACCGTTGACCGCGTGCGCGCCGGTGGCGGGGGAATAGTAGATGACGCCGTACTGGAAGTTCTGCTGCCAGCCGAAGCCGACGTTGAACACACCACTGGTGGCGCTGCCGAGATACGAACTGGCGCCGCCAAGCTCGTTGTAGTGCTCGGTGATCTTGTCGTTGCCGTCACCGACGGCGAACGATCGCAGGTCGGCCGAGGCGCCGTTGAAGACGTCCGCGTCGATGCCGTTCACGGTGCCGTACTGCCAGAAGGTGTACGACGCCCAACCGCCCGGCATCGGGCCCGGATCGGCGGCGTCATGAACGATCCACAGTGGAATGTAACCGGCCAGGGTGCCGTCGTTGCCGGTGCAGTCCGACCACCACCGAGGCGAGGTGTAGATCACCGGCCAGCGGTTGGTCTGGTCGTAAATCGTGGTGGCGAAGTCGTTGAGCCAGGCCACCATCTGCGCGGCGGACAGGCCATAGCATTCCGCGCCGTAGGGGTTGGACTCGATGTCGAGCACGGGCGGCAGGGTGTGACCGTCGGCCACCCAGCCGGCGCCGTGCGCGAGGAAGTAGGCGGCCTGCACCGCGCCGGATGACTCGTCCGGCAGCGCGAAATGGTAGGCGCCGCGCGCCAGCCCGGCCGCCGCCGAACCGGCATAATTGCTGGTGAACTGCGGGTCGACGAAGCCGGTGCCCTCGGTCTCCTTCATGTAGGCGAACTGCGTGCCGCCGGCGGCGAGGCTGTTCCAGTTCACCGCGCCCTGGTAGTGACTGACGTCCACGCCCTGCGCCTGGCCGGTGGTGTCGGCCGGCAGCACCGTCTGGACGCTCGGGGTCGCGTTGGCGCCGGCGTCCGGTCCGTGCACCGTGGAACCCATGTAGTCGTCGTCCGGGTGCGTGATCTTGCTGGCCGAGCTGCTGGCGGGCACGGTCGTGCCGTTCGCGGCCGGTTGCGCCGAGCCCGCCGCGTGCGCGACGCCCGCGGCACCGACCGTCAGGGACAGCGCGGCCGGCACGACCACCAGCTGCCTCAACCAGCGTCTGGGCGTCGGGCCATCCCCAGCCACAGAAAACCTCCCACAGGAACGAAACAGACCAGAATCCCCGTTCCGTATCGGATGTGTCGATCACGCCGTTACGGACGGGACGGGCTTACCGGGCGAGCCGGGAGATGAGCTCGGCCACAGCCGAGCGGACCTCATCGGACGTCCCGGTCGGTACGACGGTCAGGTTGTCGCCAGCGGGCGATCCGCCCAGCGTGACGAACCGCTGCTGCGGGTACCGCGGCGCGTCATGCTCGGCCGCCGCGATCTGTGCCGGGCCGACGGCGAGCACGACATCGCAGTGCCGTTGGATGAGGGCCGCCGCGTACGACAGGGCGTTGCCCATACTCGCGGGGCCGGTGACGGCGAGGTAGGAGACCTTGGCGCTGGTGGCGTCGGACGCCTGCTGCATGCCGGCCCATACCGGTGCCACGGCTGGATCGGCCAGGCCCTGGGCCCCGGTGAGCAGGCAGGCGTCGAAGGCCTGGTACACCCGGGCGCGGGTGGGTGGAATGTCGCGTGTGGACGATGGCCACAACAACACCGTGGTCACGCCGGCCGCGACGAGGACGACGACGATGGCGAGCCACCAGAAGCGTCGCGCGCGGTGGCGCCATGTGGCCCGGCCACGGTCGAGTATGCGCCGCGCCGGCGCGCCACCGCGTAACTTCGCGAGGATTTTCAACGGGAGCACCACCTGCGTGGTCATGGATTACGGCGTCGGACTGTAGTGGCCCGACCGTCATCCTGGCTATCCCCGCCCAACGCTCGTGTCCGCGTCGTGACCTGCGGAAACGTATCTGGTTCGCGGGCGTGCGTGTTCGCACGTCCCGACCGTTTCGTTACGTGCTGTTCGTCATATCCATTCCGGGTTGATTGGGCTGTTCGGCGGATTCCGGTTTCCTAAGAGTCTTCTTAACCTTCCGCTTGGTCACCAACATGGGGAGTTCCAATGAGCCGGTTACGGCGGGCGTGGGCAGGTCAGACCCGGAGATCGGGAAGACTGCACGGGGGCGGGCGAGCCCGCCTGAGACGGACAGTCATCGTTCTGACGTTGCTGGGGTTGGGGCTGGGGCTGGGTGCGGAGCCGGCCAGCGCGGAGCAGCTGGGTTGGCCGAGCGTTTCGTTGCCGTCGCTGTCCCAGATCGCGTCCTGGTTCTCGTCGCCGTCCTGGGGCAATCTGCCGCGGCAGCAGTCCGGTACGGCGGACGGCCGTGGCCACGACGTGTCGGCCGCGGCGACGCACGCGGCCGGCGGGACGGGACACAAACCGGGCAAGGGGACCGGCGAGCTCGCGCCGTACACGGTGACACCCCGGTCGGTGAAGTCCGGCGCCAGCGGCGGACAGATCGCCGGATTCAACGCCGCCACCAGCGAACGCAACGCCCTGAAGTCCAACGCGACGGTGTCCTATTTCGACAATGCCGATGGCTCGGTGACCCGCCAGATCACCCAGAGCCCGGCCAACTACCGCGACTCTTCGGGTGCGTGGCAGCCGATCGACACCACGGTCCAGCATGGCAGCGACAACCGTTGGCACGAGCAGGCCAACTCGCTACGGGTGGATTTCGCCCCGTCGGCGACGGACCCGGCGCTGGCATCCTTCGCGTCCGACTCGACCCATGCGGTGGCCTACGGGTTGCAGGGCGCGGCGGCGGTGACCGGCACGGCGTCCGGCTCGACGGTGACCTACCCCGCCGTGCTGCCCCAGACGGACCTGGAGCTGGCGCCGCTGCCGACCGGCATGAAGGAATCGCTCGTCCTGCACTCGTCGGACGCCGGTTCGTCGTGGGTTTTCCCGTTGCGGCTGACCGGGCTGACCCCGGTGCTCGCATCGGACGGCGCGGTCGAATTGAAAGACAGCACGGGTGCCACCGTGGAACGGATTCCCCGGGCATTCGCCTATGACTCGAAGGTCGATCCGACCTCCGGTGAGCCGGCCACGACCTACGCGGTGACCTACGCGCTGACCACGGTCGACGGCGGCCCGGCGCTGAAAATGACCCTGGACCAGGCGTGGCTGCGTGATCCGGCGCGGGTGTTCCCGGTGACCGTGGACCCCTCGTTCTACGATCTCCCCACATCGACGTACGCGGAGACGACCGCGCCGGGCGACCATTCGATGGACCTGACGTTCAAGGTCGGCTCCTACAACTCGGGTCCCGACTCGGCGAACTCGTTCCTGAAGTTCCCCAACGACCTGGACGGTTCCGGTGTCGTCATCAATTCGGCGGCCCTGAATGTGTTCGACACATGGGCGTCCACGTGTGCTTACGCGGAGCCGTTCTATGTGGCGCCGGTGACCCAGGCGTGGACGCCGTCCGGTGTGACGTCTTGGCCGGGGCCGTCGTACGGGGCGGCCATCGGCTCGGCGACCCCCGACCCGAACGTGTCTGGGGTGAACGGGGCCAAGGACTCCTGCCACAACCTCACCGCCGACCGCACGGTGGGCGACTGGGTGAATATTCCGTTGAACACGGACACCATCCAGGCATGGGCGGACGGATCCCCGGACAATGGGTTGGCGCTCTACGCGGCGACGAACAACACGCTGACATGGAAGCAGTTCGACTCGTCCAACATCTATCCGTACGCGCCATTTCTGGCGGTGACCACCACCTGGAACGTCGCGCCGCAGGTGGATTCGCTGTATCCGACGAATGGTGGAGTGGCGACGAGCACCACGCCGATGCTGTTGGCGTTGGGGCACGATATCGACAACTCGCCGGGCGCCTTGCAGTTTCGCTTCTACGTCTACGACGCGAACAACGCCCTGGTCGTGGACTCCGGGTTGGTGTCCAGTGGCACGTGGACGGTGCCGTCAGGGAAGCTGAAATACGGCCAGACCTATTACTGGACCGCGCAGACATATGACGGCACGGACTATTCGGACGCGCCCGGCTGGAACTCTCTGTCGGTTCAGGTTCCGCAGCCGTCGATCACCTCGTCGTTGTCGCAGAATTCCGGCAACCATGGCTTCGACCCGAGCGTGGGTAACTACACGACCAACGACACCGACGCCTCGGTGCAGACGGCCGGCCCGGCGCTGGAGATCCAGCGGGACTACAACTCACGAGACCCACGAGTGACCGGCGCTTTCGGGGCGGGCTGGTCCAGCATCGCCGACGCGAAGGCGACCGAGCAGTACGACGCCTCGGGCGCGGTGTCCAGCGTGGTCGTGACCTATCCGGACGGCTCCGAGGTCGGCTACGGCAAGAACACCGATGGTTCGTTCTCGCCGCCGTCGGGCCGGTTCGCCACCTTCAAGTCGATCACCGGCGGTTACAGCCTGACCGACAAGAACGACACGACCTACACCTTCACCCAGGGTCTTGGTTCGGGTGCCTACGGGATCACCTCGATCACCGACGCCAACAACCGGGCGTTGAACTTCACCTGGTCGTCGGGGCAACTGACGACGATGACCTCGGCGACCTCCGGCCGGGCGCTGCATCTGGTCTGGTCGACACCGTCCGGGTCGGCCGGCGCCCGGGTCGCGACGGTGAGCACGGATCCGGTCACCACGGGGCAGCCGGACACCGCGTTGACATGGACGTATTCCTATTCCGGGGACCAGCTGGCCAGCGTGTGCCCGCCGGGTACCACGACCGACTGCAGTCGCTACACCTACACGTCGGGGTCGCAGTTCCGCAATCAGGTGCTGGACCTCGGACCGCAGTCGTTCTGGCCGTTCGGCGAGTCGTCGGGCACGGTCGCTTCCAGCGCGGTGCTCGTCAACGAGGGCAGCGACAACGCCACCTACAGCAATGTGACCTTGGGGCAGCCCGGCCCGTTGGCGGGCAGTCCGGCGACCGCGGCCGGGTTCGACGGCAGCTCCTCGTCGGTGCGGTTGCCGCTGTCCGACCGGTTCGCCACCGCTGGTCCGGACACGGTGTCGTTGTGGTTCAAGACGGCCGCTGGCGGGCCGGGAGGCGTGCTGTTCTCCACGGGCCACAGCCAGATCGGGGTCACGCCGGCGAGCCCGGGCGCGATGCCGGTGCTGTATGTGGGTGCCGACGGCAAGCTGTACGGCCAGTTCTGGACCGGTTCGGTCGCGCCGATCGTGTCCGGGAGCGCGGTGAACGACGGCAACTGGCACCATGTCGTCCTCACCAGCGCGGGCCCCAGCCAGACCATGTACGTGGACGGCACGTCGGCGGGCAGCCGCAGCGGCAACATCGCCAACGTCGACCCGTACACGTTCGTGGGCGCCGGGTATTTCAACCCGAACTTCACGTGGGGCAGCCAGCCCGCGGAGACTCCGGCGGGCTCGGGGTGGAGTTACTTCACCGGCTCGATCGCGGACGTCGCGCTGTACACACAGCCGTTCACCGCCTCCCAGGTCAGCGCCCTCCACACGGCGGGGACACGCACCGCGAATCTGCTGTCCTCGGTGGTTCGACAGTCGGGGACCACCTACGCGCAGGTCTCGTACGACCCGACGACCGCGGCCGTCTCGCAGGTCACCGACGAGAACGGCGGGGTGTGGAAGGTGGCCCCTCCCACGGTGTCCGGCTCCAGTCAGGTGTACCGCTCCGCCGTGCTGGGCTCCGCGCCCACCGTGTACTACCGCTTTGGTGACACCGCCGGCGCGGCATCGGCCTACGACGAGGTCAACGGTGGTTCCGCCAACTACAGCAACGTCACGCTGGGGGCGTCCGGGCCGTTCACCGACGCGCCGGCAGCATCGTTCAACGGCAGCAGTTCCGGGGTAACGCCGCCCGACCACCTGATATCCGCGTCCCCGACCGTTTCCACCGAACTGTGGTTCAAGACCACCTCCGCGGCGGCGGGAATGCTGTTCTCCACCGGGAATTCCCCGCTGGGCACGGCGAATCCGTCCGACGGCGCGATGCCCGTGTTGTACGTGGGTAACGACGGCAAACTGTACGGGCACTACTGGAACGGCAATGTCGGCGGCATGGCGTCCCCGGCCAGGGTCAACGACGGAGCCTGGCACCACGTGGTGCTCTCCGGTGCGGGCAGCACCCAGACTATGTACCTGGACGGCGTGCAGATCGGCACCGCGGCCGGCGCCATCGGCAATGTCGACCCGTTGAACTTCGTCGGTGCCGGCGTTTTCAACAACAGGGGCTGGGCGGCGGCGCCCAGTGGCAACGTGTGGAACTACTTCAACGGTTCCATTTCCGATGTCGCCATCTACCATTCCGCGCTGACCGCCGATCAGGTGTCGCAGCATTATCTGGCCGCGCGCAACTCCCAGGGGCTGTCACCGATGACCACTGTCACGGTGACCGATCCCGGCAACAAGACACTGACCAACCAGTACGACCCGCTGCACGGTAACCGTGAGATCGCCGAGATCGACGCGCTGGGTTTCAAGACCAGCTACGGCTATGACACGTCCGGGTTCCTCTACACCACCACCGACCCGGACGGCAACGTCACCACCACCGGTCATGACGTGCGCGGCAACACGGTGTCCCAGACGAAATGCCAGAACCAGGCCGCCGGCACCTGCTCGACCGCGTACTACACGTACTACCCGGATGACACCACCGCGCAGCTGACCACCGCGGACCCCCGCAACGACCTGTTGTTGACCGTCCGAGATGGACGTTCCGCCAGTGCCACCGACAACACCTACCTGACCACCTACGGCTACGACAGCGCCGGTGACCGAACCGGGGTGACCACCCCACCGGTGCCGGGGTTCCCCTCCGGCCGCACCACGACGGTGGCCTACTCGGACGGCACGAGCTATCCGGCGGCGGACGGCGGTAACGCCCCGGCGGGGCTGCCGGTGAGGACCACCTCACCCGGTGGCGCCGTCAACCAGGTGTCGTATCTCCGCAGCGGGGACGTCGCCTCCACCATCAACGCCGACGGGCTGGTCACGAACTACGCCTACGACGGCCTCGGACGGATGACCAGCAAGAACATCGTCTCCGACGCCTATCCGGGTGGGCTGGTCACCTCCTACACGTACGACTCGCAGGACAAGGTCGTCTCGGAGACCGACCCGCCGGTCACCAACCGCGTCACCGGTGCCGTGCACACCGCGCGGACCACCAGCGTCTACGACCCCGACGGCAACCTCACCTCCCAGACGGTCGCCGACACCACCGGCGGGGATGCCTCCCGTACGGAGTTGTCCACGTACAACTCCTACGGCCAGTTGGTCACCTCGACCGACGCCGACAACAACGCGACCTCCTACACGTACGACGCCTATGGCAACAAGATCTCCGAGACCGACCCGGCGGGCACGGAAACCGACTGGTCCTATGACGCGGACGGTCGTCAGCTCACCCAGTCCCTGCACAACTTCACCGGCAATCCACTGAACCCGCAGACGGCGGCGGTGCTGACCGAGCAGTCCCGCGCGTATGACCCGGCCGGGCGGCTGGCGTCGCTGACCGACTCGATGGGCACCACCACCTCATACACGTATTTCGACAACGGCCTGACCGCCACCGTCACGAAGACCGACTCGTCGGGCAACAACCCGTTCGTCGAGGAATCCGACTCCTACGACTCCGCCGGGAACCTGGTCAAGAAGGTGACCAACAACGGCGCGAACACCGAGACCTACGCCGTGGACGCCGCCGATCGCACCACGAAGACCGTGGACGACCCCACCGGCCTGGCTCGCGCCAGCACGGTCTCCTACACGCCCGATGACCAGGTGGCCACCAGTCAGGAAACCGACGCGACCGGCTGGAACCGCACGGTGTCGGCGACCTACGACCCGATGGGCAACCAGACCGCGCAGTCCATCTCCGGCGACGACAGCGGGCATCCGATCGGCTGGTGGCAGCTCAACCAGGCCAGCGGCACGACCGTCACCGACTCCTCCGGCAATGGCAACACCGCCAATGCCACCGGGGTGACCTGGGCCGACGGTGCCGCCTCCTTCGCCGGCGGCAGCGGCCAGCAGATCGCCACCAACGGTCCCGTCCTCGACACCACCGCGTCGTACTCGGTGTCCGCGTGGGTCAACCTCTCCAGCAAGGCCAGCGGCTGGCAGACGGCGGTCGCCCAGACCGGCAACCAGGCCAGCGCCTTCTACCTGCAGTACGACGCCACCGATGACGCGTGGTCGTTCTCCCAGTCCGCCTCGGACACGGCCAATCCCACCACGGCCCAGGCAACCGCCACCGGCGTGGACACCGGCACGTGGACCCACCTGGTCGGCGTGTACTACGCCGAATACGGCATCTCGCTGCTGTTCGTCAACGGTCAGGAGCTCGGTGCCTCGTTCGATGTCACCCCGTTCAGCGCCAACGGCCCGCTGGTCGTCGGGCGGGAAAAGTACAACGGCGGCGCCATGCACTTCTTCAACGGCGCCGTCTCCAACGTCCAGGTCTACCAACGCGCACTGGCCTCGTGGGACGTGGACGCCCTGTACAACGCCGGCCGCTCCGGCGGCACCACCGCCTCCACCCCGGCGGTGACCACCTCGTGGACGCTGGACAAGCGCGGTCTGCCGACGTCGATGACCGACGCCGACGGCAACGTCACGGGCTACTCGTATGACGAGGCCGGTCAGCTCGCCGTCACCACCGCACCGGTGGTCAACACCGAGATCAACGGCAGCGCCGGTGTGCCCACCCACCCGGTCACCACCGTCGGCTACAACGCCTTCGGTCAGCCGGTGGAATCGGAGGATCCCGACGGCAACATCACCACTACCGCGTACGACGCCGTCGGCCAGGCGGTGTCCGCGACGCAGCCGAACTACACCCCACCCGGCTCGTCGACGCCGATCACCGCGACCACCGTCCGGACCTACGACAACGTCGGCAACCTGACCTCGGTCAACGACCCTCTCGACCACACCACCCGCTACACATATGACCAACTCGGTGACCTGGTCCGCAGCACCGCGCCGGACGGCGGCAACACCGACGCCACCTACGACACCGACGGCGACAAGCTGTCGGTGACCGACCCGACCGGGGCACAAACCCAGGCCACCTACGACTACCTCGGCCGCCCGCTGACCTCCACCACGCTGGAGCGTTACCCGTCGGCGATCACGTCGACCACGACCAACTCCTACGCGGCCTCGACGAGCAACCCGGGTGGAGCGTTCCTCGCGTCCGCCACGACCCAGGACGGGGCCACCACCAGCTACGGCTACGACGGCCTCGGGGAAACCACGGCGGTCACCGACGGAGCCGGGAACACCACCCGCTACAGCTACAACTTCCTCGGGGACAAGGCCACCACCACACTGCCCGACGGCACCTCCACCGCGATCAGCTATGACGCGCGGGAAAACCCGACGCTGACGCAGCAGATGGATACCGACGGCACGGTTCTGGCGCAGACCTCGGCCACCTATGACGGCACCGGAAGGATGCTGTCGTCGACCGACGCACGCGGCAGCACCAGCACGTTCACCTACGACGCGACCGGCGTGGTGACGCAGGAAGTACAGCCGGTGTCGGCGACCTCGTCGATCACCACATCGTTCGGCTACGACGCCGCCGGCAACCGGACCCGCTACACCGACGGGCGTGGCAACCCCTGGATCTACACCTACAACTCGTGGAACCAGCCGGAATCGCAGATCGAACCGGCGACCGACACCTATTCCTCCGCGTCGGACCGCACGTTCACCACCGCCTACGACGCGGACGGCCAGGCGGTCACCCAAACCCAACCCGGCGGCGTCACCATCACCGCCGGCTACGACGTCAACGGTGACCTGACCTCGCAGACCGGCAGTGGGGCGGACGCGGCCACCGCCAGCCGTACGTTCGGCTACGACTCCGCGGGGCGGATGACCTCGGCGGCGACCAGCGCGATCGGCACCTCCGGCGGTAGCGGATACGTCCCCGCGTCCAACGAAACCTTCGGTTACAACGATCGTGGTGAACTGCTGAACGCCAACGGATCCGCCGGTTCGTCGTCCTTCGGGTACAACGCTGACGGGCTGATGACGTCCCGCTCCGACGCGGCCGGCAACTCCACCTACAGCTACGACACCGCCGACCGACTGTCCACAACGGACGACGCCACCACCGGCGTCACCTCCAGCTACGGGTACAACAGCCTCAACCAGGTCACGTCGATCAACTACGGCTCCGGCGGCAATGTCCGCAACCTGGCCTATGACGGTCTGCACCGGTTGACCAGCGACATCCTGAAAACGAGTAGCGGATCGACCGTCGCGTCCATCGCCTACGGCTATGACCCGAACGGCAACCTCACGTCGAAGACCACCGCCGGATTCTCCGGGGCCGCGGCCAACACCTACACGTACGACGAGGCGAACCGGCTGACGTCGTGGAACGACAGCACCACGACCACGGACTACGCCTACGACGCCTCCGGCAACCGCACCCAGGTCGGCTCGAACGTCTACACCTACGACGCCCGCGACCAGCTCACCTCGGATGGCACGAACTCGTACACGTACACGGCCCGGGGCACCCTCGCCCACCAGACCTCCGGCTCCGACCGGGTCGACTCCACGTCGGACGCGTTCGGCCAGATGATCTCGCAGGGCACCCAGACCTATGCCTACGACGCCCTGGGTCGGACGCTCACGGACAGCGCCAAGGCTGGTGGCACGGTCACCTTCGCGTTCAGCGGCACCGACAACCTGGTGGCCTCGGACGGCGCCAACACCTACGGCTACGACCCGACCGGTGGGCTGCTCGGCGTCGGCGTGGCCGCCGCCGGCGGCGGTACAACCACCGGCAGCGGGGTGTTGGCGTTCACCGACAGCCACACCGACCTGGTCGGTCAGTTCACCGCCAACGGCACCAGCCTCGCCGGCTCGACCACCTATGACCCGCTCGGGAACGTGGCGTCGACCTCCGGGCAGATCGGGCAGCTGGGATACCAGTCGGGGTGGACGGATCCGGGCACCAAGAAGGTCAACATGGCCGCCCGCTGGTACAGCCCGGCGACCGGCCAGTTCATGAACCGCGACACCGTCTCGCAGGATCCGGTCCCGAACTCGGCGGCGGCCAACCCGTTCGCCTACGGCGACGACGACCCGTTGGCCAACATGGATCCGACCGGCCACTGGTCGCTGGGCGGCTGGGTCAAGTCGAAGGTGTCGGCGGCGGCGCACTACGTGGCCAACAAGGTCGTCAAGCCGATCGCCCGAGTGGCGGCGGCGGTGGTGAAGAAGGTCGTCGCGCCGGTCGTGCACGTGGTGAAGACCGTGGTGCACCGGGTTGCTGACGCCTACCACAAGGTCGTTCGGACGGTCGTGCGTGCCGCGCAACACGTGGTGCGGCAGGTACGGAAAGTGGTGAAGGCCGCCGTCCATACCGTGCGCACGGCCTATCACGTGGTGAAGAAAGCCGCTGCCGCGGTCGAGCACAAGGCCGTAGCGACAGCGAAGTCGGCGGCGGCGACGGTCGGGCGGGCGGCGAAGACGGCCGTGACCGCGACGGAGGGTTTCATTCAGCATCACGCGGCTGCGATCGTGTCGACGGTGGCGGGGATCGGGGCGTTCGCCGGCTGCGAGGCGCTGACCGGTGGAGTCGGTTCGATCGGTTGTGCGGCTCTGGCCGGCGCGGTCGCCAACGGAGTCACCTACGGCATGAGCTGTGGTTCCTCCAAGGCGGGCTGCAGTTGGGGTGGTGCGGCGGAAGCCGTCGGTCTGGGTGCGGCGGCGGGTGCCCTGGGTGGTGCCTTGGCGGGGCCGCTGGGCGGGAAGCTGGTGCAGACCGCGCTGGAGGATGTGCTGCCCGAGGCGGCTGCCTCGGGGTTGGTCGGGGCTGGCTCCGGGGCCATTACCGGTGGCGCGACGGGTGCGGTCGACTACGGCCTGTCCTGCCACGGCAGCACCAACGGCTGCTCCCTGGCGGGGCTGGGGAAAGCCGCAGCCACCGGTGCCGTGGTGGGCGGTGTCATGGGCGGTCTGGGTGGCGCCTTGGGCGGACGCGGGTGCACCGCCCATAGTTTCACTGGTCAGACTGCCGTGTTGTTGGCGGACGGGTCGAGTAGGCCGATCAGTCAGGTGAAGGTCGGTGACCAGGTCGCCGACGCGGTGCCGGGTGACAGCCATGAGCAGGTGCACACGGTTGAGCGGGTGATCGTGACGACGACGGATCACGACTTCGTCGATGTCACCGTCAAGGCGGACCACTCTGCCGGCGGCGTGGACACCGGCGTGGACACTGGGTCGAAGACCGGTCTCCAGACCAGGGCCAGGACCTGGACGGGGAAGCTCCGCGCCGCGGTCGCAGCGGTCGCGTTGGCCGCGGTTACCGTCACCAGCACTGGCTCACCGGCTGCGGCGGCCACGCCGCAGGCCAGCCCGGTGGCCGACCCGGTCACCGTGAGTGCGTCGGCCGCTGGCGGTTCGACGTTGACGACGACGTTCCACCATCCGTTCTTCGATATCACCCAAGCCGCCTTTACCGAAGCCGACCACCTCCATACCGGCGACCGGCTCCAGACCACCGATGGTGGCACCGCCACCATCACCAACCTCAGGCTGTACCACCAGACGACCACCACCTACGACCTGACCATCGGCGGCCTGCACACCTACTACGTCCTCGCCGGCCCCA
>DASVLX010000220.1:0-9220 GCA_036384655.1 Pseudonocardiaceae bacterium
CGCGCGTTCCACCTCGGCTCCGGTGGCGTCGCCGCCGGCGTGCACGACCCGGAACGCCCGGTGCCCGCCCTCCCGGCCACGCGCCAGATGACCATCCTGGCCGGCGTCGAACACCGCGCCGCGGCGGAGCAGCCACGACACCGCGGCCGGTCCGTCGGCCACGATCGCGCGCACCGCGTCCGCGTCGCACAGCCCGGCGCCGGCGGTGATCGTGTCCTCGATATGCGCGGCGACCGAGTCGCCCGGCTCATGCTCCTCGGGCAGCACGACGGCGACCCCGCCCTGCGCCCACCGGGTGTTGCTCTCCTCCATGGCGTCCTTGCTGACCACCAGCACCCGCAGGCCGAGGGCGCGGGCCTCCAGGGCGGCGGTCAGGCCGGCTACCCCCGAGCCGACCACGATCAGGTCCGCCTCCGCGTCCCAGCGCGGGTCCAGGTCCGGCATCTCGGTTGTCATCCCCCGGCTCATTCGCCACCGCCCGGCTTGCCGATGGAGATCATTCGCCGCACCGCCTGGCGCGCCCGCGCGGCGATGTCCGGATCGACATGCACCTCGTCGCGGCCCTCGCGCAGGCAGCGCAACAGCTTCTCGGCGGTGATCATCTTCATGAAGCGGCAGGAGGCCCGGTCGTTGACGGCCTGGAAGTCGATGCCCGGCGCGGCCCGGCGGAGCTGGTGCAGCATGCCGATCTCGGTGGCAACCAGCACGGACGTGCGGTCGGTCGCCCTGGCCTGCGTGACCATGTCCCCGGTGGACAGGATCTTCACCCGGTCCGCCGGCACGGCGCCCTCGCCGGCCAGGTAGAGGGCCGAGGTCGCACAGCCGCATTCGGGGTGGATGAACAGGTCGGCATCCGGGTGCTCGGCGACCCGCCTGGCCAGCTCGTCGCCGTTGATGCCGGCGTGCACATGGCACTCACCGGCCCAGACGTGCAGGTTCTTCCGGCCGGTGACGCGCCGGACATGCGCGCCGAGGAACTGGTCCGGGCAGAACAGCACCTCGCGGTCCTCGGGGATGGACGCCACCACGTCGACCGCGTTGGAGGACGTGCAGCACACGTCCGTCTCGGCCTTGACCTCGGCGGTCGTGTTCACGTACGACACGACGACGGCGCCGGGGTGCTCGGCCTTCCAGGCCCGGAGCTGCTCGGCGTCGATCGAGTCGGCCAGTGAGCAGCCGGCCCGCTCGTCCGGGATCAGCACGGTCTTGTCCGGCGCCAGGATCTTCGCGGTCTCCGCCATGAAGTGCACACCGCAGAACACGATGGTGTCCGCGTCGCTGGCGGCTGCGATCCGGCTCAGCGCCAGCGAGTCGCCGGTATGGTCGGCGATGTCCTGGATCTCGGGAAGCTGGTAGTTGTGCGCGAGGAGCACCGCGTTGCGTTGTCGGGCCAGCTCGCGCACCTCCTCCGCCCAGGCCGCGTCGGGCCTAACCCCGGCGGCGATGACATTCGTTGTCATGCGTCCCGTCCTCTCCTCAACCCGCCCCTGATGCCTGTCTGATCAGCGCCGAAGGTTTTCGCCTTAGGGTTGAAAACTATCCCTCGATAGTATCAGCCGGTGATTCCGTTGGTCCATGAAGTCGTTGCCGCCGTACTTCAGGTGCGAGACAGATCACTGGCGGTACTGCTGTGGCAGCGTGCCATGGAGCCGGACCTGGGCAAATGGGCACTCCCCGGTGGCGGGCTGTGCGCGCATGAGGACGTGGAGACGTCGATCCGCCGGCAGCTGGCGGAGAAGGTCGACCTTCGCGAGCTCGCGCATGTCGAGCAGTTGGCCGTGTTCAGCGCACCCGACCGGGTGCCGGGACCACGGGTCGTGGCCACCGCGTTCCTCGGCCTGGTGCCCTCCGGCAACGATCCGGAGCTGCCCTCCGACACGCAGTGGCACCGGGTGGACGACATGCCGCCGACCGCCTTCGACCACGGCGCGATCGTGCTGCGCGCCCGGCACCGGCTGCGTTCCAAGCTGTCCTACACGAACATCGGGTTCGCGCTGGCCCCGCCGGTGTTCACCATCTCCGAGCTGCGCCGGCTCTATTCGGCGGCGCTCGGCTACCGGGTGTCCGCGACGAACCTGCAGCGGGTGCTGTCCCGCCGAGGCCTGCTGGAGCCGACCGGCCACACCGCCGCGCCCGGACCGTCCGGCGGCCGGCCGGCCGCGCAGTTCCGGTTCACCCAGCATGGCCTGCAGGTCACCGACCCCTTCGCGGTGCTGCGCCCACCCACCTCCTCGGAACGGAGTCCGGCATGACCCACAGTCCCCTCGCCCACCGCACCCACCGACAGCTAGCCGTGCCGGTCCCCGGCGGCACCCTGGCCGTGCACCGCTGGGCGGCCGACCGCCCGGACGCGCCGGTGCTCATCGCCGCGCACGGCATCACCGGCAACGGCCTGAGCTGGGCGGCGATCGCCGACGCGCTGCCCGACCACGACGTGATCGTGCCGGACCTGCGCGGCCGGGCCGGCAGCCGAGCGGTGTCCGGTCCGTACGGCCTGGCCCGGCACGCCGAGGATCTCGTTCTCGTACTGGATCATCTCGGCATCACCGCACCGGTGGTGCTGGCCGGCCACTCGATGGGCGGATTCGTCGCCTGCCTGGCCGCCGCCACCCAGCCCCGGCGGTTCCGGAAGGTCGTACTGGTCGACGGCGGGCTCGGGTTCCCGACGCCGGAGGGCGTCGACACGGACGCGGTGCTCGCCGCGCTGGTCGGGCCGGCGATCCAGCGGCTGGAGATGGAGTTCCCGTCCGTCGAGGCGTATCGCGAGTTCTGGCGGCGGCATCCGGCCTTCGGCGACATCTGGAACGACCGGACCATCGAGTACCTGGACCACGACCTGATCGGCGAGCCGCCGCAGCTGCGGTCGTCCTGCGTCGGTGAGGCGATCCGGGCCGACGGCGCCGACGTGATCCGCGATCCGGACACGCTCGCCGCGATCCACCACCTGCCCGTGTCCACCACCCTGCTGTGGGCCGAGCGCGGCATGCTGAACCAGCCGGAGGGCCTGTATTCGCGGCGGACCCTGGCCGCCCTGCCGGCGAGGATCGAGGCGCGGCTGGTGCCGGGCACGAACCACTACTCGATCGTCATCGGCGACGGCGCCCGCGCGGTCGCGGAGGCGGTCACCGAGCCCTGACGGCCGCCCGGCTAGCTCAGCCGGCGCCCCAGGTCGGGCTCGGTGTGCCAGGCGGCAAGAACGCCGTAGGCGACCGCGACGCCCAGTGGCTGGGCGATCAGCAGCCAGCCGGTTTCCAGCCTGGGCGCCACCGAGTACATCGATCCGATGGCCGGCGCGGCCGACACCACGTACCGGCCGGCCGCGAACGACAGTCCGGTCTGCTTCGCCAGGTAGGCCGCGACCAGCGAGCCCAGCACCGCGGCGATCAGGATCACCGGGCCGCGCCGGTGCCGCAGCAGCCACAGCGCCGCGCCGGTCAGCAGCCCGGCCACCAGTCCCATCAACACGAAGATCGCGATGTCGTCGAACCGGTGGTAACTCTCGTCGACCAGCGGTAGTACCTGGCCGCTGGAGCTGACCCCGACCCGCTCGGGCGGCGCGATCAACGACCAGATCCAGCCCTCCAGCAGACCCAGCACGGCGATCAACGACGCGGCACTCACCGCCGGCAGCAGGTCGGCCCTGATGACCACCTTCGCCGGGCGGGGCGGCAGCACGAACTCCTCGGACACCGTCAGCACCCTACTGTGCGGCACGGAAGGTGCGGGTTGGGCGACACGCGCGGCACGGAAGGCGGGGTCTGGGCACCCGGGGTGTCGTGCAGGCGCGCCGGCTCGAACAGGCCGGGTCCGGCGGGTGTCGTGTCACCCACTATTCCCAATTCCACTGACGGTAGAAATACGCCCGGCGTATTCGATGAGGGGAACGTCCCGGAGACCACGGATCGGACCATTATTCCGGATTAATCAGTCCCCCGCGCGGGTGAGTTACCCGAACTCCGCCGCTACGCGGAGTGTTTCGCGGTGAAGATCTCGGAATCGAACTCGCCGTCCAGAACCGGGGACAGCGAGTCGCGGGCCACGGCGAGAAACTCGGCGCGGGTCAACCTGGCGGCACCGTCGGGCAGCACGCCCAGCAGTGGTGCGCCGGCCGCCACCGGCAGGTCGGCCAGGTTGCAGCGTTCCGCCAGATCGGGCTCGTTGGGCCAGCGGCCGACCACCACGCCCATGCAGTCCAGGCCACGGCGCAGCATCACCTCGGCGGACAGCGCGACGGAGTTCAGGGTGCCCAGGCCGGCCTCCGCGACCAGCAGTACCGGCGCGGACAGCGCCCAGGCCGCGTCGGCGAGCGTGCCGCCGTTCGGGTCGAAGCGGACCAGCAGCCCGCCGGCGCCCTCGACCAGCACGAGATCGTGGTGGTCGGACAGTTCGATGGCGGCGGAGGCGATGTCGGCCGGGTGCACCGGCGGCATCCCGGCCCGCTCCGCGGCCGTGCCCGGGGCCAGCGGCTCCGGATAGCGGTTCAGCTCACGAGTGGTGACATGACCGGCCAGCCGGCGGACCTCGGCGAGATCGCCGGGCGCGCCGTCCGGAAGGCCCGTCTGGGCGGGCTTCAGCACCGCCACGCGCCGCCCCCGATCTCGTGCCAGGGTCGCGATGGCGGCGGTCACGATCGTCTTCCCGACATCCGTGCCGGTTCCGGTAACGACCAGTACGCCCACGGCCTGCCAGGTTAGTTCGCGTGGGTGACCGGCCGGTGGCCGGGTGATGTTCGGGCGGTACTCAGCGCGTGCACGGGCGGGGGTGTGGGTGTGCGAGGGGGTGTGGGGTGCTGTCACCCCTCGTCACGGCGCGCGATCGCGCGCGTACGAATTGTTCGTGGCGGAATGGTTTCAGAACCGCTATTCACCCACATGAATGATCTAATATTGGGTGATCCGATTCCGCTGCGTACGCTGACCACATAACGCCCTGTCCGGACGGGAGCCGTCATGTCCGAATTTGCCCGCAACCTGCCACCACTGAACGACAAAGTGGCTAACTCAGCGCGCATGTACGATTACTTCCTCGGCGGGTCACACAACTTCTCCATCGACCGCAAGACCGCCGACATGATGGACAGCGTCTATCCGGGCACCCGGATGACCGCCCGCGCCAACCGGGCGTTCCTGCGGCGGGTCGTCAAGTACCTGGTGTCCGAGGGTGTCGACCAGTTCCTGGACCTGGGCTCCGGCGTGCCGACGGTCGGCAATGTGCACGAGATCGCGCAGGCGAAGCTGCCCGGCGCTCGGGTCGTCTACGTCGACGTGGAGCCGGTCGCGGTAAAGGCGGCCCAGCGGCTGCTCGCGGACAACCCGGACGCCACCACCATCCGGGCGGACCTGCGTGACACCCACGCGATCCTCAACCACCCGGACCTGCGCGCGCTGCTGGACCTGTCCCGGCCGGTGGCCGTGCTGGTGATGTCCGTGCTGCACTTCGTGCCGGACTCCGACGATCCCAACGCGGTGATCGCCGACTACCGGGACGCGATCGTGCCCGGCAGCTTCCTCGCGCTGTCCCATGGCACCGACGCGCCGGTTCGCGCCGAGACGGTCCCGGCGTCCGCGATGGAGGGCCTCATGAAGATCTTCGCGGCGAACGAGAGCTCCGTGACGCTGCGCTCGCCGGAGCGGATCACGCAGCTCTTCGAGGGATTCGAGCTGGTCGAGCCCGGTCTGGTGCCGATCTTCGACTGGCGGCCGGAGGACCCGCACGAGTTCGACGAGTGGCGCGACCAGATCCCGTTCTACGGCGCCGTCGGCCGCAAGCTCTGACCGTCAGCCCGCCGTCGCGGCGGCGGCCACCACCCCCTCCGCGATGGCCGCGATGTCCGCGTCCGTGCTGATGTACGGCGGCATGGTGTAGACGAGGTCGCGGAACGGCCGCAGCCACACGCCATGCCGCACCGCCGCCTCGGTGGCGGCTGCCATGTCGACCTCGCCGGTCAACTGGACCACGCCGATCGCGCCGAGCACCCGCACATCCGCCACCCCGGGCAGTTTCCGGGCCGGCGCGAGCCCCTCGCGCAGGCCGCGTTCGATCCGGGCGATGTTGGCCCGCCAGTCGCCGGACAGCAGCAGGTCGATGGAGGCGTTCGACACGGCGGCGGCCAGCGGGTTGCCCATGAACGTCGGGCCGTGCGCCAGCAGCGGCACCGCGCCGGACGAGATTCCCTCGGCGACCCTGGTCGTGCACAGCGCCGCCGACATGGTCAGGTAGCCGCCGGTCATGGCCTTGCCGACGCACATGACGTCCGGCGAGACGCCGGCGTGCTCGGCGGCGAACAGCGCGCCGGTGCGGCCGAAGCCGGTGGCGATCTCGTCGAAGATCAGCAGCACGTCATGCTCGTCGGCCAGTTCCCTCAGCGCGGCAAGGTATCCGGGCGCGTGGAAGCGCATTCCGCCGGCGCCCTGCACCACCGGCTCCACGATGATCGCGGCGAGTTCGTCGGCGTGCTCCCGCATCAGCTTGGCCAGCTGGTCCACATAGGACTTGTCCACATCGGCGTCGAAGCCGGCGGGTGGCAGGTCCGCGAAAACCTGCTCGGGCAACACTCCCCGCCACAGCGAGTGCATGCCACCCTCCGGATCGCACACGCTCATCGGGTGGAACGTGTCGCCGTGGTAGCCGCCGCGCCAGGTCAGCAGCCGCTGCTTGGCGGGCCTGCCCACCGACTGCCAGTACTGCAGGCACATCTTGATGGCGACCTCGACCGACACGGAACCGGAGTCGGCGAGGAACACATGCCGCAGTGGTTCCGGGGTGAGCTCGACGAGTTTCCTGACCAACCGGATGGCCGGCTCGTGCGTGAGCCCGCCGAACATCACGTGACTCATCCGGCCGAGCTGGTCGCGCACGGCCGCGTCGAGCACCGGGTGCCGGTAGCCGTGGATGGCCGCCCACCACGACGACATCCCGTCGATCAGCTCACGACCGTCCGCGCAGTGCAGCCGTACCCCCGAGGCGGACTCGATCAACAGCGGTGGCATCAGGCTCGGCATCGGGCCGTAGGGATGCCACACGTGGTCGCGGTCCAGATCGAGCAGTTCCTCGGGGGTCGTCACCCGTCCGATTATTACTTCAGGACTTTCCGCAGGGCCGTGCCGTCCGGCACACCCAGGCCGGTGCACGGGTCCCAGCCCACCCGGGACCGGTACGCGCCGTTGTCGCCCTGGGTGATGTCACGGAACCCGGCGGTCGGCTTGCCGGCCGCCGCCTGCGCGTAGATCAACGGCTGCACCAGGCCGAACCGCTTGCCGGCCAGTTGCGCCAGCCTGCACAGCAGCGCCGCCCACAGCGGGGCGACCGCGCTGGTGCCGCCGAACACGTTGTCGGAGCCATCGACCCGGACGACATAGCCGGTCTGCGGATCGGCGTCACCGGCCACATCCGGCACACCCCGGCCGGGCTTGCCACCGGACACCGCCCGGTTCGGCATGCCCACCTTCGACTGCCATGACGGCACCGGGTAGGCGTCGCTCACTCCGCCGCCCGTCGCGCCGCCACCCGTCGCGGTGTCGTTCCACGCCGTCTCCGTCTTGGCCTTGCCCGACGATTCCACGACCAGATGGGTGCCGCCGCAGGCCAGGGCGTGCGGGCTGGACGCCGGGTAGTCGGCATGCGGCACGCCGTCGCTGACGTTGTCACCGCTGCCGTTGTCGCCGGCCGCGGTGGTGATCGTCACGCCGAGCGCCGCCCCGTCCGCGAACGCCTGGTCCAGTGCGGCGCGACCCTGCTCGGTCCACTGGTCCTCGGACTGGCCCCAGCTGATGCTCACCACGGTGGGCGTGGGGGTGGCGTGCACCGCGGCGCTGACCGCGTTGACGAAGCTGGCGTCGGTGTTCGGCGCGAAATACACGACCTGGGTCGCCTTGGGGGCCAGCGCGCCGAGTATCTCGATGTCCAGCAGCACCTCGCCGTCCGCGCCGTCCGGCTCGGTTCCGCCGCCGTTGCCGGCGCCGTCCACACCCACCGACTTCACCGTCGGGGTCGCGATGCTCAGGCCCTTGAAATAGGTGTCCAGGTCCTGCTGCGCGTATCCGCCGCCGAGTTCGATGATCGCGGCGGTCTGGCCGGTGCCGTCCGCGTCGGCCGGAAACTCGTACGTCGTGGCCAGCTCCGTCGGCAGGAACGAGCCGGCCGGCGGCTTGGTTTCGGCGTCGGCGCGCGGCAGCATGCGGATGCGTGGCCGGGCCTGTGGGCGGTCGTCCAACCCGAGCACGGCGACGACGACCCCGGCCAGCCGCTCCGGCACATGCAGCGCGCCGGTGCGGCCGCGGTGCTCGATGCGCTGGCCCCACGGGTCGAGGCTGCGCACCCGGCGCAGCTCGGTGCCGAACAGCTCGGTCACCACGGCGGCCGGGCCGGCCGCGCGCACCCGGCGCGAGCCGGGGTGCACCTCGATGACGCTGATCCCGGCGGCCGCGAGCTCCGCGGTCACCAACTCGACGTCCGCGTCGGACGCGCCATGCCGTGCGGCCAGTTCGTCGACGCCGATCGTCTCCGGACCCACGACCAGTGATTGTGGTAATTCGGCCTGGCGCCGCAGGATCACGGTGAACTCGACGGATTCCGTCGGTTGCACCGCTGCCAGATATTCGACGCCACGAACCTCCAGGCGATGACTGCCGGGCAGTGCGACCGTCATGAGAGCTCCTCCACCATCGTGACCAGCGCGTCTAGTTGATCGATCACGCTGATCACGACATTAGGGGATGTTCGGGCCGAAAACCATGACCCCGCAAGGGGATTCTCAAATCTGGAACGGACCCGGTCCGAGGGTTTGACCATGACGTGAACCCAGCGTCCGCGCGACTCGGCACCGTCGATCATCGCCAACGAGTACCTTTTGGCCGTGACCTCCGCTGATCCCGTCGACTTCCGCCTGCTGTCGTTGGTCGCCGATCTTCGCCGGGCGAGCGTTCCGGACATCGCGGCCAGGCTGGGCATGGACCCGCGCGAGGTCGCCGTCCGGCTGCTCGGGCTGTCCGCGTCCGGACTGCCGCTGATGGTCGGCGTCGACTGCGATCCGTACCGGCTGCGCGCCGCGCTGGCCGCCATGAACCCTGGCTGGGGCGGCCATCCGGCGCAGGGCTATCAGCAGGCCCCGCAGCGGCCAGTGCCCATGTCCCAGCCCATGTCCCAGCCCATGTCTCAGCCCATGTCTCAGCCCGTCCCGATCCCCCAGCCGCAACCGGCACCACAGCAGGTGCAGCCGCCC
>DASVLX010000221.1:0-2323 GCA_036384655.1 Pseudonocardiaceae bacterium
AAAACCCCCACCATCCTCACCGACGAACTCGAAGCCCTCAAACAACGACTCGCCTGATCTGAGGATCCCCGGTCCCGGGGGCACCGCCGCTGGCGGTGCCCCCGCTCCGCGTTCAGGGACAGTTCCGTTCAGAAGCGGTGCCGTTCGGAAGCGGTGCCGTTCGGAAGCGCCGTTACTCGTCGACGATCCGGTAACCGGTAACGATCTCCGGGCGAATCCGGATGACGTAGTCCATCGGCACGTCCTCCAGCCAGGGCTCGACGCGTCCCTCGTACCGGGCGATCTCGCTCGGATTGTCGATCACCTGTGCGATGCCGGTGACGATCACGCTCCAGCCGGCGCGGGTCTCCGGATCAACGGCATCGGCCTCGTAGCAGACGACCTGGCGATTGGTCGAGATGATCGCGGCGCCGACATGGCTGCGGATGATCACATCACCGTTGTCCACGACGTGGTTGACCACCCGGATCTGCGGCAGGGCATCGGCCGTGAAGGCGATGCGGCCCACGGACAGGCTCGCCAGCAGGCGCAGTGACTCCGCCGCGCGCAACTGGCGCATGTGTCGTGGTTTCGTGACCATGCCGCGCCCTCGTCTCCCTCAGTGACCACTCCCGGGCGTTGCAGAGCTATGAAGTTCTATCCTTTGCGAACGCCTTAGCCGGTGACCTGCGCAGCCTCGCAGGCACAAAGCCACGGGATGAAGGGTCCAAAGTCACCAACGCAGTTGATCAAGGTTGACTCAGGCCCGCTCAGCGGGGCCGGAACCACTCGGCGTGAGCGGTGGGCGAGCCCCACCGGCGTTCGGAAGGCCACGGAGGGTGGGGGCAACCGTTCGCGCGTCGTAACCGTCCATTCCAGTGAAGTAAGAATTTCTACAATTTGTAGAGATAAAGTGGAGTGGTCGACCGCGGCGAGTGATCCGCGGTCCTGGAGGGAGCCATGGACGCACGGCGTGCGGTGTACCGGCGGAGACGGCCGCTGGCGGCGGTCGTCATCGTGGTGCTGCTGGCGGTGACGGCCAGCATCGTGTGGGTCAACCTGTTCCAGAAGGCTGGCGATGTCAACGCGTCGGTGAGCTGTCCGGTGGGTTCCGGCGCCCCTGCCGTGGCCCGACAGCTCACACCACTGTCGTACGACGGCCTGAACGACATCACGCCGGCGGCGCCGGCCGCGTCCTCGGTGCACGTCCTCAACGCGGGCGGGCAGCGTGGGCTGGCCACCCAGGTCTCGCTGGATCTGGAGAAACTCGGCTTCACGCAGGCGGCATCGCCGACCAATGATCCGTTGTATCCGCGCCAGGACATGAAGTGCGTCGGCCAGATCCGGTTTGGATCCAACGGTGTCGCGGCCGCCCGCACGCTGAGCCTCGTGGCGCCGTGCACCCAACTCGTCCGGGACAACCGGCAGGACAGCAGCGTTGACCTCGTGCTCGGACAGTATTTCTCCCAGGTGGCACCCAACTCCGCCACGCTGAGCGTGCTCCACCAGCTCACCGACTGGGCGCAGGCGCATCCGCAGTCCTCGGGCGGGCTGCTGGCACACGACGACCTCGCCCCCCAGGTGAGTTCCACACTGCTGGCTCAGGCTCACCCGACGACCTGCTGAGCAGGGGCGTGCTGACCGGCACGACGCCGGACACCCGGCGTATCGTGCGGTTTTACACCGACCACACAGACCGATCGGAAGGAACCGGCACATCATGGGCGGGAGCCGAGCTCACCGTCGCGCCCATGGCGAGCTGGAGACCGAGGTGGCCATCGCCGTCGCAGCCGCGCGGCAGCCGGTGACCGTGCATGACATCCAGCAGACCGTGGACGTGGAACTGTCCCACACGGCCGTGCACACCATCCTGAACCGTCTGGTGGCCAAGGGCCTGATCACCAAGGAACGCACCAACCGCGGGCACATCTACCAGCCGGCTCAGGACGCCGCCGAGGTGGTGGCCCGGCAGATGGACCTGCTGCTACGGCGCGGCCCCAGCCGCACGGCGGTGCTGCAGTCCTTCCTGAGCACCCTCACCGACCAGGACGAAAGCCAGCTTCGCGCCTGGCTGGAAGACCGCCGGGAACGCCGGGCCGACACCCGGAAACGGCCGCGTAGCCGCTGAGTCAGTCACCGCCGAGCGACGCGAGCTCGAACAGTTGGTGCAGGTCCCGGGCTGCCTCGGCGCCGGATGCCAGGGCCAGGACGAGCACACCGAGCGCCAGGATCAGCAGCACTCGCCGGCTCGGCGGCGGCGCCGTCAACAGCGCCGCGACACGGCGGGGCACCGGCCCGGCACCGCGCAGCCGGCCGGACCGCACGCCGGTGATCGCCAACGCAC
>DASVLX010000222.1:0-1621 GCA_036384655.1 Pseudonocardiaceae bacterium
AGCGTCGCGGCGCTTCGGGACGTCAGCTTCGACCTGCACCGCGGTGACTCGGTGGGCATCGTCGGCGAGTCCGGTTCCGGCAAGACCACCCTGGCCCGCATCATCGCCGGCCTGGAACGGCCCAGCCAGGGCACCGTGCACGGCGATCTCGGGGCCGGCGGTCCGCGGCGTCACCGGCAGTCCCGCGTGCAGTACGTGTTCCAGGACTCGACTTCCTCGCTGAACCCGCACCTGCGGCTGGGCGCGATCATCGGCGAGTTCCTGCCCGACTCGGTCGTCGGCCGGCAGGCCCGCGAGGACCGGGCGGCGCGACTGCTGGCGGAGGTCGGCCTGCCCGCCGAGTACCTCCGCCGCTATCCGCGACAGTTGTCCGGCGGCCAGCGGCAACGCGTCGGCATCGCCCGCGCGCTCGCCGCCGAACCGGACCTGATCGTCGCCGACGAGCCGGTGTCCGCACTGGACGTGTCGGTGCAGGCCACCGTCATCAACCTGCTCAACCGGCTCCGCGTCACGCACGGCATCAGCTACATCGTCGTCTCGCATGACATCGGCGTCGTCAGTTTCCTGTGCAACAAGCTGATCGTCATCAACCACGGCGAGGTCCAGGAGACCGGCCCCACCGAGCGGGTCCTCGCCGCCCCGCGCGCCGACTACACCCGCGCCCTGCTTGACGCCGTTCCCGGCGCCCGCCTGGAAGCACTTCCCGTCTAGCAGCACCCATCACCAGATGAGAGGAGTCCTCGCGTGACCACCACGACCGAGGCAAGCACGGCAGACACCATTCCGGAGACCGCGGCGCGGCGGGTCGAGTTCATCAGCCAGATCCACCTGGCGCCGCCCACCGAACTGAATCCGGCGCCCACCAGCGGCATCGATGTTCGCTACCTGCGGCGATACGTCCGGGCTCTGGAGGACGCCGGGTTCGACTACACGTTGCTGCCCTACGGTGCCGCCAGCGCCGACTCGTTCATCGTGGCTTCCGCCGTCGGCCAGATCTCCGAACAGCTCAAGCTGGTCGTGGCGATCCGGCCCAACACGGTGTTCCCGCTGGTCGCCGCGCAGCAGTTGGCCACCCTGGATCAGTTGACCGAGGGCCGGGTGACCGCCCACCTGATCTCCGGCGGCAACGACGCCGAACAGGCCCGCCAGGGCGACTACCTGCCCAAGGACCGCCGCTACGCGCGTACCGCCGAGTTCCTGAAGCTGCTGCGCCGGGCGTGGACCGAGCAGCGGCCGTTCAGCTTCGACGGCGAGTTCTACCGCTTCGACGACTTCGGCCCGGGCTTCGCCACCTACACCGGCGGGGCGCTACCGATCTCCATCGGTGGCCAGTCCGACCCGGCGTTCCAGATCGGCGGCGAACTCGCCGACGTGTTCAGCTTCTGGGGTGAGCCGCTGTCCGAGATCCGCGCCCAGATCCAGCGGCTCGACTCCATCGCGTCCGCCGCCGGCCGCGTCGACCGGCCGCGCATCTGGGTCACGTTCCGGCCGATCATCGCCCCCACCGAGGAACTGGCCTGGGCCAAGGCCCGCGACTATGTCGAACGGATCGGCCAGACCTTCCACGACGGCAGCTACTTCGTGCGCGGCTTCAACGGACAGGAGAGCCCGCAGAACGTCG
>DASVLX010000223.1:0-14229 GCA_036384655.1 Pseudonocardiaceae bacterium
TCAGCATGGCGCAGACCACGTTGGAGGAAGCCCTTCGCGAGGCCGGCGAGCTTGATTTGAGCGTGGCGGATGACGGCCAGGTCAGGGTTACCGAGGACGGATTGGCGGGTGCGCTGGGGAATGCGCGGTTACAGAATGTGCGGAGTCTCATCTCGGACGCGCTGACCGCCGCCACCAAGGCCGACCAAGACGCGGCCGACGAACTCCGTAAGCTGGCCGCTGCGGTCAATGTAACCGATCCAAAAGAGGCCGAGAATCAGGTCCAGACCGCCGCATCGCAGGACCAACTCGCCATCTTGGCCGACATGATTCCAGCCAACGCGACGCCAGAGCAGGTCAGCGTATGGTGGAATTCGCTCACGCCACAACAGCGGACCGAGCTGGAGAATGCGGTACCGCTCCAGATTTACAGCTTGGACGGGATCCCGCGGGACGTCAAGGACCAGCTTCGAGGATCCGGCGACATCAACAGGATGACACTCGTCCAGTATGCTAACGATCAGTGGAACGATACGAGTACTGACTGGAATGGGTTGGATAACTGTACCAACTTCACATCGATCGGCTTGGATGTTGCGGGGATGCGACAATCGGACTCCTGGCACGGCCCCCTGGTCAACAGTTTCATGGATGGTGAGCCCTGGAGCGAGATTCCTGTGGTGGCGAATGTTGTGGCCGGAACTGCCTCGCATAGTTGGGGCGGTGTGCAGAATCTGCATGACCTGTTGATCAGTGGTGGTGGTAAGGTCGTCCCCGTCAGCCAGGCAAAACCCGGCGACATCATGTTCCAGCAATGGACGCAAACAGTCGGTGGTCCCAATCCGCACGTGGCTGGAGAGGTGCATCACACGGTGATTGTCACGGCAGTTCTTCCCAATGGTGACATTCGATACACCCAGCACACCGACCCCGGATTGGACTGGTCGATGGACGGTCGAGAACATGACGTGACCGCAGGTGAAGGTGCGTCGCAATGGGTTATCGTTCAGCCGAGCCCGAATGGATACTGATAGCGATGAGTATCAACATTCGACCAGATCCGATTATCAACGCAGGCAACGCGATGCGCGAGTTGGCTGAGTTAGCAGCGTTGAGCATCGCCGGCCAGTTGGTCTCTAACCGTGCTGCGGCCGAAGGGCATCCGGGCTGGGCATCCGCCACTCCGCTCAACCAGGTGACAGAGGCGTGGGAGGCACAACTAGGCAGATTGACATTTCAGCTGGGCGATCTTGGCGATCAACTTCGCATATCAGCGATCGACTACAAGAACACCGACGCCGAGGCCGCACGTCGTATCCAGGAAGTCTTCAATTTGTTGAGCTCGCCGTGAACACGGCGGATCGCTCCTTTCTGCCGCGTACCGCGCGGGTCTCGTTGGTCGCCGGACTGGTACTTCCTTGTCTTGGAGTCGTGGCCGACCTTCTTACGACGCACAGCGATGTTTGCGAGGAGTACGACCGCAACGGCATGCTGTTCGTGGATGTGCCCAACTTGGGGCTCGCGTTTGCCTGGCTCGGTGCGATCAGTAGCCTGGTGTCGCTGGCCGGTACCGCGATGTGGCTGGTCGCCAAGCTGCGGCATCCGGATGGTGTCAGCCGGTGGATCGTTTCTGGTTGGTTCTTCTTCCTACTGGTCCCGCTTATACCGTTGCTGATCAATATTGCAGACTTGAGCCTGCATTATGCCGACGCTGTTGGCCGCATTATGGAATGCATATGAACAATCGAAGTAAAATTGGCATCACTGTCCTCGTGATCGGCATCCTGGTTTTCGTCGCGAGCGTCGTGCTTGGTGTTGTCGGGGCCGAGCAGTTCCGCGAATTTATCCAGTATGGGTATCACCTCGATGACTCCTGTGAGCCGCTGGCTGGGCATGCGGGGCTGGCGGGCGCTGGCGCACTCTCCCAGGTTGCGATCTGGCTCAGCACGCTCGGACTGGCGTTGGGGGCTGGCACGATCTTCTTCGACCGGCGGCCGTTGTTGATGCTCGGAGCGCTCACTCTGGTTGGGTCCTGCGGGATCGCGATGTGGCTGAACCTGTCGGTGACGCACACGATTGTCGCCTGTGCTCCGTTCAAGACGCTGCCGTGGTGAGCCGTCGTGGTTACCGCCAGTAATTCGTTCTTGCTTCGTACTGGTGGGCTGTTGTGGAATTGCGATCTGGGTCAATTGTTTCGTGGTGCACGGGATCGATATTTGTGCACCGTGGATGAACTACTACTTGCATGGTGACTCGCCATGAGATGTTGCGGATGACACAGTGAATGTAAAAGGTAGTGCCTACCTGACGCGGACCGCGCAGCTGTCGTTGATCGCTGCGTTGGTTTTGCCTTTCCTGGGAGGCATAGGTGATGGTCTTACGACGCACGGTGATGTGTGCGCGGAGTATCACAAGAACGGGCTGCTGTTTGTGGATGCACCGAATCTGGGTATCGTGGGCTGCTGGCTCGGTGCGATCAGTAGCCTGGTCTCGCTGGTCAGCGCGGCGATGTGGCTGATCAGTAAATTGCGGAACCCTGGACCCATCACCCGTTGGACCTATGGTGGTTGGTTCTTCTTTCTGTCCTTTCCCGCAGTTTCGTTGTTTCTCAATATACTCGGTTTGTGGGGTAGTTATCCAGATGCTATCGGCTATATTGTGGAATGCATATGACTACTCGGGGTAAGGTTGCCATGGGCGTACTCGTGATCGGTATAGCTGTTGTTGTCGCGAGTGTCGTACTGGGTCTTGTTGGGGCGGAGCAGTTCCGGGCAATCCTGCAGCACGGCGACACGCAGGGCCACACGTGCGTGCCACTAGCGGGATATCCGGCACCGGCGAGCGCTGCTCCGTTGGCCCAGATGGCGGTCTGGCTCAGCGTGGCTGGGCTGGTACCGGCGACTGGCACGCTGCTACTCGATCGGCGGCCGTTGCCGATGCTTTGTGCGATCACCCTGGCCGCGTCGTGTGTGATCGCGATCTGGCTGAACTGGTCGGTCGTGCACGGGATCGCCACCTGCGAGCCCTATACGCACTACTTCCAATACGGCGACTGGGGATGAGTGAACCTGGCGCGAGGATGTGGGGGACGTGGAAGGCGTGGCGGACGATTGCAGGTATGCGTTTCTTCCTCGTACCGCGCTGGCGTCGCTGCGTGTTGTGCTTGGTGTGGTGAGCGCCGAGCAGTTTCGAGAATTCGCTCAGTTTAGTGACCACCCAAGCTGGTCCTGCGTGCCAACGCCGGGGCATGCCGGTCCGGACGGCGATACCGCCCTCGCTCACCTCGCGGTCTGGCTCGGCGGTCTCGGGTTGATACCCGCGGCCGGCGCGTTACTGGTCGACCGCCGGCCGCTGTCGATCCTGTGTGCCATCACCCTGGTGGTGTGCTGCGGATCGCGATCTGGCTTGACTGGTCGGTCGTGCACGGAATCGCTACCTGCGCGCCGTTCACGACCTCGGGCTGAGCCTGCCTGACCGAGCTCTATCAGGTGTTGTGGCTACCGTGGAGGCGTGCGTGTACTGATTGTCGAGGACGAGAGACCGCTGGCCGACGCGATCGCCCGGGGGCTGCGCCGCGAGGGCATGGCCGTCGACGTGGCACTGGACGGTGACGACGGTCATGAGAAGGTCAGCATCACCCGGTATGACGTGGTGGTGCTGGATCGCGATCTCCCCGGCATGTCCGGTGACGAGCTGTGCCGGAAGATCGTCGCGGGCGGCGCGTTGTCCCGGGTGCTGATGCTCACCGCCAGTGGCGGGGTGGCCGACCGGGTTGAGGGCTTGTCGCTGGGTGCCGACGACTACCTGACCAAGCCGTTCGCCTTCGCCGAGCTGGTCGCGCGGGTGCGAGCGCTGGCCCGGCGGTCGACCCCGGCGACGCCTCCGGTGCTGCGCGCCGGGGACGTCGAACTGGACCCGGCCAAGCGGACCGTGCACCGTGCCGGGGCGCCGGTCGAGCTGACCCGCAAGGAGTTCGGCGTGCTGGAGGTGCTGCTGGCGGCCAACGGCGCGGTGGTCAGCAGCGAGGAACTGTTGGAACGAGTCTGGGACGAGAACGCCGACCCGTTCACCACGACGGTCCGGGTGACGGTGATGACGCTGCGCAAGAAGCTGGGCGAGCCGGGCATCATCGAGACCGTGATCGGCGCTGGATACCGGGTTTCGGGCGTGGGCGAGTCGGATGACCAGGAGTCGAAGGCGGAGGTCGGCTGACCTGCTGACGACACCCGAACCCGGGTCCGCGCCACAGAATGGCGATCCGGGTCGCGAAACCGGCCGCGAGCGCGGCCCTGCCGACCGCCGGGAGCCGAGGCGGGTGCCCGGCCTGCGGCTGCGTCTGACCGCGCTGTCGGTGTTGCTGACGGCCGCGGTGAGCGGGCTGCTGCTGTGGCTGGCCTGGTTGCTGGTCGGCAACGTCGTCGCGGACGTGCCACAACTGCCGCCCGGCAGCACCGTGGTGGTCAACGGCATCGACGTGGACAGCGGCCAGCTCGCCGCCGTGCTGGCCGACCAGGCCCGGGACACCGTGCTGCGGGACGGGTCCATCGCGTTCGTCTGCGTGGTGCTGGCCGCCGCGATACTGGCCTGGGTGAGCACCGGCCGGCTGCTGCGGCCGCTGTACGAGGTGACGGCAACGGCGCGGAAACTGTCCGCGGAATCGCTGGGGGAGCGCATCCCGCTGCATGGCGGGCGCGACGAGGTCGCCGAGCTGGCGGACACCTTCAACGCGATGCTGGACCGGCTACAGGCCAGTTTCGAGGCACAGCGCCGGTTCGTCGCCAACGCCAGCCACGAGCTGCGCACCCCGCTGTCGGTGATCAGCACCGAACTGGACGTGACCCTGACCGATCCGGACGCCGACATGACCGAGCTGCGGCGGATGGCCGAGGTGGTGCGGCAAGCCACGGAACGCGCCAGCCAACTGGTCGAGGCGCTGCTGCTGTTGGCCCGCACCGACGGGGCCGGCCTGGTGACCAGGGAACCGGTTGACCTGGCGGTGGTCACGGCGAACGCCTGGCATGCCTGCTGCGCGGACGCCGCCGCGATGAACCTGCACGTGACCTTCGAGACCGAGCCGGCGAAGGCGATCGGCGATCCGGCGCTGCTGGAGCGCGTCGCCGGGAACCTGCTGGAGAACGCCGTCCGGCACAACGTGACCGGCGGCTGGGTGCGGGTCCGCACCCACACCGACGACCAGCGAAGGCCGACGCTGTGGGTGAGTTCGTCCGGTCAGCAGGTGGACGCGGAGCGGGTGGCGGAGCTGTTCGAGCCGTTCCGGCGCGGCGGGGTCGCCAGGACCGGTCGGTCCGGCGCCGGGCTCGGGCTGTCGATCGTGCGGGCCGTGGTGGCCGCGCATGGCGGCGACGTGCGTTCCGAAGCGGTGCCCGGCGGCGGCTTGACCGTTATGGTCCGGCTCCCACCAGCGGAGTGACCGCCGTCCCAGGCGGAGCGGTGCCGCGTTCTCGGCCTTGCACCGCATCCACCTGGAACGGCGGAACACCCGATGGAATGGCTCAGCTCTGCGGAACCGAGGCGACGCCCGGGGCGAGGAACCTCTTGCCGTTGACCCGTTCGGACACGCCGGCCCGGTCCAGGTACGGGGTGATGCCGCCCAGCCAGAACGGCCAGCCCGCGCCGAGGATCAGGCACAGGTCGATGTCCTGTGGCTCCGCGACCACGCCCTCGTCGAGCATCAGCCGGATCTCGCTGGCCAGCGCGGTCAGCGCCCGGTCCCGAACCTGCTCGGCGATCGACGGGTTGTCATCGCCCTTCCACAGCGCGGCGACCTCCGGGTCGATCGAGCGATTGCCCTTGTCGTCCCAGACCCACACGGCGGACTTGCCGGCGGCCACGAACTTGTGGAAGTTCTCGCTGACCCCGAACCGCTCCGGGAACACGCCGTGCAGGGTCTCCGCGACGTGCAGCGCCACCGCCGGGCCGACCAGTTGCAGCAGCACCAGCGGGCTCATCGGCAGGCCAAGCGGGTCCAGCGCGGCGTCCGCGACCTCGAACGGCGTGCCCTCGTCGATCGCGCCGAGCACCTCACCGAGGAACCGGGTGAGCAGCCGGTTGACCACGAACGCGGGCGCGTCCTTGACCAGCACCGAGGACTTCTTCAGCTGCTTGCTCACCGCGAACGCGGTGGCCAGGGTCTCGTCGTCGGTCTGCTCGCCGCGCACGATCTCCAGCAACGGCAGCACCGCCACCGGGTTGAAGAAGTGGAAGCCGACCACCCGCTCGGGGTGCCGCAGCTTGGCCGACATCTCCGACACCGACAGCGAGGACGTGTTGGTGGCCAGCACGCAGGTCTCCGAGACATGCTCCTCGACCTCGGCGAACACCTGCTGCTTGACCGACAGGTCCTCGAACACCGCCTCGATCACGAAGTCGGCGTCCGCGAAGTCCGCCTTGGTCAGCGTGCCGCTCACCAGCGCCTTGAGCCGGTTGGCCTCGTCGGCGGAGAGGCGCTTCTTGCCGACTAGCTTGTCGATCTCGCCGTGCACATAGCCGACGCCACGATCCACCCTGGCCTGGTCGACGTCGGTGAGCACCACCGGCACCTTCAGTCGCCGCACGAACAGCAGCGCCAGCTGACCGGCCATCAGGCCGGCGCCCACTACGCCCACCTTGGTCACCGGGCGGGCCAGCGACTTGTCCGGCGCTCCCGCCGGCCGCTTCGCCCGCTTGTTGACCAGGTTGAACGAGTACAGGCCGGCGCGCAGTTCATCGGTCATCAGCACATCGGCGAGTCCCTCGGTCTCGGCCGCGTAGCCGGCGTCGAGGTCGTTCTTCCTGGCCAGTTCCAGCAGCTTCAACGCGAGTTCCGGGCCGGGCGCGGCACCGTGCGTCCGGCCGGTGACGACCGAGCGGGCCCGTGCCATCGCGGCGTCCCACGCCTGGCCCCGGTCGATCTCCGGGCGGGTCACCGTGACCTCGCCGGACAGCACCTTCGCCAGCCAGACCAGCGACTGTTCCAGGTAGTCCGCCGAGTCCAGCACGATGTCGACGATGCCCAGTTGTTTCGCCTGAGCCGGCTTGAGCATTTTGTTCTGGTTCAACGCGTTCTCGATGATGACCTTGACCGCGTTGTCCGCGCCAATCAGGTTCGGCAGCAACTGGGTGCCACCCCAGCCGGGGAACAGCCCGAGGAAGCACTCCGGGAAGGAGATCGCCGCGGTGTTGGCTGCCAGCGTCCGGTAGTCGCAGGACAGCGCCAGCTCCAGGCCGCCACCCATGACCGCGCCGTTCACGAACGCGAAGGACGGGATCTTCGAGTCGATCAGCCGCCGGAACACCGCGTGACCGGAGGCGGCGATCTCGTGCGCCAGCTCCCGGCTGGCGACCTGCTCGATGCCGTTCAGGTCCGCGCCGACCGCGAAGATGAACGGTTTGCCGGTGACCGCGATCGCCGCCGGCTCGGCCGCGAACGCCTCGTCCAGTGCGGCGTTCAGGCTGACCAGGCCCTGCGGACCGAAGGTGGACGGCCGGGTGTGGTCATAGCCGTTGTCCAGGGTGATCAGCGCGACCTGCCCGGTCACGCCGGGCACGTTGATCAGCCGGGTGGTCGCGGTGGTGACCACCTCGTCGGGAAACGCGGCCTTGGCCTGCTCCGCGGTGAAAGTCACTTCACGCCCCCGTTCCAGTTCGGGTTCTCCCAGATCACGGTGCCACCCATACCGATACCGATACACATCGTGGTGATGCCGTAGCGCACGTCGGGACGCTCGGCGAACTGCCGGGAAAGCTGGATCATCAGCCGCACGCCGGAGGAGGCGAGCGGGTGCCCGCAGGCGATCGCGCCGCCCCACTGGTTGACCCGCGGTTCGTCGTCGGGGAGGCCGTAGTAGTCGAGGAAGGCGAGCACCTGCACGGCGAACGCCTCGTTGATCTCGATCAGGCCGATGTCGTCCATGGTCAGGCCGGCGCGCTTGAGGGCCTTCTCGGTGGCCGGCACCGGGCCGTAACCCATCACCTCGGGTTCCACGCCGGCGAAGGCGTAGCCGACCAGCCGCATGCCGATCGGCAGGCCCAACTCGCGCGCGGTGTCCTCGGCGGCCACGATCGCGCCGGTGGCGCCGTCGTTGAGGCCGGCCGCGTTGCCGGCGGTGACCCGGCCGTGCGGCCGGAACGGCGTCTTCAGGCCGGCCAGCACCTCGATCGTGGTGCCCGGGCGGGGCGGCTCGTCCTCGGTGGCCAGGCCCCAGCCCAGCTCGCTGGACCGGATGGCGACCGGCACCAGCTCCGGACCGATCTTGCCGGCCTTGACCGCGTCGGCGTACTTCTCCTGGCTGCGCGCGGCGTACGCGTCGCAGCGTTCCTTCGTCAACAGCGGGTAGCGGTCGTGCAGGTTCTCCGCGGTCTGGCCCATCACCAGTGCGGACGTGTCGACCAGGTGATCGGCAAGGAACCGTGGGTTCGGGTCGACACCCTCGCCCATCGGGTGCCGGCCCATGTGCTCGACACCGCCGGCGATCACCACGTCGTAGGCACCGAACCCGATCCCGCTCGCGGTGGTCGTCACCGCCGTCATCGCGCCCGCGCACATCCGGTCGATCGCGAAGCCCGGCACCGATTTGGGCAGCCCGGCCAGCAGGCTCGCGGTGCGGCCGATGGTCAGCCCCTGGTCACCGATCTGGGTGGTCGCCGCGACCGCGACATCGTCCACCCGCTCCGGCGGCAGCTCGGGGTGGCGCCGCAACAGTTCGCGAATGACCTTGACGACCATGTCGTCGGCCCTGGTCTCGGCGTAGATGCCCTTCTTGCCGGCCTTGCCGAACGGCGTACGCACGCCGTCGACGAAGACCACGTTGCGTACGGCGCGAGGCACGGACGCGGCGAACGCCGGCTGTTCGCCGGCTCGCGTGCCCGGTTCGACGGACGAGCCGTCCACGGGTGTGGCCACGGCGGTTCTCCTCCTGTTCGGGTGCCAAAGAGGCGTAACCCGGCACGGGGCCCACGTCCAGCATGCGCGTACCGGCCGGTAACCGCACTCTAGCTCAGGTTACCAACGAGTAACCAGCCCGGCTGGAATGTTGTGCCCGTCACATCAGGGGGAGACAGGACGGGGATCAGTCAGTCGGCCGCGACTCCACCCGATGCTGCTCGTGCTGTGCTGCCTGTTGGGGCGGTTGCGCGTCCAGGGCCGTGACCAGAACATCGGTGGTGAGCGCGATCTGCCAGTCCCGGGCGCCGCCGGCCCGCAGCGCCGCCGCCACCGCCGCCGGGTCGTGGTCCTCCGGCGGCTGCCAGCACAGCCGCCGCACCAGATCGGGCTGCAGCAGATTCTCGACCGGCAGCGCGAGTCCGCTGGCCAGCTTGATCAACGCCGGGCGAGCGGCCGACAACCGGGCGGCGGCGACCGGATCGCGGTCCGCCCACCGGGCGGGCGGCGGCGGGCCGTCATGAGCCGGCGCCGGATCGGGCAGCCGGTCCCGTGACAGCTCGTGCGCCGCGCGCAGGGCGCCCATCCAGACGCCGGCCAGCTTGCGTTGCGCGCGACCGCGGAACACCGGCAGCTTGATCAGCTCGGCCTCGCTGGCCGGATCGGCCACCGCCGCGTCCACCATCGCCCGATCCGGCAGTACCCGGCCGGGGGCGAGGTCTCGGGAGCGGGCGATCTCGTCGCGGGCCTCCCAGAGGGCCCGGACACCGGCCAATTGACGAGGGGTGCGGGCGCGGTGAATGCCCGAGGTGCGCCGCCACGGCTCCTGGCGGGGTTTGGGCGGCGGGGCCAGACGCTCCGCCTCGAACTCCTGCAGGGCCCAGTCGAGCTTGCCCTGCCTGGCCAGCTCGGCCTCCAGCACCTGGCGCAGCGGGATGAGCAGTTCGACGTCCAGCGCCGCGTAGGTCAGCCAGTCCGGCGGCAGCGGGCGGTGTGACCAGTCGGCGGCGCCGTGGCCCTTCTCCAGTTGGTAGCCGAGCAACTGCTCGACCAGGGTGCCCAGGGCCACCCGCTCATAGCCGGCGAGCCGGCCGGCCAGCTCCGTGTCGAACACGGACGCGGGATGTAGACCCAGCTCGGTGAGGCAGGGCAGGTCCTGGGAAGCGGCGTGCAACACCCACTCGGCGTCCGCCATGACGTGGGCCAGGGAGTCGAGCCGGCCGTGCAACGGCACCGGGTCGATCAGCACCGTGCCAGATCCCTCACGCCGCAACTGCACGAGGTAGGCGCGCTGTGAGTACCGGTAGCCGGACGCCCGCTCGGTGTCCACCGCGATCGGTCCCGTTCCCGCCGCGAGCGCGTGAACGGCGACGCGCAACGCGGGCACGGTGGACACGACCGGAGGCACGCCCTCGGCGGGCTGGGTCAACGGTACCGCCGGGCGGCCAGCGCCCGGCGCACCTGCATCCGCACGTGCATCCGGGTTGACGAGTGTTTCAGCGGTCTCTGCGGGTTCGGCCTCCACGACCGGTGACCCTACGTTGCGCGAGCCGGCGATGCCCGCGACGTGCCGCATAACCGCCCGACAGAGCGCCGGATGTGACCCACGTTCCAGCTGGATTGCTCCGTCGTTCCAGGTGAAAGCGACGCGAGACCGCAGGTCGCGTGCCGTACCGCGGCTACGCGAAACCTCGCGCGCCTGAATCACAGACTCTTCCGGTTCAGGTGAAGGCCGGTGTACCACCGCAGGTCGCCTGCCATAACGCAGTAGCGCAAGACCTGCGCGCCACGTACCACCGCAGGCCGCCTGCCATAACGCAGCAACGCAAAACCTGGGCGCCACTGACCCAAGACTCTTCCGGCGTTCCAGGTGGATGCGGGCCAAGGCCGAAGGCCGCGGGGCGTGCTTAAGGCACGCGAGCGGCCTGAGAACGCAGGCCCGCGCCGCCTGGAACGGCGGAAGAGCCCGGCCCTGTCAGCGCTGACAGAGCCGTGGGCGATGGTGGTGCCCTAGCGGATCACTCCCGCACGCATTGCCAGAGCAACCATCTGGGCCCGGTCTCCCGTACCCAGCTTCCGGCCGATCCGGGACAGATGGCTCTTCACGGTCAACGCCGAAAGGTTGAGTGCCTCGCCGATTTCCTTGTTGGACTGGCCATCGGCGACCAGCTGGAGCACCTCGACCTCCCGCGCGGAAAGTTCCCGCGGGGTGTTGTCGGTGCCCGGTACCCGGGTACCCGTGGCGAGCACGGGCGCGACACTCGGATCGGCGTAGACCCCGCCATCGAGGACTCGACGCACTCCGTCGGTGACCACCATGGGCGAGGCCGACTTGAGCAGGTACGCCTGGGCACCTGCCTGGAAGGCCGACCGCACCGCGTAGGGGTCGTCGGAGGACGCGAGCACCACGATGCGTGGCCAACCATGGCTGCGTAGTTCCGCAACCAGGTCGATGCCACTACCGTCTGGTAGCCCGAGATCGAGAATGGCGAGGTCGCACGGACCCGTGGCAAGAGCACGTGCCCTTGCCTCGGCCACCGAAGCGGCCTCATGGACTGTGCCCGCCCCCATCTGTGTGAGGCGAGCGGCGATGGCTTCCCTCAGTAGCGGGTGGTCGTCGACCACCAGCACCGAGAAAAGCTCTTCCCGCGGGTGCGGGACCATGTTCACCGGCAGTGCGCCGGCGACTGGCGTGGTTCGAGCGGCCTGTCCTAAGCCGACGGCAGCCACGTCACTACCTCCCTGGAGTCGGTCGTGCCCCCCGACCGGCACCGGGACTTTCAGTCGATCAGCC
Organism: Pseudonocardiaceae bacterium; assembly: GCA_036384655.1. Classification (GTDB taxonomy): domain Bacteria; phylum Actinomycetota; class Actinomycetes; order Mycobacteriales; family Pseudonocardiaceae; genus DASVLX01. The sequence goes on from DASVLX010000223.1 coordinate 11,655, forward strand.
GCGCCACTGATCCACCGAAAGTGGTGTCGACGGTGGCAGCGTAGCCGCCAAAGCGCTGTTGTGGGGCGGCTAGTTGCGCATCTGTCTCTTTCGGGTACTGGCTTTGTCGCGGTCATGTCACACGATGGGGTGATCACCGGGAACGGCTGTAACGCCGAACCCGGGCAGTGACGACATTGTTACGTTAGGCAGGTTGTGGGTGCACGTGCATAACGCCCTGACCTCGGGTTTGTCATGACGCCAAGTGGTGACAGACATAACACTGATTGGTGGATCGCGGACGGGCCGAACGGGCTAATGGCAGGCCAGCGCCGTCACCAAACGACACAGCGCCAATACCACCAGTAATCGCGGTGAGTGAGGCACTTCATCCGCGCTGCGGGCTCAACAGCGTGACACCCACCGGCGGTAGACCGGCCGTGCTCGCCAGCAACGCGCAGAACGCCGCGGCATGCGCCGTCATATCCGAGTCCGTTGGTGTCCAGGACGCGCGCAACTCGATGTCGTCCGACCGGGCCGGGCCGCTGATGTCGCCGAATCGCGCCGAAGACGTGTGGGTCACGGTGCCACCGAGTGCCCGGTAGTCTGCACCGGACTCCTCCAGCGCCTCGGTGAGCCAGGACCAGCCGACCTCGTTGAGGAGCGGGTCATCGGCGATGTCGGGATCCAGCTCGGCCCGTGCGTAGGCGACCAGCCGCAGCACCCCGTCCCAGGCCTGCTCGCCCTCCGGGTCGTGTAGCAGCACCAGACGACCACTGGCCATTTCCCCGGCCGGTCCGGTGACCTCCGCGGCCAGCGCGAACGCCCAGGGTGCCAGCCGCTGCGGGGCCCTGACGACCTCGATCTCGATCTCCGGGCGGGGCCGCAGCGCGGACAGCGTCGCCACCGCGTGGCGGAAGAGCGTCGGTTGTTCCGATGGAGTCGCCACCGGACCTCCTCTCCCGTGAACTGGGCCAGTCGCCGTCACGTCAGGTGACTGTAAAGCCACCCGGTCGGGGAGCACAGGGAGGCGCGCCGGGGCGGGTGTGGTGCATCGTCACGATGGCGTTGGTGTATGTACACCCGATCGGTCGACCGATCGCTCGGCCTGCGACGATGACACCAACATGAAACCCATCATCGCGCAGGCATCGCCGGCCCGTCGGGGCCTGGCCAACGCTCCGCTGCTGGCGGCGATCGCGGGCCGCCGGCCGGCGCACACGCCGGTGTGGTTCATGCGGCAGGCCGGCCGGTCACTGCCGGAGTATCACCGGGTGCGCGGCGACATCCCGATGCTGACCGCCTGCATGACCCCCGAGCTGGTCGCCGAGATCACCCTGCAGCCGGTCCGCCGGCACGGCGTCGACGCGGCGATCCTCTACAGCGACATCGTGCTGCCCCTCTACGCGGCGGGCGTCGACGTGGACATCAGGCCGGGCGTGGGACCGGTGGTGGGTTCGCCGGTGCGGACGGCCGCCGATGTGTCCGCGCTGGCCACGCTGGACGCCGAGCAGGTCGCGCCGGTGACCGAGGCCGTGCGGCTGCTCGTCGCCGAACTCGGTGACACGCCGCTGATCGGTTTCGCGGGCGCGCCGTTCACCCTGGCCTCCTATCTGGTGGAGGGCGGCCCGAGCAAGCACCACGAGCGCACCAAGGCGCTGATGCACTCCGCGCCGGGCATCTGGCACGCCCTGCTCGACCGGCTCGCCGACATCACCCTCACATTCCTGTGGGCGCAGGTGGACGCGGGCGTGGACGCCGTGCAGCTGTTCGACTCCTGGGTTGGCGCGTTGTCCGAGGCGGACTACCGCGAGTTCGTGCTGCCACATTCCGCGCGGGTGTTCCGTGGCCTCGCCGAGGCCGGGGTGCCGCGCATCCACTTCGGGGTGGGCACCAGCGAACTGCTCGGCGCGATGCGCCAGGCCGGTGCGGATGTCGTGGGGGTGGACTGGCGGCTGCCGCTGGACGTGGCCGTCGACCGGCTGACCGTCGCGGTGCCCGACGGGCCTGCCCCGGTGGTCCAGGGCAACCTGGATCCCGCCCTGTTGTTCGCCGACTGGCCGGTGATCGAGGCCGCTGTACGGCGCATTCTGGCCGAGGGTCACTCGGCCGGCGGACATGTGTTCAACCTCGGCCACGGCGTGTTGCCGGGGACCGATCCGGATGTGCTCGGTCGGGTGACCGAGCTGGTGCATGGGATCTCGTCGCGATGACCACTACTCACGTCACTCCCGCGCTCTCCGCGCGGGTCGCCATTGTCGGCGGCGGTTTCTCCGGGCTGGTCGCGGCCTACCGGCTGCGTCAACTGCTCGGCCCGGACGCCGACATCACCGTGATCGAGCGGGACGACCACATCGGCGGCAAGCTGCACGCCGTCGACCTCGGCGGCCTGCACATCGACGTGGGTGCCGAGGCGTTCCTGGCCTTCCGGCCGGAGGTCGGCGCGCTGATACACGAGATCGGCCTGGACCACCACCTCGCCAACCCGGCCCCGGTGGCGGCGTCGCTCCGGGTCGGCGGCGCCGACCACGCGGTGCCCCGGCGCACCGTGATGGGCGTACCGGGCTCGGCCGCCGATGTCGCCGACGTGCTCTCC
>DASVLX010000224.1:0-24015 GCA_036384655.1 Pseudonocardiaceae bacterium
CATGCGGCGGCGCTGGCTGCCCTGGGCGTGCCCAGGCTGGCCGCCGACGATGTCGTGGCCGCCGTGTCCGGGGTGGACCGTCCGGTGCCGTGGTGGTCCGGTCTGTACGCGGCGCTGGACCGCTGGCTGGCCGCCGATTCCGGCATCACCGAGGCACTGGGCGCGTTGCCGGTGCCGCTGGCCGACGGCCGGACCGCGATCGGCCCCCGGGATGTGCTGTTGCCGTCCGCCGAGCTGGGCACGGCGGAAGAATTGGTCGAGCTGACCGGCGAGATCATCGGGCTGAAACTGGCGCATCCGGAGGCGGCCCATCCGCTGCTCCGCAGGCTCGGCGCGCGGCCGGCCGAGGCCGCCGACGTGCTCGACTCGCCGGCCATCCGAGACGCGGTGGAGCGCAGCGTCGCGGACGCCGAGTCCGGCGGCGACCAGGCGGGATTGGCCCACACGGTGTTGACCCTGGTACGCCTGTCCGGTACCACTCAGGGCGAACGTCCCTGGCTGGCCGCCTTGGCACTGTCCGATGTAGATGGAGAGATCCGGCGCGCCGACGAACTGGTGCTGCCGGGTTCGGCCATGCTCGCGGTGCTGGCCGCCGACGCCGTGGGTCCGGACGCGCCACTCGGCATCCTGGACGGCGAACTCGCGGAACGCTGGCATGCCGAGGTGCTGCGGGCCGTCGGCGTGCTCGACTCCTTCGCGCTGGTGGTGGACGAGGAACCGACCGGCCCTGATCACGACCTGCCCGACGAGGAACAGTGGTGGTCCTGGGCCACCCGCTCAACCCCAGAACCCGAGTTCTGACCCCGAAACTCGAGACACGTGAGGAACGTCCCATGGCAGACCGGCATCTGGTCGATGTGCACGTGCTGCTCATCCGCAACGACGAGGTCCTGCTGACCCGGCGGCGAGACAGCAATCCGCAGTTCGATGGCCGCTGGCACCTACCGTCCGGCAAACTCGACGCGGGTGAGTCCGTCCTGGCTGCCGCTGTCCGCGAGGCCGAGGAAGAGGTTGGCGTGCTCATAAACCCCGCTGACCTTCGCCACGTCCACACCATCCACGTCAACGGCTCCGGCCCTGAACCGCGACTGGGCCTGTTCTTCACGACCAGCCGTTGGAACGGAGAGCCGACGAACCGCGAACCAGACAAGTGCTCCGCCGTCGCCTGGCACCCCATCGACGCACTTCCGAACGACGTCATCGAATACCCGGCCGCCGGCATCGACGGCTACCGACACAGCCGCACATTCAGCGTCCAAGGCTGGTAGGAATTCCAAAGGAGTGGAACCCTGCAAGGGCTGTGGTGTACCACCCTTTCGCAATACCTGAGACTGGTCAGCGGGCACCTCTTGGCTGCGCTATTTGAACAGCAGGTCGCGGTCGCGCCAAGCGAGGTTGAGGAGAGTCAGGGCGCTGGCCGACAGACGTGGACCGAGTCGGTCGATCGCCTCGGCGGTGAAGGGCATGTCGGCGCGTCCGTCCCGACCAACGACCCGTCCTTCATCGTTGACCGTCACCAGGCCGGCGAAGAGCTTGTCGAACACGTCATCGTCAATCACGGCCACGGTCAGTTGGGCGGCACCCAGTTCCAGTGGCTCCATCACGAGACCGTAGTGCCAGAGCCGCATTCCGCCCTCGACCCGCTCCCGCTCGAATGATTGGAACGGCTCATCATGTGCGTAGTCGATGGGCCGGGAGGCGGATCCGTCGTGTTCGGGATTGCCGAGGAATTCCTCGGAGAACTCCCGCATGATGTTGCGCCACAACGAGAAATCATCGCGGATGTCGGCCGGATCGACAGAGGATGGCTGGAACTCGCCCGCCGGCATCACGTGGCACAGGGTCAAGATCGTTCGCCGTCCGTTCACTGACTACACCAGATTCCTGTTCGCCTGGGCGATTCCGGGCAACGTCGAAGCCGGAGAGGATTACCGGATCATCGATATCACCGACCGAACGGTTGACATCCCTGAACAGGACTTCTGGATTTTCGACGAATCCACTGTGGCTCTGCTGAATTTCCATTCGGACGGAACGCTTCGCGACCGCGAACTGGTGGATGTGTCAGAACTTGACAAGTACCTGCATCTTCGGGACATAACTCTTTCGGAGTCGGTGCCGTTCGTTGACTATCGCGCCTGACCCGGACGATGACGCGCCGACCGACCTGGGGTTCCCTGGCCGAAGATACGAGATGACCATTACGCTGGCATTGTCTTGGTTGCGTACGGAGACGCAGAGGGGCTCGGATGGATGCGTGGTTGAACCGGGGCGCGCCTCTGTCAGGCTCGGGTGAAGACGACGCCGGTGCCGTTATCCGCGAGTACCGGCTGGCGAGCGGGCAGAACCAGGTCGCGGTGGCCAGCGCCGTAGGGATGACGCAGCAGCATCTGAGCCAGATTGAAAATGGCAAGCGCCCGGTTTCTCTGGATCAGCGGCGCGTGCTCGCGGATGTCCTTGGCATCCCGCCCGAGAACCTGGGGTTGGCGGGAAACAGGGCACGTCCGCCGGTTGAACCGAACCATGCGAGCCGTGAGATCGCCGCGAGTCGCGGCAAGTGGCGCGCACAGCGAGCTTTCCTCAACCAGCACCGCTCTGACCTAGCCAAACTCGCTGTGAAGCTGTACTCCACGGACGCTCGGGTGGCGCGCACTCCACTCATCGCTGACCCGTCCTGGATTCCGCCCAGCCCTGTCCCTTTGCGATCGCTTTCTCTCACACTGGACGAGGGACCACAGATCGTCTCCGTGACAGGCAGGGAACCCGCCACCGCCGGTGTCCGACCGTTGCGCACGGATCACACGCGGTTCGACTCCTACACCTCGGCGATCAAACACCTGGACCGACCGGCGTTATTCGAGTCCCGGCCCAGCTACCGCCTGCTGGACACCCATATGCCCGGCCGCAGGCTCCGCTTCGGTCTTGCCGCCTACTTCGACAAGCTTGATGTCTCGGAAGCACTTGGTCATGAGATGGCGGCTGCGTGCATGACCAACGGCATCCCTGATGATCCAGCACGGTTGCGCGCCAAACTCCGATTCCGCGAATTGATCGAAGATCCGTTCGACACTCGATGCCGGGCGATTGTCCCAGCCGTCACGACTCTGACCATCCGGCTGCGTCGTTTCCCTGCCGAGCCTTCGTTCCTGCTGCACTGGCGCGATCCGGCCAAGGTCGCCACCGCCGGTGGGATGTACGACGTGATTCCGGCTGGCGAGTTTCAGCCTTCCAGCGTCGCACTCTGGGATCGGCAGAATGACTTTGACCTCTGGCGCAACATGGTCCGCGAGTACTCCGAAGAACTGCTTGGTACACCGGAGCACGATGGAACGCGGACGGAGCCGATCGATTATCAAAGTTGGGCGCTTTACCAGGGGTTGGAACAGGCACTGCACAAGGGCACTGTCACGTCGTTCATGCTCGGTATCGGACTCGACGCGTTGACGTTGGCAGCAACCATCCTCACTGTCGTGGTGATCGAGGATGACGTCTTCGAGACGCTGTTTGGCGAAGCCGTGCGGTTCAACGAGGAGGGAGAGATCGTCGGGATCGGTGACGGGCGCGCGGCCGAGGGAGTTCCCTTCACCGCCGAGTCTGTAGACCGGATGCTCAGAGACGAGCCGATGGCGTCGCCAGGTGCGGCCTGCCTCAGCCTGGCATGGCAACATCGAAGCCACCTGCTTCCCTGACGAGAAGGACAGTCCATGGCTGCGACGCGCGAGTTGACCGCCAGCGAGCAGGAGTGGCTGCGGATCCGGGGCTACCTCCGAGAACATCGCTATGACCTGGCGGTATCCGCCGCCGATGAGTATTCGGACAGTATGAGGGTGGTCGGGACGCCGTTGCTGGCCGCCGCCACCTGGATTCCTGTGGAGCCGCTGCCGCTCGATTCGATTGACCTGGACTTCCAGCCCGATCTCGACACGGTCGACGTTGCCGCTGCGGCTGGTGCGGTGGCGCCGGCTCTACCTCAACGGCCGGACGGCTCGCGGTACGACCGATACTCACAGGTCATCGGCGAACTTGCCGCTCCGGCGGTGTTCGAGAACCGGCCCACCTACCGGCTGATCGAGGCCGATCTGTCCCGGCCGTCGGCGCGTCTGGTGTTTGGGCGGGGTGCCTATTTCGACGGCATCGACACCGGTGAGGCGAGCGGTCATGAGTACGCCGCAACCCAGCTGGGCCTGCCAGCGGGCAGGCTGCGCGCGGCCATCGCAGATCCTTGCTCGTTGCGATCTCGGCCAGCGAACCTGGCCATCAGCACGTTGACGATCAGGCATGATCGCGCGGCAGGCGAGGCGGTGTTCCTCGTCCACTGGCGGGATCCGGCGAAGGTCGGCCATGCCGGTGGCATGTATCAGGTCATCCCCGTGGGCGTCTTCCAACCGTCCGGCGATGCCCGGTGGAACGAGCGGAACGATTTCGACCTGTGGCGTGGCATGATCCGTGAGTTCGACGAGGAACTGCGCGGCGCATCAGAGGACTACGGAAGTGAACAGGCTCCCATCGACTATGCGGCATGGCCTTTCGCTGCGCGGATGACTGCCGCGCGGGAGAACGGCGGCATCCGCGCGTGCTGCTTGGGACTCGGCGTCGACCCGCTGACATTCGCTACGGACCTACTCACCGCCGTGGTGATCGACGCTCCGATTTTCGATGAGCTGTTCGGGGCCCGGGTCACAGCCAATGCCGAGGGGAAGGTCCTTGCGGCACAACCGTTCACTGACTCCGTGGTGACCAAGCTGGTTCGTAGCCAACCGATGCAAGCCGCCGGTGCAGCGCTCCTGAGCCTGGCGTGGAAGCATCGAAAAGCGATACTTGAGGGCTGAGAGGGAAGCCGCTACAACGGGCAGTTGTACAACAACACGTTGTTGGCTTGTCTGGCTTGGTATGCGGTTCTCTTTGTTCATGGCATCGAACCTGGCACTCCCGGAACGCGGCGCCAGCACGTCATGCGGATCGCTGGATCATCTCGGTACTCCGGCCTCAGATCAGCTCCGCCGCGGGATAGCGGTGTTGCTACGTAGTGCCGAGTGGTCATGCGCCGACACGGCACATGAACTCGGTGCCAACAGGTTGCCTGACAGTGGCTTGGATGACCTGGCCGATGCCCTGGAATCGCTGGCGGGCGTGCTGCGCCGGTACCGGGTGGCGCACGGCCAAGCCCACCGCGCATCTGGCTGAAGGAATCGGAGCCCGCTCGGAGCGAGTGATAGCCGACGTACTGGTCGGGATCTCCGCCAACGAACAACATCCGAGTCTTTCCGCTATCTCCGGTCGTGTGGCTCCGCTTGGGTGGTTTCGCTCTGCCCGATCCGCGACGACGACCGGTCGCGGATGCGATCTCTGACGGACAAGGTCGCATTCGCTGATCGCACGGCGGGCCCGGGGCCCTGCCTCGGCTGCTGGTCACAGCCCCGGCCCGCCGTGCACCCACAAAGAGTGAACGACATACCGCCCGGTCCGTGTGGTGTCCCGTGTCGGGTCGGGCACGATGTGTTCATGGATGGGTGGAGCCGCCCGGCACACAGCGATGCCAACCATGTCGGCGGACATGCCGGACCGCCGCGCGCCCTGGTCGGCATTCGTGACCTTGACCTGGTGGACCCGGACCGGTGGCCGGAGGCGATCCGGCTGCTCGCGGGGTCACCGGACACCGCGCGGGCGCTGGCGGATCCGGCCGGTTACCCGGCGTGGTGGCTGGCCCGTTATGCCGTGCTCGGCGGCCGGTCGCCCCGCTGCTGGCGGTTGCCGGATGCCCATGACATCACCGGCCTCTACGACCCGGTGCCGGACTGTGGACTGGACGAGAACCTGCTGGTCACCGTGGGGGTCCGGGCACGCCTGGCCATTGTGGCCGCCGACGACGCCCAGGATCTGCTCGATCGGCTCGGCGATCCGGACCGGGACGTGCCGGCGGGCGTGGCGCTACGGGCGCATACCCAGCTGATCGACGCGCTGCGCACCGGCGTCATCGACGCCGACGAGATCGAGCCGCCGGAACGGGTGCGGGCGTTGTCCGGCTCCGCCATCGCCGCCGAGCGGGCGGCCGTGCTGGACCGGCCCTGGCTGCTGGGCGTGCTCTCCGAGGACCGGATTCTCGCGGCGGACGGCACGGCCGACGAGGCCGAGGCGCTGGCCGATCTGGTCGGCGTACCGCTGGCGAGCGAGATCGTGACCGATGCCGCCGTCGAGTCGGCGGGCGAGTCATTGGACTGGTCGGAGATGGGCGCCGTCGAGCTGGCCTGCGAGCTGATCGGCGCGCGGCCTCCAACCGGGTCCGTGCTGCTGCACGACGAGCTGATGGTGCGGAGCCCAGACGGGTCTCACCGGGTGAGCTGGTGGCTCGACGACGACGGCCGGCCGCACGCCGAGGACTCCGCTGAGAGCCTGGCCCGTGCGCTCGCCTGGACGCTGGACCGCTGGTCGGATCGATGGGCGCTCGCCGGCCTGCTCACCGAGCCCAGCCCGGGGACCTGGCTGGGGTGAGGGGCGTACCCGGTCAGATCCGCTGGGCGCCCCTGTCGCCACGGCGCGCCGCGGCCCGTTGGCTGGCCACGATCGCCAGGCCGGCCAGGCCGAGCAGCCAGCCCGCCAGACAGGTCCACAGCCACTCGGAACTGTTCACGTGGAATCCGAGCTGGGCCACCAGCAGCACAACGAAGGCGATGAACCACAGCGCGGTACCCAGCCACAGCACTGGTCGCATGTCGACCAGCCTGGCCGGCAGCGGCGGGGGTGTTGATCTCCGTATCCGCTCCACGTGAGGGAGGCTACGCCACCACGATGACCGAAAATTACTTCGCAAGGTATACTAAATACATGCCGGCGCGGGCATCCGAGGAACGGACCCTGGCCAGCCGTATCAGGCTGGCAGTGGTTCGGCTCAATCGACGGCTCCGCGCCCAGCATGTCAGCTCGACGGCGAGCCTCACCCAGCTGTCCGCGTTGTCCACGCTGGACAAGTGCGGACCGCTGTCACCCGGTGAGTTGGCGGCCAAGGAAGGCGTTCAGCCGCCTTCGATGACCCGGGTGATCGCGGCGCTGGAGGACATGGGCTATGTGACCCGCCGGCCGCACCCGTTCGACGGGCGGCAGGCGATCGTGGAACTGTCCGAGTCAGGGGCGGAGTTCCTGCACGTGCAGGTGTCCGCGAAGGAAGCCTGGCTCGACCAGAGGCTGGCCGAACTCAGCGAAGAGGACCGTGGGCTGCTCGCGAGGGCGGCCGACATTATCGACAGGATGGCGGAGCAGTAAACACAGTGCGGATGCAGGCGGACGAACTAGAGATCAAGTCGCGAGAAGCTACCCAGATCACGATCCCGCCGAGTCCGCCACCGCTCCCGCGTCCGCGTGCCACGACCGAAGTCGTGGCGGCCAGACCCGCCGAACTCACCGAACCTGCTCCCCGCAAGCGTTTGCGCTTCGGCGGGATGTTCTCCTCGCTGGCCGAACGCAACTATCGACTGTTCGCCTCGGGCCAGGTCGTGTCCAATATCGGCACCTGGATGCAGCGGGTCGCGCAGGACTGGCTGGTGCTGGAACTGTCCGGGAACTCGCCGATGGCCCTGGGGATCGCGGCCGCCCTGCAGTTCATACCGACGCTGGTGCTGTCGATGTGGGCCGGCATCCTCGCCGACCGCCTGGACAAGCGCCGCCTGGAGATCGCCGTGCAGGCCGGCATGGGCGTGTCGGCACTCGCGCTGGGCGTGCTGAACGTCACCGGCGTGGTCGCGCTGTGGCATGTGTACCTGCTGTGTCTGTTCCTCGGCGTGTTCTCCGCGATGGACGGCCCGATCCGGCAGTCCTTCGTGATGGAGATGGTCGGCAAGCGACACCTGACCAACGCGGTGGCGCTGAACTCCATGGTCTTCAACCTCGCCCGGATCGTCGGCCCTGCCGTGGCCGGCCTGCTGATCACCTGGGTCGGCACCGGCTGGGTGTTCCTGATGAACGGCGCCAGCTACGTCGCCGTGATCGCCGGGCTGGTGGCGATGAACCCGAAGGAACTGCACATCGGACCCAAGGCGCGCCGGGAGTCGGGTCAGCTCATGGAGGCGCTGCGCTATGTGCGAGGCCGTCCGGACCTGGCGATCCTGCTGGTGCTGGTGTTCTGTGTGAGCACGTTCGGTCTGAACTTCTTCACCACACTGGCCAACGCCGCGGCGAACGTGTTCCACCGCGACGCCAGCGGCTACGGCCTGCTGTCCACGATGCTCGCGGTCGGCACGCTGGCCGGGGCGACCATGGCCGCCCGCCGGTCCACCACCGGCACGACGAAGCCGACGTTGCTGATCGGTGGGGCGCTGGTGTTCGGCGCGGTCGAGACGGTGCTCGCGCTGATGCCGAACTACGCGCTGTTCGCGTTGATGTTGATCCCCAATGGCATCGCGTTCATGACGTTCACCACCACCGCCAACGCCAGCGTGCAGTTGGGCACCCGACCGGACATGCGTGGCCGGGTGATGGGCCTCTACATGCTGGTGTTCCTGGGCGGCACGCCGCTGGGCGCGCCGATGACAGGCTGGCTGGCGGAGCAGTTCGGTGGCCGGTCGCCATTCCTGGTGGGCGGGCTGATCTCGGCGTTGGCCGCCGTCGGCTGCGGGCTGGCGTTGACACGGTGTCAGCGTCGGTCGCGTCAGGTGACCAAAGTTGTTGCTTCGTAAGAAAAGTTAGGCTAACCTAACTTGCGTCCGCTCGTGGTGGGGCGGAAGGCAGTCAGTTCGGGTATGCGGTGTGGCCTCGGTCCCTAATCCAGAGCGGGGCCGAGGCCACACGGCCATACGCGGCACGGCAGTCATCACGGCAGCGCCCAGCTGTGCACGGGGTCGCCGGCCAGGGCGTTGTCGAGGTAGCGGCGCAGCATCCCGCGCAGCGCGGCGGGCCGGTCGGCGCCGGCCTCCTGCAGCGCGGCCACGGTCCGTCGTTGCCAGACCGCGCCGGTCTGCCCGGACAGGCAGCGCTGCTCGATGACACCCAGATAGCGGTCCCGCGCGTAGCTCGACATGCCCAGGTCGCGAAGGCCCGCGTCGGCCAGCGGCAGCAGCTTCCGCACCGTCAACTCGCCGGGCGACACCCAGCCGATCTCCGGCCAGTACAGCTTCGCGTCCAGGCCGCCTCTCGCCCCGGCGTCGAGGTTCTCCTCGGCGACCCGGAACGACATCCGCTCCCACAACGGGCGATCGGCGGTGGCGAGCGCCTGCTGCGCACCGTAGAAGAACGCGGCATTGGAGATCACGTCCAGCACGGTCGGGCCGGCCGGAAGCACCCGGTTTTCCACCCGGAGATGCGGTACTCCGTTCGCGACGTCATAGACCGGCCGGTTCCACCGCCAGATCGTGCCGTTGTGCAGGCGCAGTTCCGACAGTTTCGGCACGCGTCCGGCGGCGAGTTCGGCGAGTGGGTCCTCATCGCTACTCTCCGGCAGCAGGCTCGGGAAATAGCGAACGTTTTCCTCGAAAACGTCGACAACAGAGGTAATCCATCGTTCGCCAAACCACACCCGCGGTCGCACGCCCTGATTGCGGAACTCGTCCGTGCGGGTGTCGGTTGCCTGGTAGAACAACGGAATCCGGGTCTCGTCCCATAAGGCCTTCCCCAGCACGAACGGCGAGTTGGCGCCCACCGCCACCTGAACGGCGGCCAAGCACTGGGCCGCGTTGTAGTACGCCGCGAAGCCGTCCTGCGTCACCTGTCGGTGCAACTGGACCGAGGTGCAGGCGGACGCCGGCAGGATCGAGTTGGCCTGGATGACGAGCCGCTCGGCGGGCAGCCCGCAGGACGCCGGGCCCTCGATGTCGATCACTATGTCCTCGCCGCGTTCGGCGAAAATCTCCCTGTTGAGCAGCTCATACCGATTGCCGGCGGACAGCCAGCGCACGTCGAGATGGGCGCTGTCCAGGGTCGGCAGCACACCGATCATCGTCAGCCTGGCACCGGCGTCCTGGGCGTTGGCGTTGGCCTGCCGCAGCGACCGGCGCACCCGCTCCTCCAGCGCCACGGACTCGTCGCCAGCCAACCGGTGCGGCGGTACGTTGATCTCCAGATTCTGTTGTCCCACCTCGGTGGTGAAGTCCGGATCGTTGATCTTCTCCAACACCAGCGCGTTGCTCATCGCCGGTTCGAGGTCGTCATTCACCAGGTTCACCTCGATCTCCAACCCGACTCGCGGGTCATCGGCGGCGAACTGGTCGTGATGCACCATCAGCGACAGTGCGTCGACGCATCGACGCACCTTCTCCCGATGTCGTTGCCGATCGGTTCCGGTGAATGTGTGGCGACCCACCTGCTGGCCCATTGCCGCCTCTCCTCCGCGTGGTGTTCCCACGCAGGTTTCCCGCAATGCCGCCGGTCCACGCGCGCGTGAGGCTGGCGTCGAAGTTTCCACCGTGCCATGTCGGAATCATCCGGGCTAGCGACCAAACCGGTGTACCGATCGACACGTTTGTCGCATGACACACTGCGGTGTGTGTTGCACGTGATCGAGATTGATGATCCGGCCGACGGCCGGGTGGCCGATTTCCGCGATCTGTCGGCGGCGGACCGGCGACCGGATCGGCCGGGTGGCCGAGGCCTGGTGATCGCCGAGGGCGTTGTGGTGGTACGGCGACTGCTGGATTCACCGTATCCGCCGCGCGCCGTGTTCGGCGTGCGGAGCAGGGTGGACGCGCTCGCCGACGACCTCGCCGGGATCGACGTGCCGGCCTATGTGACATCGGCCGACGTGATGGACAGGGTGGTCGGGTTCCACCTGAACCGGGGCGTGCTCGCGGTGGCCGACCGGGCGCCCCGCCCGGACGCCGCCGAGCTGGCCGACCGGGGTGGGCTACTCGCCGTGCTGGAGGGCGTCGGGGATCACGAGAATCTCGGGTCGATCTTCCGCAACGCGGCCGCGCTCGGCGTGTCCGGCGTGCTGCTCGGGCCGGGCTGCGCCGACCCTCTATACCGGCGCAGCGTCCGGGTGTCCATGGGGCATGTGCTGCGGGTGCCGTTCACGACGCTGCCGGACTGGCCGGGTGGCCTGGACCTGCTGCGCGAGCGCGGTTTCCGGATTCTCGCGTTGACTCCGCGGCCGGACGCCACGCCGTTGGGGCGGATCGGGCGCCCGGCCGGACCGGTGGCCGTCATGCTCGGGTCGGAGGGTTACGGCCTGACCGACGTGGCTCTGGCCGCCGCCGACGAGCTGGTGCGGATTCCGATGGTGCCGGGGGTCGACTCACTCAATGTGGCGACGGCCGCGGCGGTCGCGTTTCACTCCCTTAACGCATGGGACGAGTAGTGTTTCGGTCGCTCAACGCGACAACGGACGGGAGGAGCGCGGGTGTGCGACTGAGCGTGCGCGATGGCCGAGCGGTACTGGCCGGACCGGACACGAACTGCCCGTCCTCGCCCGCCGATGGCTCGTCGACGGTTCTGCAGGAGGTCGATCCGCGCAGCCTGCCGTTGGGCGCGGAGCTGGCCGAGGCGCTGCACGAATGGGCTCGGGTGGCCGCGGCGATCGGCCGGACCGACGCCAGCAACGGCGCGGCGGGGGACCTGGTGTTTCGGCGCGGGCTGCAACTGGCCGGTCGCGTCGCGGCGGTCATGGGTACCCCGGTCTGCTACGTCGATCCGCTGTCCGGCCAGGTCCAGGAGGTCGCCGCACCCGGTGCCAGTGGGCCGGCCGATCACACCGCGAATGGCTCGGCGGCCGCTGCCGTGGACGCCTCCGGCGACCATGCCAGCGGTGATGGTGCCGCCGGAGACGCGGGCAGCGCCGATAGCAGCGCCGAACCGGTCGAGCCTGTGCCGGCCGAGCCGACACCGTGGGCCGCCGGCATCACGGTGAGTGCCTGCACCGCGATCGTGATCATGATGATCGTGGTCGGCCTGTCCGTGGGCCTGGGCGCGACCAACCGCTGGCTGTCGCTCGTCGCGAATGTGGTCATCGTCGTCGGCCTGGCGCCGTCGGTGTGGCTGACCAGGCGAGTTCCGGTGTGGCGGTGGGTCTCCTACGGCATCGTGGCCGGCATCATCATCGGCTGGATAGGTCTGCTCTTCACCGCGCTATAAACCGTGCGATGCCGCAGGCCGCCTGCCCGCTCAACCCAAACGCAGGCTCGCGCCGCCTGGAACGCCGGATCAGAGGCGGTCGATGGTGATCGTGACCGGTCCGTCGGTCGAGTGACCCTGGTCGGCCAACCAGGCGCCCAGGCGGCGCTGCACCACCGCCAGGCTCGGCCGGACGGCCGGATCGGGGTCGAGCGCGGTGACGAGCAGTCCGCGATGGGCGCTGTGCGCCGGCAGTTTGTCGCATGGATCGGCTCGCGCCGCGGACGCGAGGGCGGCGAGCGCGTTTTCCCGCGCGCCGCGCGGCGGCATCCCGGTCAGCGCGAAGCTCACCGTGGCCGCCAACTGCCAGGTGTCCGAGGAGGGCGTGGAGACACCGGTCTGCGCGGTCTCCGGGGCGAGGTAGTCCGGCGTGCCGACCAGCATGCCTGACGCGGTGAGCGTGGCGTCGCCGCTGCTGCGCGCGATGCCGAAGTCGAGCAGATGTGGCGTGCCCTCGGCGTCGACCATCACGTTGCTGGGCTTGACGTCCCGGTGCAGGACGCCGTTGTCATGCGCGGCGGCCAGCGCGCTGGCCATGGTCACCCACAGCCTCGCGGCCGCGACATCGTCCAGCGGACCGTCCGCGCGGACCGCGTCGCCGAGTGAGCGGCCCTCGATGTACTGCATCACCAGGCACAGGCCGTCGGCATCCGCGACGACGTCGTAGATCCGTACGCAGTTCGGGTGGTGCAGGGCGGCCAGCGCCCGCGCCTCGCGCAGCATCCTCTGCTGGGTCTCCGCATCGGGTGCGTGCGCGATCTTCAGTGCCACCGGGCGGTCCAGCTGGTTGTCCCTGGCCAGCCAGACAGTGCCGAAGCCGCCCTTGCCGAGCCGCCGGATGCGCTGGTATCGGTCGCCGACCTGGGCAAGCCCGCTGGGCCACGCCAGTTTTCCGGGTATCACCGGCGTCACCCCACCCGGCTCCTCGATGGGCGGCGCCGGTGTCCCCGATGCTCCGGCCGGTATCCCTGGTTCTCCGCTCGGTGTTCCCGACCCGGTCAGGAAGGGCAGCGGCCCGGGCGTGTCGGCCAGCGGCGCCGCGCCGGAGGCCAGCGGGAACGCGGCCGAACCGGACGAGGCCGAGTCGAACGGGAACGCGGGCTCCGGTGATGTCCAGCGCAGCGCCGGCACCAGCCCGATGATCAGCACGCCCAGCACACCGACCGGCGCGAACCCGATCCACACCTGCGCGAGCGTGTTCGCGCTGCCCAGCGCGCTGATCGCCAGCACGGGAACGAAGGCAAGCCAGCCCAGCCGGCCCGGCCACGCCCGCCGGCCGCGGAACGCGAGCCGGCCCTGCCACCACACCAGGCCGAGCGCCAGCAGCGGAAGGGCGAGCACCGCGCCCAGGTACCGCAGGTGCAGGACCTGTCCACCGCCGGAACCCAGGATGGCCCGCCACACCGACGGCCCGGTGCTGAGGTAGGAGAGCTGGCCGACACCGCCGCAGGTCCTCGCGCCAAGGCTCGCGTAGTCGTCGCTGGACAGGCCGTACAGCCAGCCGGCGGCGGCCTGCTGGAACACGTCCGAGATCGACCACACCATGGCCATGGGCAACAGCAGCGCGAAAACCAGGCCCGCCAGGCCGGTGACGGTGACCGTCAGTCCGGTGTGGACCGCGCGCCAACGGCTGATCAGGCGCAGTGTGAGCACCGGCAGCACGATCCCGAGCAGTGGCAGACAGGCCAGCACGCCACCGGCGAACACGGTTGCCCACAACCAGTCGCCTGGACAGGCCTGAGGCGCGAGGGCCGCGTGCAACCCCGACAGCAGTCCCCCCACCAGACGCACGACCGCGCCCACCGCGCTCATGGTCGTCACCCTAGAGGACGGTCCCGAAGCCCGGCCGGGACATGTCGCGTGCGACCATACGAACCTCACAAAACGGCACAGACACCGAGTGCCACCGTCAGGGGGATCGATCGATGTCGCGATCGCGGTTCCAGACCAGCGCCGGCCCGGTTGGCCGTCTTCGGATCGCCGTGATCGTCTCGTTGGTGATCTCGGCGGGCGCCCTGCTGGCCGCCTGCGGCACGGTGTCGGGCCAGGCTTCGGCCGCCGGCACGGTTGCCACGCAGGCGCCCCCGGTGGGTCCACCGCCGGACCATCCCAGCGGGGCGACACACGACGGCGGCAGCTACGCGACCGTGCCGATCGACTCCGCCCCGAACCTCTACGAGGGTGCGACCGTCAACAAGGACGGGCACATCGTGTTCTGGCTCTCCGATCCCGCCGCGAGCGGCGGCGCGTGGCGGGAGCTCGGCGCCAGCACCTTCCCGACCAGCGTCGACCCCAGCGTGCCGGACTTCACCGTGTCCGGCGCCCTACTGCCGGGCATGCCGGACGCGATCTTCATCGTGCAGGGCCTGTTCACCGAGGACGGCAGCCTGACCGCGGTGGCGTTCACCAGTTCCACGGCCGGACGCGGTGGCTGGGGTGCGATCAAGGCGCTTTCCGGCGGCGATCTCGCCGGCTCCGGGCAGGGCGTCACGCAGGACCGCGACGGCCTGGAACTGGGGCTGGAGAACGACATCTCGATCACTGGCGGGCTGCTGGAAACGGCCGAATGCTCGCAGACACTGCCGATCGCCGACTGCGGCGGTGACCAGCGAGTACTGAAGTTCTGGCGGTGGCAGAACCAGGTCTTCGTGCTCGACCACACCGCCGGACTGCGCCGGTAGCAGGCGATGCGCGACACCAGCCGCGGACCGGGCCCGAATGTGTCACGCCACGACATGAGAGATCATGGGTTCGTGACCCGTCCGGCAACCGTGCGGTTCCTGCGATCGGAACCGACGATGGCCTACCCGCGCGGCCGAATCCTCGCGGTGAGTGAAGGCCGCTACCACGTGCTGGCCAACGATGGCTGGGTGCGACTCGGCCAGCACCGCCCGACCAGCGCCGAAAGGCTGACCCGCGAGGAAGCCGCGAAGCTGTGCGAGGCCACGGATCTCGACGCGCGGTATCTGGACGCCGTGCCGACCGAGTAGCCAGCCCCGGAGAGACGACCCCACTCAGCCGC
Organism: Pseudonocardiaceae bacterium; assembly: GCA_036384655.1. Taxonomy (GTDB): domain Bacteria; phylum Actinomycetota; class Actinomycetes; order Mycobacteriales; family Pseudonocardiaceae; genus DASVLX01. Next base: position 15,113 of record DASVLX010000224.1, read on the forward strand.
GCTGGGTGCGCACGCCCAACAGCACGTCCTCCCAGGACGGCACGATCGGGTGGTTCTTCTTGCCCCGCCGTCCACCGGCCGGCTCTGTCTTGTGGGCCGCGGCCGTCGAGTCGACCGCCGGCGTGTCGGAGCCGTCCGACGAGCCCTTGGCGTCGTCGTCCGACGTGCTGTCGGCCGCGGGCGGCTCGGCGGCCGGCCGTTCCGGCTGCGCGCGGACCTGCTCGGGCTCGACACTGAGGATCTCGCTGACCTCGTCATGAGCCGGTTCCGGCGCCGGCCGACCACCCGGACCGGTCCCGCCGAACGCCTCCATGGCCTGCCTGGCCAGCTCGGTGACCGGCCGAACCGTGCGCAACGGTCCCTTGGCGGCGTTCGGGTCCATCAGGTCCCGGGCGTGATCATCCAGCGCGATGACGGTGCCGCCGTGCGCACCGGGGTGAAACACCCAGTGCGCGCGGTTGTGGGTGTGGCCGGTGTGCCACTGCAGCTCGACGACCCATTTGCCGTCCTCACCGCGCCAGGAGTCCCAGGTCGCGGTCGAGTAGTCCTGCCCGCGCAGCCCGAAGGCGTGCGCGGCGATCTCTGACAGCGTCTGGACGTCCGGTCCGTCCTCGCGAACCGGGTGGGCCCGCTGGGCCAGTTCGGCCGTGCGTGATCGTTCCAGCAGCACCGGGTAGGCGTACCGCTCGATCTTGCTCTCCGGTACACCGGCCGCCGCGGCAACCTGTTCGACCGACTCGCCCGCACGGATGCGGGTCTGAATCTCCCGAGGACGCATCTGGCTCTCCAGCTCGATCTCGATCTGGCCGAGTCGGGTGATATCACCCCGGGCAGCGGCGCGCAGCCGCTCGTCCGCCGCGATCGTGAACCGTTCGCCGCATGCGTGATCCTCGCAGATGACGTTCTTGCCATCCGCGCTGAGACCAACGACCCGCAGCGCACGCATCACACAGCCTCCCGTGACTCCACCTCGCCGATGCTGACCGTAGGTCGGCGCGCCTCCTTGACGGGGGAGGCGCGCCGAGATCCACGAGATTGACGCGAGATTCGATTGTGATCTGGGTCGAGGCCCTGCCAGTCAGGCGAGGTGCTGGACCACCCAGTCCACGGCCTCGGTCAGCACGGAGACGTCGTCCGGCTCGACCGCCGGGAACATGCCGATCCGCAGCTGGTTGCGGCCCAGCTTCCGGTACGGCTCGACGTCCACGATCCCGTTGGCGCGCAGCGCCTTCGCCACCGCGGCGGCGTCCACGCTCTCGACGAAGTCGACCGTGCCGACGACCTGGGACCGCTTGGCCGGGTCGGCCACGAACGGCGTGGTGTACTCGGTCTTCTCGGCCCACTCGTACAGCCGGCGCGACGAGTCAGCGGTGCGGGCCACCGCCCACTCCAGGCCACCCTGCCCGTTCAGCCAGTCCAGCTGCTCGGCGAGCAGGAAGAGCGTGGCCACGGCGGGCGTGTTGTAGGTCTGGTCCTTGCGCGAGTTGTCCAGTGCGGTGGTCAGCGACAGGAACGGCGGCACCCACCGGTCGGTCGCGCCGATCTCCTCGATCCGCGCGATCGCGGCCGGGCTGGCCAGGGCGAGCCACAGGCCACCGTCGGACGCGAAGCACTTCTGCGGAGCGAAGTAGTACACGTCGAAGTCCTCGGCGCGCACCGGCAGGCCACCGGAACCACTGGTCGCGTCGATCGCGATCAGCGCGCCCTCGCTGCCGGCCGGCCGCACCACGGGCACCGCCACACCGGTGGAGGTCTCGTTGTGGGCCCAGCCGACCAGGTCGAAGTTCTCGCCCTTCGCCTTGGCGGCGGCCACGGCCTCGGTCGGATCGGGCGCGTCGCCCGGCTCGGCCTTGACGATCAGCGAGTCGCCCAGGAACGGCGCGCCGTTGGTGACCTTCGAGAACTTGGAGGAGAACTCACCATAGGTGAGGTGCAGCGCGCGCTCGCGGACCAGCCCGAACGCGGCGGCGTCCCAGAACGCGGTGGTGCCACCGTTGCCGAGCAGCACCTCGTAGCCGTCGGGCAGCGCGAACAACTGCCGCAAGCCGGCCCGGACGCGACCGACGAGGGACTTGACCGGCTTCTGCCGGTGCGAGGTGCCCATCACCTTCGCCCCCTCGGTGGCCAGCGCGGTGAGCTGCTCCGGCCGCACCTTGGAGGGCCCGCAGCCAAACCTGCCGTCGGACGGCTTCAGCTTCTCGGGCAGCTCCAGGGCGACAGGGTCAACAGCCTGGGTCATGTTTGCGCCTTCCTTCACAGCGATGGCATCTGTCAACCCCAGTCTCGCAAAGCTCAGTCGCCTCGACGGACGGGGCCAAGAATCTGCCGCTCACGGTTCGTGGTGACCAGCTGGAAAGTCACGCCAAGCCCCCGGCCGAGCGCCAGTACCTGGTCGTCCTTGAGCATGGTGAGCTGCTGCACCAGCCGTGGGTGCAACCGCCAGATCCGGCCAGCCAGCTGTGCCTGCCCCAGCGGAAGCCGCTGCAAGAGGGTCAGGTCGGCGGTGCCGGCGATCTGGCTGACCTGGGGGTGCAGGTACGGCAGCACGTAGACGGTGGTCTGCCAGGGACCGCGCGGCGGGAACAGCTCCTGCGGGGTCGAGCCGCCGTCGTGCAACACCAGCAGCGGCGCCTCCTCGGTGGCGCGCGGCAGCTCGATCGGGTTGAGCCGGCGGATCTGCACGGCCCGCGTCTGGGGGCTGCCGGGCTGCTGGCCGGCGGCGCGCTCCAGCACCTGCCAGGCGGCCAGTCGGGCGGTGGCGATGAACACCCAGGCACCGGTGGCCATCGCCCGCATGGCGAGCTGCCGGGCCATGTACAGCCCACCGACGCTGATCACCCGCGTCGGAGCCGGCCGCACGATGGACAGGCTCAGCGGCTCGTTCTTGGGACCCCGGCCGATCACCATGCCGCCGCGGTCGCCGGACGGGCTGATCCGGTCCAGCATCGCGACGCTCACGGAGAACTCCGGCGAGATGCCGTCCTGGCTGTTCGCGTCCAGCAGCCTGGTCATGCGTTTCCTCCCAGCGGCAGGGTGGCGGCCAGCCCGGCCAACTGCAGTCCGCGCAGCGGCGTGAGCGACACGTTCAGTTGGTGGGACAACTGGCTGAGCTGGCGGTTGGCGTCCGTCAACTCGGCCGGGGTGCGGGCGCTGACCCGGCACATCCCGCGCAGACCCACCTCACCCTCGTCGTCGGCCGGCGACAGCGAGAGCGTGACCGTGCTGGACAGCGCGCGGACGGCGCTGAGGCCGTTGATGCTCTGCAGGTTCTTGGCGCTGGGCCAGCGGGTGATCGCGAAGCTGGCGTGGCCGATGTTGGCGGCCGTGACACCGTCCCAACGTTCCCGCAGACCGACGCGGGTCGATGTGCCGGCGACACCGCCCAGTTCGGCGGCCACGATGCCGGCCCGCAGCAACTCGTCGGGGTCCAGCGGTCGGGTCGGCACGCCACGAGCGGCCAGCGCACTGTGCACACGGGACAGTGCGCCGATCAGCGCCCGGTGGGCACCCTCCACGCCACCGCCACGCTCCGAGATAGCGGCCGGGCAGCGACGGGGATCGAGCCGGACGGCGATCCAGATGGTCCGGCGGGCCGCCGCCGGCAGGCCGCCCAGAACCTCCAGATAGGACGCGAGCGCCGGCGAGTCGGGCGGCAGCGAGGCACTGCCCGGGTAGGAATGCCAGATCACCTGGATGCTGTCGAGCGCGACACCACGGTCCTCCAGGCAGGGCGCGAGCACGCCGAGCGGCAGGTTGGGCGTGGCGCCGACCGGAGCGATCAGCGGCGGGGTCGGGTCGACGAGCAGCACGGCCGTCCACACGCCGTCATGCCAGGCGAAGCCGACCGGCCGGCGTTCGTGGTCGATGCCGTGCGCCACGATCAGGTCCGGCACCATCAGCCGCAGCAGGTTGACCCGCTGGTCCTCGGGACCGGTCAGGCCGGCATCCTCCTGGGCGATCTGGTTGTCCGCGGTCGTCTCGATCGGCTCGGCGACCCGGGTGTGGGACCGGAACATGTATCCGAGGGTCAGTCCGACCCACTGGGTGAACCAGCGGCCGTTCCACCGCAGCAGCGCGATGATCACCGCGAGCAACAGCACGCCACCGGCGATCCCGAGGAACACCGTCGACGTGCTGTTGATCAACATGAGGGCGAGCCCGATGGCGATGGCGATCTCGATCACCGCGATGTTCGTCATCGGGAGGCCGCCCAGTCGGGCGCCCACCGTCCGACGGCGGGCCGTGATCGCCACGCGCACCGCATTGGCCGCCGCCGCGGCCGCCAGGCCCGGATTGGGTGCTCCCGGTCGTGGAGTGGTCACCGACATGCGCCTGCGTCTTCCCCTCGCTGATACCCAGATGGGTAAGTCTGGTGCTTGGTCCAGTGCTGCTCACCGAGTGCCCGGATGAACGGTGTGGCACGTTCTCCTCGAACCGGCCCCACGCGATCTTCCGTACGACTACTGTGCCGAACCGTACCGCGACCGGGAGAGCTGTAGGGCGGAAATGGCATCAACACCGACCACCAAGTCACAGGTTCAGGCGTATCGCTTCGTGCTGCGTCGGATGGAGTCGGCGCTTGTCCGCAAGGACGCCGTGATGCTGCACGATCCGATGGGCACACACAAGCGCGCGACTGTGACCGGAATCATCGTCGCACTGACTGGCCTGCTGGGGTTCCTGATCTGGGCGGTGCTCAGTCCGGATCCCGCGCTCCCCAGCAAGGGCATCGTGATCGCGAAGCCGTCGGGACAGGTCTATGTGGTGAACGAGAACCCACATGAGCTGATCCCGGTGTTCAACGTGGCCTCCGCGAAGCTGCTGCTGATGGCCACCAACTCGCAGAGTGCCAGCGGATCCAGCGGTTCGGGCACCGCGGCCTCGTCGTCCAGTTCGGACCTGCTGAACTCGGTCACGGTGGTCAGTGACTCGCAGGTCGCCGGCATCCCGATGGGACGACTGGAGGGCATTCCGGACGGGCCGCCCGCGCTGCCCAACCCGGCGTCGAGCCCGACCACCTGGGCGGTCTGCGACGACATTCAGTACCGCACGGACATGCCCACCTCGTCGGCGCAGCAGGGCGTGCAGACCTATGTGTTGGCCGGAGTGCCGAACCTGGGCAAGCAACTGCCCGACGCGGACACCGCGTATGTGGCCGGCCCGGACGGCAACAGGTACCTGATCTACGCGCGCCAGCACAATGTCAACAACCAGAACGACAGTGATGTGCGCGCCCTCGTGGACACCAAGAACTCCGCGCTGATGACCGCGTTGGGCCTGAACACCGTGCAGCCCAGGCAGATCAGCACGGCGCTGCTCAACACCATCCCGTACGTCGGTGAGATCACCGATCCGATGTCGCAGTACATCGGTGAGACGGCCACCGTCCCCGGCCTTCCCGTGTCGCCCGGCCTGCCCTTCAAGGTGCAGCGGGCCACCAGCAGCTACGACTACTACATCGCCCTGCCCAACGGCGTGGAGAAGGTCAGCGAGTCGGTCGCGGAGATCGCCCGGTACGCCAACTCCGGTGGCTCGGCCAACATCCAGGCGGTCGCGCCGGACGAGGTCGACAACCTGCCCCAGCTGACCAACGACCCGCTGGGTGTCGCGCTGTATCCGGGCAACGTGACCGCCGACGGTCAGATCGCGGCCGGCACCGACAAGGTGATGTGTCTGCAGTGGAGCGCCGACTACACCAACCCGAACCAGCCGATCGCGCGCACCTCGGTGTTCCTGAACACCACGCTTGCCCTGCCCGCGGACAAGAGCAGTTCGACCGGCCAGATGGTGCCGCTGCAGATCGGCACCCCGTCGCCGAGCGGCGTGAAGATCGACTACTTCCTGATGAACTCGCCGGCGGTGGGGGACGGCCTCGCGGTGCACGGAGCCACCAATCCGGGTGAGTTCTCCAACGGGCCGATCTACCTGGTCACGGCGCGCGGTGTCACGTACAGCATTCCCAACCTGCAGACCGCGCAGGGCCTGGGCGTCGCCAGCACCACGGGCCCGCAGTACGGCCTCTGGCCGGGGCCGCAGTCCATCATCAGCCTGTTGCCGGCCAGCGCGCAGGACCTGAGCACGCAGTCGGCGCAGCGGACGTTCGACACCCTCCAGGTGCCGGGCAGTGCCGGCCAGTACGCGCCTCCCACGACGGCGACGGCGGGCGGCCAGTGATCGCTCCAGAACGTGCGGGATCAGGTACTCGCGACACCTGACGACCGGTGACGGAATCCGTCAACAACTCAAGATGATTCGGGCCGACCAACCGATGGTCGGCCCGAATCCATGTCATCCCAGTTCTGTCATCCCAGTAGATCCCTGTCGATCTGGCTCTGGTCGGTGAGCCCCAGCAGTCCGCCGTCGCCCTGTTGCCGAGCCTGCGCCAGGGAATCGTCGCCACCGTTCTCCTGGGCGTCGAGGTCCATCTCATTCCCCACCCAGTGTGTCGTCGATGTCGGTGGTCGAATTTCGTCCGTCACTCATAGTGGCGACAAAGCAATGGGGGCGTCCCGCCGGAGTCGGCTGGGGCGCCCCCATTCGATGACGAGGCAACGGCCGCTACGGCGTGGCCTCGGGTTCGTCGTTTCGACGGCGGGTGCGGATGATGAAATAGACGAGGAGGATCAGCACCGCGCCGGCCGCCGTGCCGATCACGGCGACCAGGATGGGAGTCCAGTTGAGGCCGCCCTCGTTCGGTAGCTGTGCCTTGACGTTGACGGCCTTCTCCTCTGGAACGCCGTTCTGGCCCGGAATCGCGGCGGTGAGCGCGGCCACCGGGTTGATCACGCCGTAGCCGACCTCGTTGTTGCGTCCGTCGGTGCCGCCGGAGGGATGCTGCGCGGTGGCCTCGATCCGCTCCATCACCTGGTGCGCGCTGAGATTCGGGTACTTCGAGCGGATCAACGCGGCCAGCCCGGCCACATAGGGTGCCGCGAAGCTGGTGCCCTGCAGGCCGGTCTTCTGGCCGTTCTCATATGTCTGATTGGACAGTCCGGTGGCTCCCGGACCCGGGTCGAGCGAGATGATGCCCTCACCGGGCGCCGCCACGCTCACCCATGGTCCCCACACCGAGAAGCTGGACACCCCGCCGGTGGCCTGCGCGCCCTGCGCGGGATTCACCGAGGCGACGGAAAGCACGTCATCGGCGAATACCGGTGGGATCTCCACCATGTTGACCTGGTCGGGATTGGCGTTGCTGTTGTTGGGCACGTTGGAACAGGCGCTCTGGTTCTTCTGACCGTTCTGGTCGGCCGACCCATTGCCGTTCGACGAGGACGATGCCATGTTGCCGGCGGCCGCGATCACCACGTCGTTGGCGACGTTCACCGCGTAGTGGATGGCCGCCTGCAACTGCAGGAAGTCGTTGGTGTGATAGATGTACTGTGCTGCGCTGATCGGCACGCATTCATCCACCGACATCGTGATGACCTTGACGTCCGGCCGGCTGGCCGCGTAGAAGATCGCTTCGGCCAGAGTCTTGAGGTCGCCGGCGGTGGTCGTCTGGTTGTTGACCTGCGCCTGGTAGTTGCTGCTGGTCTGCTTGATCGCGAGGATCTTCGCCTGCGGCGCCACACCGGTAAACGACACCCCGGCGCCACTGGTGTTGGCCGCGATGATGCCGGCCACGATGGTGCCATGGCCGTCGCAGTCGTTCAACCCGTTCCCGCCGGGGAGGATGTAGTCGCCACCGTTCAGCAGTCGCCCGCCCAGGAACGGATGCTGGTTCACCCCGGTGTCGATCACCGCGACCGTCACGCCAGCGCCGTAGTTACCGAGCTTCTGCGCGTCAGCGATGTCCAACATGGACTGCGCGGCGGGCTCGTTCTGCAGCGCCACATTGCCGACGCCGGAAATGATGCACCCCACCTGGCCCTGGGCGTAGGTCTGGTCCGGTTGCCCACCCGGGCCGACGTTCGGCGGCAGGTTGTTGTAGTTGGCCGGCGGCTGCCAGTACGACGGGCCGGGCTGAGCGGTGGTGGTCGAGGTCGTCGTGTCCGCCCAGGCCGGACCGGCGGCCGAGCCGAGCAGGACCGCCAGGGCGGACACGGCCGTGACCGCCCGTCGCCGGGTGGCAGTGATCCTGGTCATCAACGCCCCTCAGCCGAAGACGTGTACGTGCCGGACGGCCATGTAGAGGTTCATCACGGCGAACGCGAGCGGCAGCACCGAGGCGATGAGGATCGCCTCGATCACGTCCACGCTGCGGCGCAGCACCGGCGAGAACTTCTTCTCCGGGAAGACCACGCCGACGATCAGCGCGAACGCGGCGACCACCACCAGGGCGCCCAGCACGACCAGTTTCATCACCAGGCCGTGCGACAGCAGGATCGCGCCGATGACCAGGCCGGCGGCGGTCAGCAGGCCGGTGGCCAGCAACGCGACCGCCTGACGGCCGTTGGCGTAGGCGCGACCGCGCAGCAACAGCACCGCGGCCACGGCGGCGGCCTCCAACATGCCCCACAGGCCCGAGGTGGCCGCGATCGTCGAGCCGAGCGCCGCGATCGCCCCACAACCGATGATCATGCCGGTCATGTATTCGTGCGCCCGCCCGGCGCGCTTCTCGATCTGGACGAAGTCCGTGAACTTGGACTCCTCCTTGAGGTCCTCCGAACCACTGGGCACATTGGGCAGTGGCAGCCCGGCGAGCTGGATGGTGATCCGGGGCAGCATGGACAGCGCGGCCAGCGCGACGGCCGCGGCGCCAGCGCCGACGGCGGCTGGGGTCGCGCCAGGTACGAACGCGGCCACCAACGCCGCCAGGAATCCGAGCAGGCCGATGGTCGCGGCGGCGACGAAGGTGGTGATGCCGGCACCGATGATCATGATCGACACCGCGGCGACAACCAGGACCAGAGCGAAGGCGAGCGCGAAGTTCGCGGCGCCGGGGAAGTCCGGTACCAGGT
>DASVLX010000225.1:0-7295 GCA_036384655.1 Pseudonocardiaceae bacterium
TCGAGGACGGCACGCTGCTGGGCTGCCGGTGCGTGTCGTGCGGCTATCCGTCGGCGCAGCGGGACATCCCGTGGTGCCCGGCGTGCTACCGGCCGGTCGAGCCGGCACGGTTCGCGCCCACCGGGTCGGTGTGGTCGTCGACGGTGGTGGCGATCCCGGTCGGCACCCGGCGGCCGCCGTGCGGGCTGGCCTATCTCGACCTGGACGACGGCCCCCGGGTGCTCGTGCATCTCGCCGAGCCGGTGGTGCTCACCCCGGGCACCCGTCTGGTGATCACCGGAACCGAGGACGGCGACCTGGTGGCCGCCCGGAGGACGGAATCATGAATCAGCCGATGGTGTGGGGTGTCGGGACATCGTCGTTCGGGCGGTTCCCGGAGCGAAGGGTGGAGTCGCTGGCCTGGGAGGCGGCCACCGAGGCCATCCGCGACGCCGGCATCGGAGCGGGAGAGATCGACGCGATCGTGGTCGGGTCGGTGTTCGGCCCACCAGGGGTCGCGACCAGGGTGCAGCGCGGGCTCGGCGTCGTGAGCGTTCCGATGTGGACGGTGGAGAACGCCTGTGCCAGCGGCACGAGCGCGTATCACGAGGCCGTCGAGGCGGTGCGGTTCGGCCGGTTCGGCTGCGTGCTCGCGTTGGGCGTGGAACAGCTCTCCACACTGTTCTCCGGTGCGATCGTGCCGGAGGCGACCGACCCGGAGGGTGCGGCCGGGCTGCCGCTGCCCGGCCTGTACGCGCTGGCCGCGCAACGGTACTTCGCCGAGTTCGGGGTCACGCCGGACCAGTTGGCGGCGGTCGCCGTGAAGAACAAACGCAACGGCGCCGACAACCCCCGGGCGCATCTGCGGTCGACGCCGCCCACCGTCGAGGAGGTGCTGGCGTCGAGGATGATCGCCGACCCGCTGACCCTGCTGCAGTGCTGTCCGACCACCGACGGCGCCGGCGCGGTGATCGTCGGCGGCGACCGGGGCCGACGCGACGATCTGGTCGTGGAGGCATCCGCCATGGTCTCGGGGGCGCTGTGGGATCACCGCGGCAGCGAGGTGTGGGGGTTCGCGAGCGTCGCGCGGGCCGCCGAGCGCGCGTTCGCGCAGGCCGGCCGCTCCGCCGGCGATATCGATGTGCTGGAGGTGCACGACGCCTTCACCATCGGTGAGATCATCACGCTGGAGGCGTTGGGCCTGGCGCCGCGCGGCAAGGGCGCCGAACTGGCGCCGTCCGGGCATACCGCGCGGGCTGGTGCGCAACCGGTCAATCCGAGCGGCGGGCTGCTGTCCCGCGGCCATCCGTTGGGCGCCACCGGCACGGCCCAGTTGGCGGAGATCGCCTGGCAGCTGCGCGGCCGCGCGGACGCACGACAGGTGCGCCGCCACGATGTCGGACTGGTGGAGACCATGGGCGGTGGTGCGGCCGGCATGGACGGCAATGCCTGCGTGGTCACCATCCTGTCGCGCCAACGGTGACTCATCGGTGACCGAATGGTGATCTGGAATTGGGCCGACCGGATGAATCACGTCCGGTTCGGCTTCCCGAAACGGCCGCGCTGAGTACGGTGATCCCTCAGAACCCGTGACGGAGGGGAGATTCCGTGGCAGCGGCGACACTCAGCCTGCCGGAACGAGCCACGTTGTTGGCGTTGATGATTCTCGTGGGGGAAGCATCAAACAACGACGTGCAGGAGGCCTTCAAGTTCAAGGTCGAGAAGAAGGTCCGAGAGTCCCTGAAGTCTCAGGGGCTGATTACCGTGCGGATGTCCGAGGGGCCACACCCCGCGTTCCTGCACGAGCTGACGGACACGGGTTGGGTGCGCTGCCGACAGGAACTCGCGGAGACGGCACCCAACGGCGCGGACCGAGGGTATCGGCTGCTCTACGGTCTGTCGGGGGTGCTCGACGCCTACCTGATCCGCGCGGGCCTCAACGTCGCCGACATCTTCTCCGTTGACGGCTACGCGGAGATGTCCGACACCGTGGTGCCGCTCACCGCCGGCGAGATCGACGATCGGATCCGCGGCACCTACGACCGTCTCGCGTCCCGGTCCGGTGACTGGGTCAGTCTCACCCGGCTGCGCGCCGCACTGGAGCTGCCGCGCCCCGATGTGGATGACGCACTGCGCCGGCTCGTGCTGCACCAGGTGATTCACCTGATCCCCGAGTCCAACCAGAAGGCGCTGACGCCGGCCGACCGCAAGGCCGCGATTCACGTTGGCGGGGAGGACAAACACCTTCTGTCGATCGAACGCGGCTGATCGCCGTGGACGATATCGAACGTAAGGCGCTGGGAGAATTACGTTTCGATTGGGCGCCGACCAAGCAGGATGTGTGGGTTGACCCCGAAGTCCATATCGACGGGCTGAACCAACGGGCCCTCGACGCCGTGATGACGGCCTTCGGCGAAGCCGAGGCAAGCCCCGAGGTCAGTCCGTTGGGCGTGGCGATCGTCGGCCAGGCCGGCGCCGGCAAGACCCACCTGCTGGGCCAGGTGCGCCGCCGGGTGCAGCAGGATGATGGCTACTTCTTCCTGGTGAGTCTGAGTAGCCGGGACTTCTGGCCGGACGTGTCGTTTGCCCTGCTCGACGGCTTACGCCATCGGTGGCAGGGCGGTGAACTTGATCAGTCCGCCATCGTGCTACGGCGGCTGGCCGACCGGCTCAGTCTGTCCGACATGGCACGAGCGCAGCTTGTCGGTGAGGCGAGCCCGACCAGGGCGGGGCTCAGCGAGATCGTCACGGCGCTGTGTCAAGTCGATCGACTCGTCGGGTTTCACTGCCGGCACACACTCCGCGCTCTGATCCTGGTTGGTTCGGCCGACGTGGAGCTACAGGAGATAGGCGAGTCGTATCTCCAGTCGGAGAGTGAGACCGTACCGGGCGAGCGAGCCGCGCTGGGTCTCAATCCCGATGCGAAGCCGGCCCGCGAGGTGGCCGAGGAGCTGTCCCAATTGGTCGGGTTGACCGGGCCGAGTGTGCTGGCGGTTGACCAGATCGACACCCTCATCTCCCAGTCCGACCGCCCGACCGATGTCACGAAGAGCGGTCCGGCCGACCCGTCACGTGATCTCCTTCTGGACACGATCAGTACCGGACTGCTGGACCTACGGGAGGCCACCCGACGAACCGTCACCGTTGTCGCCTGCCAGGCGCATGTGTGGCAGGGCATTCTCGCTCGCGCGCTGGGGCCGGTCGCGGCCCGGTTCCGTCCCGAGGAACCGCTCTACGAGATACCGTCCACTGAGGTCGGGCAGGAATTGATCACTGAGCTGTTCCGGCACAGGTTCAGCGGGATTGGGTTCGACCCGCCGTACCCGACCTGGCCGGTACTGCAGAAGGCGTTCGCGACCGCGAACCTGTTCACCGCACGCGGCCTGATCCAGCGCATCGACCGGCATATCACGAAATGCCTGAAGGACGATACGGTGCGGGAACTGGCCACATTGGACGATTCGTCCGCGTCGACGCCGCCGCCTGATACGCAGCCGAATGCCTCAGCGTCTGATGACCACTTCGCGGCTCTGGACAGGCAACTCGCGTCGCTCCGTGAGGTGGTTGATCTGGAGGGCGCACTGGATCCGGCGACCGAGGATCGATGGATGCCCGGGCTACTCACGGCCGGCTTGTGCGGATTTGTCATGGAACAGGGGTCAGACCGCGACCGGTACCTGCTCGAACCGGATGCTGGCGGGAATCCGGCCATACACGCCAAGCTCAAACTCAACCCGGATGCCCCAGATCAGATCCAGTGGTCGTTCCGGTCCATCGCCGCCAGCAACGCGATAGCCGTGATCAACCGCATCGGGCGGCTGATCATCACCGGTGGCCTGGACCCCGACTCCACCAGGCAGAAGGCCTACCTGCTGCGGACGGGCAAGTGGTCAAAGGGAAAGAAGACCACGGAGAAGATCCAGGAGTTCGAGCGGTCCGGGGGAGTTGTCATCAGGGATCTCCAGCAGGATGACCTGCGGACCTTCGCGGCGCTGGAGCGGATGGGCGTCACCCTCCCCGAGTCGAAGCAACAGCCCGGATTCCGCGAGTGGTTGCTTTCCCGGCGACCCGCCGGCAAAACCGCCCTGTTCACGCGGGTCTTTGGCCCGCCGCCCTCCGCACCGGAGCCGGGCTCGCCAACACCGCCACCCGAGCAGCCCTCGAACGCGGTGATCTGGCCTGGCGTCGACCCGGACACGGCATCACCTCAGGCAGAGATCCCTCCGGCCGAATCCCAGGACGTGCTGTCCCTCGGCAGCTACATGGACACCGGCGGCGAGCTCCTGGTGCCGCTGGAATCGCTGCGCAAACACACGACGATCTTCGCTGGGTCGGGCTCGGGTAAGACCGTGCTGATTCGCCGGATCGTCGAGGAATGCGCGCTGCGCGGCGTGTCCGCGATCGTGTTGGATCCCAACAACGACCTGTCGAGACTGGGGATGGCCTGGCCGGAGCCACCGACGGCGTGGGCGTCGGGCGACTCCGACAGAGCCGCCGAGTACCTGGATCACACGGACGTGGTCATCTGGACCCCCGGGTACGAAACCGGCCGACCGCTGAGCTTTCAGCCATTGCCCGACCTGACCGCGGTGGCGGACAACCGGGACGAAGTACGGATCGCCATCGACACCACGGTCGCCGCATTGGCTCCACGCGCCAAGGTTGACGGCTCGACCGCCAAGGCCGAGCAGGCGCGATCGGTGTTGCGTCGGGCCCTGCGCCACTTCACCGAGCGGGACGGCAAGGGACTCCCGGACTTCCTTCGACTGCTCGCCGACCTGCCGGACGGCGTCAGCCAACTGTCCAAGGCCTACAAGATGGCCCAGGACATGGCGGACACCCTGCACGCCGCCATGGACAACGACTCCCTGTTCGGCGGATCGGGTGTGCCGGTCGACCCGGCCGTGCTGTTCACCCCGGCTGCGGGAAAGCGGGCCAGGATCTCGGTGATCAGCTTCATCGGTCTCAAGGACGATCAACAGCAGCAGAACTTCGTCAACCAGTTGCAGATGGCGCTGTTCGCGTGGATCAAGCAGCACCCGGCCGGTGACCGCCCGCTCGGCGGGCTGTTCGTGATGGACGAGGCACAGAACTACGCCCCCTCGGGTTCCATGACGGCCTGCACCCACAGCACGCTCGCGCTGGTGGCACAGGCACGGAAATATGGACTGGGACTGATCTTCGCGACCCAGGCACCCAAGAACCTCCACAACCGGATCCCCGGAAACTCGTCCAGCCAATTCCTGGGCTTTCTCAACAGTCCGATCCAGATCGCGGCCGCCAAGGAGATTGCCTCCGCAAAGTCAAGCGCGGTGCTGGACATCTCCCGGCTGAAGGCGGGGCAGTTCTACGTCGGGACCGAGGGAGTGGGATTCCGGAAGGTCCGCACGCCGATGTGCCTGAGCTACCACCCGCCGAGCGCGCCGACGCAGGAGGAAGTCCTCGCCGTCGTCAACGAGGGCCGCTGACGGGAGGCGGGCATGGAAAGCATCATCGCCGGGTTGGTGAAGGCGTTCCAGAAGGAGCGCGAGCTGGAACACCTGCCGGAGAGCGAGGCATTCGAGACCTTCGCCGCCTACTGCGTGCTCAGCTCCTTCTACGAGGACGAGTTCAGCCCTGACAGCTTCCGCTCCGGCGGCGGCAACGACCTTGGCATCGACGCCTACGCCGTGTTGGTCAATGGTGAGTTGCTCCGCGACGCGGCCGATGTCCAGGCCGCGGTGAGCGCGGCGAAGATGTTGGATGTGCGGGTCATCATTATCCAGGCCAAGACCACCTCGGGCTTCAAGGCGGAGGTGGTGCCGGATCTGGCCGACAACCTGCATCATGTGTTGAGTCCCGAGGAGCTGCAATATCCGGCTTCGGACGATGTTCACAATCTCCGGGACTGCATGAAGGCCATCTATGAGAACATCGGCAAGCTGGCCGGCGGGCTTCCCAAGGTGCATGTTCGCTATGTGACAACGGGCAGCAAGGTCGCCGACTATATCAAGAGGAAGGCCCGCTCGGCGGTCAGAAGGCTGCGCGAGATGAACCGGTTCGACCTTGTTGAGTTTCAGTGTCTGACCGAGCGTGATCTCCGAGGGCTGTATCAGCACGCCGTCGCCGGGGTGTCCGAGACGGTTCATATCCCCAAGAACGTCTTCCTTCCGAAGTTGCCGGGAGTCCGGCAGGCCCTGATGGGGTTGTTGTCGGCGAAAGAACTTGTCGACACGGTGCTGGACGATCATAGCGGACGGCTGCGCCGGGCGCTGTTCAACGACAATGTTCGGGACTTTCTGGGCTACAACGAGGTCAACTCGCAGATGCGGGCTACCCTGCGCGATCCAGATCGTCGGGAGACATTCGCGGTACTCAACAACGGGATCACGATCGTGGCCCGAGACATGACAGTGGTGGGCGAGGACATTCTGCTCAAGGACTTCCAGATCGTCAACGGCTGTCAGACCTGCCATGTCCTGTTCCAGAACCGTGAACTGTTGACCGACAGCGTTGAGGTCAGCGTTCGTATCGTGCACTCCCAAGACGAAGATCTGATCCACAAGATCATTGGCGCGGCGAACCGGCAGACCGCGATCACGGAGGAGGATCTGGCCGCGCTGGAGGACTTCCACAAGCGGCTTGAGGACTACTTCGCGCTCAGCGAGGACAAGCAGCACAAGCTCTACTACGAGCGGCGCGCCAAACAGTACAGTGAGGACACCAAGGTCGAGAAGACGCGCATCATCACGCGCGACCAGCTCAGCCGGGCGTATCTGTCGATGTTCCTGAACGAACCGGCCCGGGTGGGTCACTTCAAGGAACTGCTGGAGTCCCGGGGTAAGGAGCTCTACGTCGACGGCCAACCGCTGGTTCCCTACTACACGGCGGCCATGACGTTGTACCGACTGGAGTGGTTGATCCGCAACCGGCGCATCAAGAAGGACTTCCGCCCGGCCCAGTATCACCTGCTCGCCGCCGCCAAGATCCGGCTTGCCGGCACGGGTTCGGTGCCGCGCACCGAGAAGGCAGCGGAGCGCGAATGCGAGAAGATCCTCAAGGTCATGTGGGAGCCGGCGCTGGCCGAGAAGCTGTTCGTCGACCTGCTTCGTCCGCTGCAGCGGGCCATCGACGAGGAACAGCGGACGGCCAGCATGCCGCTCCGCGAGATGGTCCGTAACCAGCGCTTCGCCCACCGCGTCCGGCAGGAAGTCCTTGCCAAACCGGGCCGGTAGCGGTCTCTATTCGCCGGCTGCGGCGGCGGGCGGGCGGAAGATCAGCGCGGCGGTGGCGAGTAGCAACAGGCCGCAGACGGCCTGTTCGCCGAGCATCCAGGC
>DASVLX010000226.1:0-1665 GCA_036384655.1 Pseudonocardiaceae bacterium
CCTGCAAGCCCAAACCGCCCGCGACACCGTCGCCACCGGCGGCCTACCCCACCCCGAGGACGTGGCGCAGCCCGAAACCGAGCCCGGCGAACTCGGCGGCCGCATCAACGCCGCCATGCAGCGCGCCGCCCGACCCAGCTACGGCGATCCCACCGACAACCCCACCGACCGCATGCACAGCGCCGGCTAACCACCTCGGCCAGCACACATCCCCCGGCAGCACGGCGCCCCGCGTTCACCACCGAGCGCGGGGCGCCGGCACATCACAGGAAACCCGGCTCGCCCGGCCTCGGCCGCGGTGACAGGCCACGCGCCACCGCCCGGATCTCCGACAACGCCCGCTCGGCCGCCGCCACACGCCGATCATCCCGACCACCCAGCACGACGATCGAACCCCACGCCAACGCCTCCACCTCCAACGGCGACAACACACCCCGCAGCGCGTCACCCAACCGGCGCCGCCGCAGCTTCTCCAGCTCACCGCCCTCGCCGTCGACCTCAACCTCGGCAGCGTCGGCCCGCCCGGCCACGGTCACGACTTCCCGGCCCGCAGCTCAACCCTGCCGGACTTGTCCCAGCAACGCGGACACATCCACCCGGTCTCCGACCGGACATCAGCCCGAGCCCGCGCACCCTGCGCCAACGGCCGGCCACACCCACCGCAATACGTGGTGATCGGAATCGGAACGGCGCTCGCACTCATCGGGGGTCGCCCTCCCTGCCTGGCAGCAGCGTTGACCAGTGGAACACATCGGAAACGACCCAATCATTGCAACCAGTGCAGAACATGGCAAGCCATGAAATCCAACGGATCATTGCAAGCACTGCAACCAGCAAGAACTTAGGTCAAACGGGTGTCATCGTTGCCCTGTGACCAGCGACCTGGTGTCTACCGGTGTGGCAGCCAAGCAACTCGGCATAGCCGCGTCCACGCTGGTGCGCTGGTGGCAACGCGGACTGGTCGAACCCGCTTGGGTCACGGCCGGTGGTCATGCGCGCTGGAACGTCGACGCCCTGAAACAGCAGGTGCGCGACCTCCGCGACCACGACGACGAATGAGGAACGGCCCGACCGAGGATCACCCGGCCGGGCCGTTCCCGCACTGCTGATCAGGCCGCGTCGGCCCGCAACTGGTCAAGCAACTGGCGGGCCGCGTGCTCACCGACGCCGAGGTGCCGGGCCAGCCTGCCCCGACCCACACCAGGCACCTGGTGAACCACCTGGCGTGCCCTGGCCAGCAGGCCAGGCCCACCACCCGACCGGTCATCCTCGGCACGGTCGACCTTCACCTCGGCGGCCGGCACGACGGCCGGTACAGCACGCTCGGCAACCGATACCGGCACCCGTTCGGTCGGCTCGACCTCGACCGGCCGGCCGGCAGGGTGCTTCACCAGGGTCAGCAGCACCTCATACGACAACGCCAGCGCCACCGCCGGCCAGGCCGCCACCAACCGCGACACCAACTCCGGACGCGACGCGAGCACGTTGGCGACCAGCGAGACCCCGATACCCACGAACAACGCCGACCACGCCAGCCACGCCCGGCCCGCCCGCACATACAGCACCAGCGACGCACCCAGCAGCAGCCCGTCCACCGACAGCGGCAACAGCCACGCCCGCCAGCCCTCCCCCGCCGACTCGGCCAGATCATGCATGTGCGCGTAG
>DASVLX010000227.1:0-1705 GCA_036384655.1 Pseudonocardiaceae bacterium
GGCCAGCGGCGGCACCAGGCCGATGCCGATCACCAGCACCACCAGGGTCAGCAGGCCGAGGGTGGGCAGCGCACGCAGCGCGTTCGCCACGCCGACCAGCAGCAGCCCACCACGCCCGGTGTGGCCGACCAACGCGCCCAGAAGCAGCCCGATGATCAGCGCGAACAGCAGCGCCAGGCGGGAACTAGGCGGGTATCGACTAGGCGGCCGCGATTCCGCTGAGCAGGACGCAGGCCCGGGCGATCGCGTCCTGATCCTCCGGGCTGAGTGCCCGTAGCTGGGCGTCCAACCAGGCATGGCGTTGGGCGCGGGTGGCGCGTGCGAGCTCGGCGCCCTCGGCAGTGATGCTGAACAGCACCTTCCGGCGGTCGCTCGGATCGGGACCGCGGACCGCATAGCCGGCCGAGGTCAGCCGGTTCACGCTCTGACTCATCGACGCGGGGGCGACCTGGTCGTAGTCGCTGAGCTCGGTCAGGGTCATCGGACCGCGCTTGTACAGCCGGATGAGGACATCAAGCGCCGCGTCACCCAGGCTGCCCGCTGGCCGTTCGCTGCGGAACCGGCGGTAGAGCCGCGCCACCGTTGAGCGCACCTGAGCGCCGAGGCCAGCCTCATCGAGAGCACCGAAGCGTTCGCCGCTTGCATCCGTCTCCACAGTTCTTTAGTATACCTAAACATGATTCTTTAGTATACCTAAATGTCGGAGGCGCGATGACACCACCAGTCACGGCCAGCCAGGTGAGTGCGCCGAGAAGACCGTTCTCGTGGCGGTTCAACACGCCCCTGTTCATCGGGTCCGCGTTGAACCCGATCAACAGTTCCGTGATCGCCACGGCCCTCGTGCCGATCGCGGCCGGTCTGCACGTCTCGGTGGGCCAGACCGCGTCCCTGGTGACCGCGTTGTATCTGGCGAGTGCCATCGCCCAGCCCACGGCTGGGAAGGTCGCGGAGGTGTTCGGTGCCCGCCGCGTCTTCCTCGTCGGGATCGTCCTGGTGCTGCTCGGCGGTGTCCTCGGCGGGATGGCGCCGAACCTCCTGACACTGCTGATCGCCCGGGTGCTGATCGGATTGGGCACCTCCTGCGCCTATCCGTCGGCGATGATGCTCATCCAGCGCCGTGCCAAGGAAGCCAGGATGGAGAAGCCACCCGGCAGCGTCCTGGGCGGTCTGCAGATCGCCGGCATCGCCACCACCGCGCTGGGTCTGCCCATCGGCGGAGTGCTCGTCGAGGCCGCCGGGTGGCGGTGGGTGTTCCTCGTCAACGTTCCCGTGGCGCTGATCGCGCTGGCCGCGGCGCTGATCTGGATCCCTCGCGACCCGGCACAGCGGGCACCGAAAACGGCTCGCGAGGTCGCCTCCCGAATCGATCTGTCCGGCATCATCGGGTTCGCCCTGGCGATGATCGCGCTTCTGGTCTTTCTGTTCTCTCTCCCCGAACCGAGATGGATCGTGCTGGCCACGGCCGTGGTTCTGTTCGTCGTCCTGACCCTGTGGGAACTGCGTGCCAGGCAGCCGTTCATCGATGTGCGGCTGCTCGTCCGCAACGCGGCGCTGACCAGGACGTACCTGCGCTTCGCGGTGGTCTCGGTGTGCGTGTACGTCGTGCTCTACGGCGTCACTCAGTGGTTCGAGGCGGGCCGAGGGATGTCCGCCCTCGGCGCCGGGCTGCTCCTGCTGCCGATGAGCGTGATCTCCGGCGTTGTCG
>DASVLX010000228.1:0-12910 GCA_036384655.1 Pseudonocardiaceae bacterium
TATAACCAGCGTCGACTCCATAGCGCGATCGATCACATGTCGCCGACGGAATATGAAGACCTCTACTATGCGCAACACGACTCTGCTACAGTAGTCCAGACATCAACAACATAGCCTCCACCGAACCCGGTGCGGTTCAGATCGATGATGGATTCATCGGAGCCAAAACTAGGATGTGGCTTCAGGCGGGAGACCGGTTCGATCGTTACGGCGGCGTATTTGGTAAGTTTGTGGCACCCATCGGTACGGCAGAAGCGATGCGGGCGCTTCCTCCAGGATCTACTGATCGTCCTTACCATGTGTACGAGGTGGTCAAGCCGTTTGAAGTGCAAAGCGGACGAATCGCGCCGGCTTTTGATCAGATAGGTGGCGGGATCCAGTTTCTTCTGCCGCTCAGGATTGGAACGCTGCTGAACAGTGGGATAATTAGGGAGGTGGAGCCGTGACGCGTTCAGATTTGAAGGATATTCTTGACGGCAAGGGGGTCAAAGAGGGGGCGTACAGCCTGTACGGTGGGATCTCGGAGGACACCCTTTGTATTGACGAGAATTATGGAACGTGGTCGGTTTATTACGCCGAGCGCGGGACTCGTTGGGACGAAAAGAAATTCGATTCAGAGGACGCGGCTTGTAGGTATTTTCTTCACTTGATTGAGAAATTCATGCGGATCTAACTCTCATGCAATCGACCACGCCGACCGCTGGTCCTGCAACGGCGAACAGTGGTACAAGACCCCGGCGGTCTGAACCGATGTCGCACCGACCGGTTGAGACCGCCCTTCGAGTTATCAAAAGATCTCGATCCCGTGTCGATCTGGCTTGTGAGATTTGCGGTGTCCGGAGTATAAATGAGGTACGGCGCAACTGTGGTCGACGAGGTTCTACAGATCGCGCCGCACGTTATGCGGATTACTGTCTGTGTCAGTGGTTCCAGGCCGGGCGCTCAAGATGATATTAAGCGGCTGTCGACTGGGCTGGTCGCTGGACGGGGCAGTTCGTTACCTGCGGACAGTGTGAGATTCGGCTAGTGCTTGGACACGATCGGTTCCTGAGGGAACGATGTATTCTCCGGACGTGGTTTTTCGGGCAACTTTGTGTGACCGGGCGAGGCGAAGATGACCGGCATGGGTTCGGATGTGATGGTGATCCGGGGGTGGGCGACGGTGCCGGCCCGGTTGTGTGGGCCGATCACGATTACGTGGCCGTCTGCTTGGCTTCAGACTGATGACCGGGGGATCCAGGTGGATCTGACGGTGTCGTCGAAGATTCCGGCGTTCGAGCCGACTGCGGGCGCTCACCTATGGCCGTTCACCTGGACCTGCCAGTGGTCCGAGCTGGCGTGGGCCTTGGCTGCCGAGTACAGCATTGTCTTTATGGCGAAGTCGGGGCGAGGGTGTCGATTCGTTGCCCACGAAGCCTGGCGTGCGCGTCTTCTGTTCGACCTCGTGGAGAGTCATGGCATTCATCCACAAGGTGCCATCCATACCGCGTATCTCATTGGGCGCATCTGAGCTCACCCACATACGCCAGTGGCCCCGGCCCGGAAATCCGGACCAGGGCCACTGGCGTATGTGGGTCTTTCAGATCAGTGCGCTACCTGCCAGACCTGGTACCGACCGTCGATCCGGGAGACGAACACGGTGCCCTCGGACAGGCTGGCACTGGGCAGCATGGCCGGGAACAGCAGCTCTACCACCACGCTGCGGTTCTCCACGGTCGTACCGCACTCGTTGGCGATCTGCTCGCCCCGGACACCCGCGGCCGTGCCGAGTGCCGATGACGTGACGTACTCGCCCGTCGTGTCGATCCCGGTGTACAGGCCGGGCGCGGCACGCAGTGCCTCGTTGGCGGCGCCGGCCACGGCGTTCGGCGGCAGTGGTTGCGGCCGCGTCGGGCAGGTGGTGTTCGCCGCTGTGTCCGCGGCTGTGGAGGTCGGTGCGGCGGTGTTGGCCGGCGCCGCGGCCGCCACCGTTGTCAGTGTCGTGGTGAGGATGGCGGCCGCCGCCGCGGCAACAGAGGCCAGCTTCACGGCCCTCGTCATGGTCATGGATGATCACCCCATTCGACCGGGATCACGTTGTATTCCCGGATACTCCCGAGGACGTGCGGGGAGATCGTCGGTTGTCGTCGGGTCAGCCCGCCACCCAATAGGAGTACAGACCCCACACACGCCAGTGGCCCTGGTCGGGAAAATCCCCGACCAGGGCCACTCGCCTCTGGTAAAAGATCAGCTCAGGGCGCTGCCGGCCTGCCACTGGGACCAGGACAGTTCCCAGTCGCCCCAGGTGTCGTAGATCGGCAGGGGACCGCCGCCGGAGTTGGTCACCTCGACCACGTCACCGATGTTGAACGTGTTGAAGAACCACTGCGCGTTCTGCTCGTTCAGGTTGATGCAGCCGTGCGAGACGTTCGTGTTGCCCTGCGCGGCGACGCTGTTCGGGTTCTCGTGCACGAACTCGCCGTCGTTGGAAATCCGCTCGGCCCAGTATTCCGTCGCGACATACGCCTGCGGACCGCTGCACACGCCGTAGGTGCAGGAGTTCATCACGTACGGGTTCTGCTTGAAGGAAATCACGTGCGGACCGGTATGCGTCGGCGTGGCGTCCTTACCCATGCTGATCGGCATGGTGTTGACCAGCGCGCCGTTGTGGAAGATCTGCATCTGCTCGCTGTTGCCATCCGCCTTGGCGACCCACGAGTCGTGAATGTGGTACGTGACGTCGCGGTTGGCCTCGCCGTAGTAGTTGTTGCCGAGGTTGACGCCGAACAGGTTGATCTTCACCTCGACGGTGCTGCCGGCCTGCCAGTAGACCTTGGGCCGGTAGTGCACCTCACTGGACGAGATCCACGACCAGCCGCCGGTCTGTGCCGGGGTCGAGATGACCTGGAGGTTCTTCTCCACGGCGGCCTTGTCGGTGACCGGCTTGTCGAACTTGATCGCGATGATCTGGCCGACGCCGACCGAGGCGGTCGAGGGCGCGGGCACCATGTTCGGGTACAGGGTCGCGGCCGGCTTCAGCGTGTTGACCGTGGCCTTCTGCTCGGTCGCCTGGCCGAGCTTGCTGGTGCCGGTCGCGTCGACCTGGTAGCTGGCGGCGAACCGCAACTGGTCGCTGGACGTCCAGGATGTCTTGTCCGCGTTGAACTGCCCGGCAACCGTGTTCCCGGTGGACGGGTTGGTCACCACGACCTTGGTCAGGGTGCCCTGCGTCGCGCTGACCACGATCGGTTGGTTCGGGTTCGACTGGATGTCCGCGGCCGGCGAGACCGAGATCTTCATGGGGTTCGCGACCGTGGTGCTGGTGGCCGCAGCGGCGCCCGAGCCCCCGCTCGCCCCGGATGACCCGCTGGAGCCGGTACACCCGGCCAGCAGCATCGCGCACGCGAACAGTCCAATTGCCCCAACGGCAATCCGACCGCGCGGCCGAACCACTCCGTTACCGTAACGCATCGAACCCTCTCGGCTTCCCGTTTCGTCTGCTTCGTGTCCCGAACCGCGTCATCGGCGGTCGCCCCGCACGGTAGGACGCCTCACCGACAGGAACGTTGTCTCCCGGCGCCGGATGATGCCGAGATCATAGGTGTCGGATGGCTGTCCGCTGACCCGAAGCGTCGGCGACCAATAGCATCGAAGCCATGGGTACCTCCCGCGATGGAGCTGGTCTGAACAACCATCGGGCGGCCGTGGCGGCGCTACGCGAAGCGTACTCGGCGCTGCCGCCGGGCACGCCGGTGCGGCTGGCCAAGCCGACCTCGAACCTGTTCCGTTTCCGCCGGTCAACCGGTGTTCCCGGGCTGGACGTCAGCCGTTTCACGGACGTTCTGGAGGTGGATGCCCGGGCCGCCGTCGCCGAGGTCGGCGGCATGACCACCTACGAGCGACTGGTCGACGCGACGCTGCCACACGGCCTGATGCCGCTGGTCGTGCCGCAGCTCAAAACGATCACTCTGGGCGGTGCTGTCGCCGGACTCGGTATCGAGTCGACATCATTCCGTAACGGGCTGCCGCACGAGTCGGTGCTGGAAGCGGAGATCCTGACCGGCGACGGGCGGGTCGTGATCGCCCGGCCGGACAACGAGCATGCCGATCTTTTCCGCGGCTTTCCCAACTCCTACGGCACGCTGGGATATTCGCTGCGGCTGCGCATCGAACTGGAGCCGGTCAGGCCTTTTGTCCGATTGCGACACATCCGGTTCGGCAGCGCCGCCGACTGCGCCGACGCACTGGCCCGGATCTGCGCCACCCGGTCGTATGACGGCGGACGGGTGGACTTCGTGGACGGCACGGTGTTCGCGCCCCGCCCACACGACACGGCCAACTTCATCACCCTCGGTGACTTCGTCGACGACGCGCCCTACACCAGCGACTACACCGGGATGAACATCTACTACCAGTCCATCCCGAGCCGCGAGGTCGACTACCTGACCATCCACGACTACCTCTGGCGCTGGGACACCGACTGGTTCTGGTGCTCGCGAGCGTTCGGCGTGCAGCGCCCGGCGGTCCGCGCGCTGTGGCCGAAGCGGTACCTGCGGTCGGACGTCTACCGGCGGATGGTCGAGCTGGAACGCCGCTACAAGGTCACCGACAGCGTGAACGCGCGGCTGGGCCGGCCAATGCGCGAGCCGGTGATCCAGGACGTCGAGATCCCGGTCGAGCGGCTGGCCGAGTTCCTGGAGTTCTTCCACCACGAGATCCGCATCAACCCGGTGTGGTTGTGCCCGCTGCGATTGCGGTCCCGGCAGGGCTGGCCGCTGTATCCGCTGGAACCCGAGAGGTTGTACGTCAATGTCGGGTTCTGGTCCACCGTGCCGCTGCGCCCCGGCGAGACCGACGGCACCTACAACAGGCTGATCGAGCGCACGGTCGCGGAGATGGGCGGGCACAAGTCGCTGTACTCGACGTCGTACTACGAACCCGACGAGTTCTGGAAGAACTACAACGGAACCGTCTACCACGAGCTGAAGCGGGAGTATGACCCGGACGGGCGGCTACCCGATCTCTACGCGAAATGCGTGCGGGGCAGGTAGCACCCGGAGTAGGGACGCAGTAAGGAACTGACCTCAGGAAGGAGCGAGCAGATGCGGCTGGCCGAGGTGTTCACGCGACTCGTGGGGACGGATGTCCCGTTGGCCTTCTCGGCGTACGACGGGAGCAGCGCCGGCCCGGCCGACGCGCCGGTGCGGCTGGTCGTGCGCTCCCCACTGGCGCTGTCCCATCTCACCGCCGCGCCCGGCGAACTCGGCCTGGCCAGGGCGTATGTCACCGGCGCCCTGGATGTCGAGGGCGACATGTACACCGCGCTGGCCGCCGTGAAGCCGATCCCGCTGCGGGAGATCCCGCCGGACGTGATCCGCTCGGTCGGCCCGCGGATGCTCGCCGCGCGGCTGTGGTGGCCGGTCGGCGCGCCGCCGCAGGAGCACCGCCAGCACGGCCGCCGGCATTCCAGGCGCCGGGACAGCAGGGCGATCTCGCACCACTATGACGTGTCGAACCGCTTCTACGAGTGGGTGCTCGGCCCGTCCATGGCCTACACCTGCGCGGTCTACCCGACCGACCGTGCCAGCCTGGAACAGGCCCAGTACACGAAGTTCGACCTGGTCGCGCGCAAGCTCGGGCTGCGGCCCGGGATGCGGCTGCTGGACGTGGGCTGCGGCTGGGGCGGCATGGTCATCCACGCGGCCCGGCATTACGGCGTCCGGGCGCTCGGCGTGACGCTGTCCGAGCAGCAGGCGAAATGGGCGCAGAAGGCGATCGCCGACGCCGGCCTCACCGACCTCGCCGAGGTGCGGCATTCCGACTACCGGGACGTCACCGAGACCGGCTTCGACGCGATCAGCTCGATCGGCCTGACCGAACATATCGGCCAGGCGCAACTGCCAGCGTATTTCCAGTTCCTCTACGACAAGCTCGCGCCCAGCGGCCGGCTGCTCAACCACACCATCACGCGCGCGCAGAGCGCCCGCGCCCAGACCGGCAAGTTCATCGGCCGGTACGTGTTCCCGGACGGCGAGCTGGAGAGCCCCGGCTTCATCGCGACCGCCATCCACGACAACGGTTTCGAGCTGCGTAACGTCGAGAACATCCGGGAGCACTACGCGAAGACGCTGACCGCGTGGTGCGCCAACCTGGAGAAGCACTGGACCGAGGCGGTCCGCGAGGTCGGCCCGGGCACCGCGCGCGTCTGGCGGCTCTACATGGCCGGGTCGCGGCTGGCGTTCGAGCGCAACGAGATCGAGCTGCACC
Organism: Pseudonocardiaceae bacterium; assembly: GCA_036384655.1. GTDB lineage: Bacteria > Actinomycetota > Actinomycetes > Mycobacteriales > Pseudonocardiaceae > DASVLX01. The sequence continues at coordinate 6,247 of DASVLX010000228.1, forward strand.
AGTACCTGGCGGTGAAGCTGGACGGCGCCCGGTCCGGGATGCCGTTGCGACCGGACTGGGAGCCGCCGCTCATCGATCCTGCCGGTCCCGTTCGCGGTCCCGGGTCTGATCGCGTTCGCTGAGTTTCGCGAGCATCCGGTTGTAGGCGGCCAGCGCCGCGTCGTCGTTGTCGATATCCCTGTCGATATCGGTGTCGGCGTCGCTGCCGATGTCGGCCCCGGCGCCCTCGGTGTCCCCGTAGGTGTTCGCGGTTTCCTCGGCGCCGAGGTGGTGAGCGATCGACGCGCGGCGGGCCGCCTCCAGCCAGCGGCCGGTGTCGTCGCGGTGCTCGGTGTCGCCCATCCACTGCGCGATCAGCAGCACCGCGATGACGAACATCAGCGTGTCGCCGACCACCCACATGATCCCGCCGCCGGCGTGGATGTCGGCCACCAGCCCGGTGCCCCAGGTGCGGTGCTGGTCGGCGTAGGCGGGGAACGGCTCGCCGCTCTCCATCATCAGGATGATCCCGACGATGGTGTCCGCCGACATGCCCATCAGCAGCAGGAACACCCGCAGCGGATAGTTCATCACCCGGTGCAGCGGCTCATGCCCGAGGATCGGCAGGAAATAGAGGTAGCCGGCGACCAGGTAGACCGCGATCTCCACGCCGTGCAGCCACGGGTTGAGCAGCATGTCCTGGATGAACCCGGTGAGGTGGGTGGCGACCAGCGCGACCAGGTACGCGGCCAGCCCGATCCCCGGGAACGTCAACACCGACACCACACGGGAGCGCAGCGCGGTGTCCGTGCCGGCTGCGAGCCGGTCGTCGCCCGCGGTGAGCAGCCGGATCGGCTGGCCCAGGATGACCAGCGCCGGAACCACCATGATCAGCAGCAGATGCTCGATCATGTGCACCCAGAACAGCGTGAAGCCGTACGGGTCGATGCTGGACTGCAGGGTCAGCGCGAACACCAGCAGCGCGGCGAGGAAGTAGGCGGTGCGGCCGGCCGGCCAGTGTTGGCCGCGCCGGGGCAGCACCCGGTACGCCCGGTGCAGGTAGCCGACGGCGGCGAGCAGCACGAGGACGTCCACGACCGGCTGGAACCGCCAGGTGCCCAGGGCCGTGTGCCACGTCAGCGGGGGAAGGCCGACGCCGGCCAGGTCCGCCAGGTTCATGCGCCCACCGTAACCGGGTTACGGCGTCGCGATCGCCACGTACTTCGTTTCCAGATACTCGTCGATGCCGACCCGGCCGCCCTCGCGGCCGATGCCGGACTGCTTGACGCCGCCGAACGGCGCCGCCGGATTCGACACCACGCCCTGGTTCAGCCCGACCATCCCGGTCTCCAGGCGCTCGGACACCCGCAGCGCCCGGCTCAGGTCGCTGGTGAACACGTAACTGACCAGGCCGAACTCGGTGTCGTTGGCGACCGCGACGGCCTCGTCCTCGGTGTCGAACACACTGATCGGCGCGACCGGGCCGAAGATCTCCTCGCGCCGCACCCGGGCGGCCTCCGGCACGCCGGTCAGCACGGTCGGCGCGAAGAAGTAGCCCGGCCCGTCCAGCGCCGAACCGCCCAGCCTGACGGCCGCGCCGGCCGCCGTGGCGTCCTCGACCAGGCCGGACACCTTCGACACCGCCGCCTTCTCGACCAGTGGGCCGACGTTGACGCCGTCCTCGGTGCCCCGCCCGACCTTCAGCCCGGACATCGCGTCGACCAGCCGCGCGGCGAACTCGTCGGCGATCTCCCGCTGCACGTGGAACCGGTTCGCCGCGGTGCACGCCTCGCCGGTGTTGCGCAGCTTGGCCTGCATCGCGCCGGCCACCGCCGCGTCCAGATCGGCGTCCGCGAACACCAGGAACGGCGCGTTCCCGCCCAGCTCCATCGAGACCCGCAGCACCTTCTCGGCGCTCTGTTCGATCAGCGCGCGGCCCACCTCGGTGGATCCGGTGAACGACAGCTTGCGCGCCCGGCCGTCCCTGATCAGCGGCTCCATCACGGCGCCCGACGAGCGGGTGGTGACGATGTTGAGCACGCCGTCCGGCAGCCCGGCGGTGGCCAGGACGTCGGCAAGCGCCAGGGTACTCAACGGGGTCAGTGACGCCGGCTTGAGCACCATCGTGCAGCCGGCCGCGACCGCCGGACCGATCTTGCGGGTGCCCATCGCCATCGGGAAGTTCCACGGCGTGATCAGCAGGCACGGGCCGACCGGCTGGCGCATCGTCAGCAGCCGGCCCTGCCCGTTCGGCGCGACCGTGTAACCGCCGTCGACACGCACCGCCTCCTCGGCGAACCACCGGAAGAACTCGGCGGCGTAGGCGATCTCGCTACGCGACTCGGCCAGTGGCTTGCCCATCTCCAACGTCATCAGCAACGCCAGGTCGTCGGTGCGGGCCAGCAGCAGTTCATAGGCGCGGCGCAGGATCTCGCCGCGCTCGCGTGGTGGATACGCCGCCCAGGCCGGCTGCGCCGCCACCGCCGCGTCCAGCGCCGCCACCCCGTCGGCCGGGGTCGCGTTGGCGACCTGGCAGAGCACCTTCTCGGTGGCCGGATCGACCACGTCGAACGTGCCGCCACCCGTCGCGGGCAGCCACTTCCCGCCGATGAGAAGTTCCTTGCCGACCCCCGCGATGACCGCTCGCTCGCGCTGCTCCTGAACGCCCATACAGCCAACGTAGGTCGGTTCTGGAAGGCTCGCCATGTCCATGGAACCGCCTGTGTTTACAGCATGATTCGCGGCCGGTAGGTTGCGAAACTAACGGTGTTTGGTTCAACACCGGTTTGGTTCCACAACAAGGAGGAACAGCGTGACCCAGACGGCGAACCGGGTGGCGATCGTGACCGGCGCGGCGCGTGGCATCGGCGCGGCGACGGCCAAGCGGCTGGCGCGCAACGGCCTGGCGGTCGGCGTGCTGGATCTCAAGGCGGATCTGGGCGCGGACACCGTCGAGGCGATCACCTCGGCCGGTGGCAGGGCCGTGGCCGTCGGCGCGGACGTCAGCGACGCCGAGCAGGTCGCGTCCGCGGTCGCGACCGTCGCGGCGGAACTGGGCGGGCCCACCGTGCTGGTCAACAACGCCGGCGTGACCCGGGACAACCTGCTGTTCAAGATGACCGAGCAGGACTGGGACACGGTGCTCACCGTGCATCTGCGCGGCGCGTTCCTGATGACCCGCGAGGTGCAGAGGTTCATGGTCGAGGCCAAATGGGGCCGGATCGTGAATCTCTCCTCCACCTCGGCGCTCGGCAATCGTGGTCAGGTGAACTACTCGGCCGCGAAGGCGGGCATGCAGGGCTTCACCAAGACGCTGGCGATCGAACTCGGCAAGTTCGGCGTCACGGCGAATGCGATCGCGCCCGGGTTCATCGAGACGGAGATGACCAGGATCACCGCGGAACGGGTCGGCGTGCCGTTCGAGGATTACAAGAAGGCCGCCACGTCGCAGATTCCGGTCGGGCGCGTGGGTCAACCGGAGGACATCGCGAACCTGGCCGCGTTCCTGGTCGGTGACGAGTCCTCGTTCATATCCGGCCAGGTCATCTACGTGGCCGGCGGTCCCCGAGACTAGAACTTCAGACTCGTGGGTCAGTAATGGCGTTCGGCGCGCTCCGCTTCGCCTTCTTCTTCGGCCCGGCGGAATCCCTGCCGGCGTCCCATCGCCCTGCCACTGAACCAACCAATCAGCAGCCCAATGATCAGGCCGATGGCGAGAAGAACGACGATCGTGGCCACGATGGCGTGCCCGAGGCTGGAGAGAAAGCTCGCCTGATATTGCACGGCGGCCAGATACTCAACGGGTGCGAACACGGTGCTGGTGGACATGTGACCAGCATCGCATGCCTGCCCGATGCTGGCATGGCGCGCGGCGGCCCACATCGCGGGGCGAGGACCTGATAGGAGTGGTCCATGGTGCACGTGCACGACGACGTCCGGGATGTCGAGGGTCGGCTCGCCGGCATCGTCGGCGCCGGATATGTCCGGGTTGGCGCCGATATCGCCGAGCAGTACGGACATGACGAGGCACTGGCGGTCGAACCGAGCACACCGGGTTACCTGGTGCGGCCCGCGACCACCGACGAGGTGGCCGGAATCGTGAGACTCGCCACCGAGCTGGGTGTGCCGGTCACCGCGCGTGGTTCCGGCAGCGGGATGAGCGGTGCCAGCACACCCGCACCGGGCGCCATCCTGGTCTCGTTCGAGCGCATGAACGCCGTGCTCGACGTCGACACCGAGAACCACCTCGCCGTGGCCCAGCCCGGCGTGACCCTGGCCGAACTGGACGCGCGAGCCGCCGAAGCCGGCCTGATGTACCCGGTGTATCCGGGGGAGATGAGCGCCAGCCTGGGCGGCAGCATCGCGACCAACGCCGGTGGCATGCGGGCCGTCCGCTACGGCGTGACCCGCCGGCATGTGCTCGGGCTGCGGGTCGTGCTCGGCACCGGCGAGATCATCCGCACCGGCGGGAAGGTCGTCAAGGCCAGCAGTGGCTACGACCTCACCCAGCTCATCACCGGCTCGGAGGGCACCCTCGCGCTGATCACCGAGGCCACCGTCAAGCTCGTGCCCCGGCCCACGCACCAACAGACCCTGCTCGCGCCGTTCACCGATCTCGACACGGTCGTCCGCGCGGTGCCACGGATCGTCGCCAGCGGACTTGAGCCGCACATTCTCGAATACATCGACGCGCTCACCATGGCCGCGATCACCTACACCGCGAAGCTCTCGCTCGGCATTCCCGACCAGGTCCGCGACACCGCCCAGGCCTATCTGCTGGTCGCGATGGAGAACTCCAACGCCGGCCGGCTGGACGAGGACATGGCCCGGCTGGGCGATCTCGTCGTCGAACTCGGCGCGCTCGATCCCTACCTGCTGGCCGGATCCGCCGCGCACAAGGTGATCGAGGCGCGCGAAAAGGCCTTCTGGACGGCGAAATCCGCCGGCGCGAATTCCATTGTGGACATGGTCGTGCCGCGCGCGGCGCTGCCCGAACTGCTCGACACCGCGCGGAAACTGGCCCAGGACAGCGGTTCCGGCGTGGTCGGCTGCGGCCATGCCGGCGACGGCAACGTGCACCTGGCGGTGTTCCAGGCCGATCCGGAGATCCGGCACCGGCTGCTGCGTGACATGTTTGCGGCCAGCATGCGGCTGGGCGGGCTGATCTCCGGTGAACATGGCATCGGCCGGGAGAAGCGGTCGTATTTCGCCGAGTTGGAAGAACCTGCGACACTCGCGCTGTTGCGCCGGATCAAGCAGGCGTTCGATCCGGCCGGCATCCTCAATCCGGGCGTGCTACTCGGCAACCTCGAGTGACAGCCAGCGACAACACCAGTCGGCGACAACACAGACGGGAGTGTCTGAGATGCCAGTGAATGGGGCGCGAGCGCTGTTGCGCACCCTGACCGAATCCGGGGTGGACACCTGCTTCGCGAATCCCGGCACGTCGGAGATGCATTTCGTGGCCGCGCTGGACGCGGTCCCGGTGATGCGCGCGGTGCTGTGCCTGTTCGAGGGGGTGGTCACCGGCGCGGCCGACGGCTACGGCCGGATGGCGGGCCGCCCGGCGGCGACCCTGCTGCACCTCGGCCCGGGGCTGGGCAACGGCCTCGCCAACCTGCACAACGCCCGCCGGGCGCATGTCCCGCTGGTCAACATCGTCGGTGATCACGCCACCTACCACAAGAAATACGACGCCCCACTGGAATCCGACATCGACGCGGTCGCCGGTTCGGTGTCCGGCTGGGTGCACCGCTGCGAGAAGGTGACGGACGTCGGCCCGGACACGGCGGCCGCGGTCGCCGCCGCCTACGCCCCGCCCGGCCAGATCGCCACCCTGATCCTGCCCGCCGACATGTCCTGGTCCGAGGGTGCCGAGCCGGTCGTCGAGCCGATCACACCCCCCGCGCCCACGGTCGTGCCCGACGACCGGATCGAGTCGGTCGCGGCCGTGCTGCGCTCCGGCGAACCCACCGTGATCCTGCTGGGCGGCGCGGCGAACCGGGAGGCCGGCCTGCTCGCGGCCAGCCGGATCAGCGCCGCGACCGGCGCGAAGCTGTTCGCCGAGGTCTTCCCCACCCGGATGGAGCGCGGTGCCGGGCTGCCCGCCGTGGAACGCCTGGGGTACTTCGCCGAGCAGGTCGACTACCAGTTGCAGGGCACCCGGCACATCGTGCTGGCCGGCGCCCGCTCGCCGGTGTCGTTCTTCGCCTACCCCGGACGGCCCAGCGATCTGGTGCCGGCCGGCGGGCAGGCGCATCTGCTGGCGGATGTCGCCGAGGACGTGACCGGCGCGCTCACCGACCTGGCCGATCTGGTCGCCGGCGGCGTCGAGCCGGTGCTCGCGCCCGCACACCGGCCGGACCTGCCCAGCGGCCCGTTGAGCGTGCAGAACTGGGCCGACGTGGTCGGCGCGCTGTTGCCCGAGAACGCGATCGTCGTGGACGAGGCCCAGACGTCCGGCGTGATGGTGCCCGCCGCCACCCAGGGCGCGCCCCGGCACGACCTGCTCACCATCACCGGCGGCGCCATCGGCTGGGGCATGCCGACCGCCACCGGCGCGGCAGTGGCCTGCCCGGACCGGCCGGTGATCAACCTGGAGGCCGACGGCTCCGCGATGTACACGATCTCGGCGCTGTGGACGCAGGCCCGCGAAGGACTGGACGTCACCACGATCGTGCTGTCC
>DASVLX010000229.1:0-2127 GCA_036384655.1 Pseudonocardiaceae bacterium
ACGACACACAGTTCCGCGCCGTGCAGCGCCGCGAAGGTCCATGCCTGGAAGAACCGTGCCTTGACCGAGTTATGCACGGGGGTGTCGGTGAAGAACGTGGCGTCGTGCAGGGTGACCACCGACGCGGCCGGACAGGCCAACGGAAACGTGTAGTGCGGTGAGTGCACGACGTCGACGCCGAGTTGGCGGGTCAGCCGGGGCAACATCACCTGCTCCCAACTGAGTCGCGATGTCCGGGTCGCCACCGAGGTCGCCACCGGCACGACCCGGCTGTGTGGGGCAAGCCGGTGGTACAGCTCGGCGTCACGAAGCTGGCACACCACGGCCAGCGGGGCGCCGTCCGCGTCGAGCGCGGAAACCAGCGAATCGACATAGCGACCGACGCCACCGCGGTCGGCGGGGACCGCGGTGGCGTCGATCAGCACCCTGGGTTCGCTGTGGGACACGACAGGCAGCGTACGACCGGAAGAACACCTGTTGACCTAGAACAGGACAATTCAACGGCTACCTCCCGTTCACAGTCAGCCGATCCTGTTGGCCTGATACAGCCCCAGATGCACCTGCCAGACCGCCCGAGCAGCCCGCTCCCAGGTGAAACGCGCCGCACGGGCGCGAGCCGCCTCGACGCGTGCCTTGGTCGCGACCGGATCGTTGATCACCTTGCGTAGCGCGCGCAGCAACGACACGGGGTCGCCGCGCGCGGCCTGCAGACCCGTCTTTCCGGCCACCTCGACGAGCGCGGGCGCGTCGGAGTGCACGATGGGCACGCCCGCCGCCATGGCCTCCAGCAGCGGCAGCCCGAAGCCCTCCGCGAGGCTGGGCGTGACCAGCGCGGCGGCGCCATGCAGCAGCACGGCGAGTTCCGCGTCCGTGCAGTGGCCGAGCACCCGCAGCCGCTGTTGAGCCAGGCCGTGCCGGCCGGCCACCGCCGCGAGGTCGACGCCGCCCCAGCCGGTCCGGCCGACCACCACCAGCGGAAGTTCGGGGGCTGTGGGCATGGCCAGTGCCTCGATCAGCACGTCCAGGCCCTTGCGCGGCTCGATCGTGCCGACCGCGAGGAAGTAGCGGTCCGGCAATCGAAAGCGCTCGCGGACGCGCTTCGCGGCGAGTTCGTCGGGCGGCTGGGCGAGTGCCGGCGTGACACCATGCCCGATCGGGTGAACCCGCACCATGCCCGGCGCGTGCCGGTTGAGCTCGGCGGCGACGGCTGCGGTGGGCACCACGATCGCGCTCGCCGTGCGCACCGCCCGGCCGATCACCCGGCGGTGCCAGCGCGCGCCACGCCGGGTGAGCGTCTGCGGATGGGTCCACGGCACGGTGTCGTGCACGGTCACGACGAGACTCCTGCCGTGCCGGGGCGCGGCCGGCGCCAGCGGGGTCGGCGCGTGCACGGAATCCCCGCCCGGCCAGGGAAACGAGCCATGCTCCCAGGCCGCGGCGAGTGCGCGGCGGCCCAGCGGCAGCACCCGGGGTGCGTCCATTCCGGGCAGTACCGCCGGGCTCGGGTCGGCGTGCCGGGCGATCGCGCCACGAACCGTCCAGCCGTCCGGCGCGGACGCGGCCAGCGCCAGGGTCAGCTCGCGGGTGTATCGGCCGGTGCCGCCGGGCACCTCGGCCAGCAGCTGCTCGGTGATCACCACCAGCTCGGGCACCGGCCCAGCGTGCCACGTGGGCGGTCATGGTCGCAGCGCGGACGCACCCGGTACGGTCGTCGCGTGGTCGGATCGGGGCATGCCGCGCGCAGCACCGTCATCGTGGTGACCTGGCGTGGCCGCGATCATCTCGCGGCCTGTCTGGACGCGCTGGCCGCGCAGAGTCGTCCACATGCGACCATCGTGGTGGACAACGGCTCCACCGACGGCACGGCCGACATCCTGGCCGGCCGGTCGGAGCCGACACTCCGATTGCGACACAACCGGGGCTTCGCCGGCGGTGTGGCGGTCGCGCTGCGCGAGGTCCGTACGCCGTTCGTGGCATGGCTCAACGACGACGCGGCGCCGGCCCGTGACTGGCTCGGCGCGCTGGAGGACGCGCTGGACCGGGAGTCCGGCGCGGCGGCCGTGGGCAGCCCGCTGGTCGGCCCGGACGGCGCGGTGCAGTCGCTGGGCGTGCGGCTGACCGAGCAGG
>DASVLX010000230.1:0-3422 GCA_036384655.1 Pseudonocardiaceae bacterium
GTCGAACTCGGCCGGCAGAGCCGTCACTACCTGCTCAACGACCCAACCCTGCTGGGCAGGGTGATCGTCGAACGCAGCCGCGGAAGGTGGAACACCAGCAGATAACGCCAGAACAGCAGCGGCTTCACGGTCCGGCCCGGCAGCAGCACGTCGGACTTGTGCCGGATCTCGGTCATGGTCATCGTCTCGGACCGGATCGGCGGTTTCAGCGAGTAGTCCACGCCGCCGTTGAGCCGCTCGCCGGCCCACACCATCAGCCGCGCGACAAGGTTCAGTGGCGGCCCGAGGATCACCCATTTCAGCAGGTCGATCGCGGAACGCGGTCGGGCCAACCCGAGAATCACGAGGATCCCGCCGGGCGCGAGCGCCTGCCGCAGCGCCCGGACCGTGTCGAACGGCACATGGTGAATTGAGGCGAGGCAGGAGATGAAGTCGTAGTGGTCGGTCGGCAAAGACAGACTCCGGATATCCGCCTGCTGATACTCGATTGTGCCCGGTCCGGGCGTTCCGAGCGCCCGCGCCAGCTCGATAACCTCGCTGGAGGCGTCGACGGCGTGCACGGTCAGCCCGGCGGCCGCCAACCGTCGCGCGAACTTGCCGGTGCCGCAGCCCACGTCCAACGCGGTCCGAGCGCCGGCGGGCACCTGACGGAGCAGCAGCGGGTGGTAGTGATCGTTATGGCTAAAGGGCACGGCGGACATCCTGCCCGGTTGGCCGGCCCGCCGGCGCAGTGCCGGGTGATTTTCTCTGATCGCCATGATGAGCTCGCGTGTCGGCAGGCTGAGGTCGGTCGGCGGCGTCACGGACGAAGTGGCAGTGATCGAAGCCACCCGGAGGCTGGATGGCCACCTGTCGGCGCTGATGTTGTTGCCTGGTCTCTTGAGCGCCTTTCGTCGGCGAGTCGTCGGTCGAGATCCCTACATCGTTGCTGTTCGTGCAGTATCGTGCGCTTCAAGTCACTGATGGATGCGGTGGCGTGTGGGATGGAGGGGCGGTGTGAGGGGGTATGAGCCGCCGGCGGGTTTGACGATGGCGGCGTATCGGTTCGCTCTGGATCCGACAGTCGAGCAGGTCGCGGCGTTGAGGTCGCATTGTGGGGCGGCGCGGAAGGCGTTCAACTGGGGCTTGGCTCTGGTGAAGGCGGTGATGGAGCAGCGTCAGGCGGAGGCCACCTACGGCATGAGCGGCGGCGGATTGACTCCGACATTGCCGTGGACGTTGCCGGCGCTGCGGAAGCGGTGGAACGTCGCCAAGTACGAGGTGGCACCGTGGTCGGCGCGGAACTCGAAGGAGTCCTATAACACGGGCTTGGCGAACCTTGTGGCGGCGTTGCGGAACTGGTCGGACTCATACAACGGCAGGCGCGCCGGGCGCCGCGTGGGCTTCCCTCGGTTTCGGGGAAGGCGGGCAGGGATCGGGTCGGTGCGGTTCACGACCGGCTCGTTCGGGCTGGCTAAGACTGATCGACGACATGTGAAACTACCGCGGATCGGCTGCGTACGGACCCACGAGTCGACCCGCAAGTTGGCTCGGAGGCTTGACAACGGCACTGCCCGCATTCTGTCGGCGACAGTGTCGTACCGCGCTGGCCGGTGGTGGTGCTCCTTTCAGGTCGAAGTCCAACGCACCGACCCAGTCCCTGCCCGGCCGACCGACACAGTGGGCGTGGACCTCGGTATTCATCACCTAGCGGCGTTGTCCCTGCCGATTCCCGGTGTTACCGATGGGCGGGGCATGGTCGCGAACCCGCGCCAGTTGGAGACAGCTCTGCGTCGCCTGCGGCGTGTCTCTCGGCGTTGTTCTCGGCGTCGTGGTCCCGACAGGCGCACCGGAGTGGAGCCGTCGAAACGCTGGCAGCGCGCCAACGCCACACGAGCCCGTCTGCATGCCCGGGTGGCCAACCTGCGGCGGGATGGGATCCACAAACTGACCACCGCCCTGGCTGCGCGGTTCGGGATCATCGTGATCGAGGATCTCAACGTGTCCGGGATGCTGCACAACCGACGACTAGCCCGTCAGATCGCCGATGCGGGCTTCGCCGAGATCCGTCGGCAACTGGACTACAAGACCCGCTGGCGCGCCGGCACACTGCTGGTCGCCGACCGGTGGTTTCCGTCATCGAAGACATGTTCGGGGTGTGGCGTGGCGAAAACCAAGCTGCCGCTGTCGGTCCGGACCTTCACCTGCGAACATTGCGGCCTGGTCTTGGACCGGGATGTCAACGCCGCCCGCAACCTCGCCCAACTCGCCACTCTGAACGAGTTGGACCAGAGCGCGGGCACGTCCACGGCGAGTTGCGCCGGGACGCTAAACAAGCCCGCTGGAAACCCAGGTAAGACCAGCCGTGCTGGCACGGGTACCGTCACGGGAAGACCCACGCCACAGGGTGCGGGCCAACGTCAGCGGAGCAATCCGCAGACTCAGGACACGCTCAACGCAAGTAGCCTGAACGGGTGACCGCGACTGACGGGCCGCCACATGACGACATCGTCCACCCTGCTCAACCAGGGTGACATCGTGGCCGACGGGCGCTACAGCCTGATCGGTCGCTATGAGGCTGACCGTGAAACGGGCATGGAGTTCTGGCGTGCCCGCGATCTCCGCGTCAACCGTGACGTCGCGTTAACCATTCTCACCGGCGACAGAAAGGACCCGGCGGCGGTCGATCGTGCCCGTCGCGTTGCCGACATGGCCCGGCGCACCGAGGGTGTCGCGCACCCCGCTCTCGCCCGCCTGCTGGACGTGCTCGGTCCCGATGACGGCGAGGCCGTCGCCCGGGCCGGAGTGCTCGGGCTGATCGTCGCCGAATGGACCGAGGGCGCGAGCGTCCCCGAGGTCCTCCGCAACGGGCCGGTGTCCGCCAACAACTGCCGGCGGATGCTGCGCCCACTGGTCTCCGCGGTCGACCGCGCGCACCACGCCGGCCTGGTCGTCGGCGCCGACCCACGACATATCCGGGTCAGCCCGCGCGGCGTGCTCACCCTCGCCTTCCCCGGCGCGGCACCGGACGCCGAGGCACGCGATGACGTGCGAGGACTCGGCGCACTGCTCTATCTGCTGCTCACCGGCTCGCTGCCGGGCCAGCCGCTGGTGCCACCCAGTTCGCTGCGGCCCGAGCTGCCGCGCGATCTGTCCCTGGTGACCGTGCTGATCCTGGACGACACGGCGGTGGGCAGCATCCGCACCGCCGGCGTGCTGCTACGGGTGCTGGACCAGACCAAACACGAGGACGAGAGCACCAACCCGCTTCCGGCGATCCCGTCCGGCGGGTCCGGCCCGCCGAAGCAGCGGACCGGGCCGGCCAGAGAACGAACGCTCAGGGGCCGGAAGAGGGCCGAGCGGACGGGCCAGCACCCGGTCCAGGCTCCGCCCGTCCAGCCGCCGCCCGTCCAGCCGCCGCCCGAGTCGGACGCCGAGCGGAC
>DASVLX010000231.1:0-4297 GCA_036384655.1 Pseudonocardiaceae bacterium
CAACACCGCTGGTCAGCCGCGAGCGCGGGTCGGGCACCCGGGAGGCGTTGGAGACGGCGTTGCGCGACGCGCTGGGCCCGGACACGGTGCTCGCCGCGCCGGTCTTGGAGCTGTCGACGGCCGCCGGCGTGCGGCAGTCCGTGATGGCCGGCGCCGGCCCGGCCGTGCTGAGCGAACTGGCCGTGGCCGACGACATCGAGTCCGGGCGGCTGCGCCAGGTGCCGATCGACGGTCTTGACCTGCGCCGGACCCTGCGCGCGATCTGGATCGGACCACGGACGCCCCCGGCGGGGGCGGTGCGTGACCTGCTCGCCCATATCGCCAGCAAACCCGCCGGATCGGGTTACAAGCGCCGTTTGTAAGGCTGCAAGAAATCGCCCCGTACCGGAACGATCGGCCGGGCGCGACGCTCGGATCATGACGAGACTGACCGCGATCCAGGGCAGCTCCGACAGCGCGGCCGACAGTGGCGTCAACAAGTGGGCCGACAACGGAGTCGATGACGCCAACCCGTCACGAGTCGGTGCGGGGCGCCGCGACGCCCCGCACCGCTTGGCGCGCTGGGGTCTGCTTCAGGACCTGGAACATCCCCGGCAGGTGATCTCGGCGATCACCCCCAACTGGTACGCCTCGGTCATGGGCACCGGGATCGTGGCGGTCGCGGCCGCGACGCTGCCGGTGCGGATCCCCGGCCTGCATGTGGCGGCCACCGCGGTGTGGGCGCTGGTCGCGGCGATGCTCATCGGGCTCACCGCGCTGACGGCCCTGCACTGGTGGCACCACACGAGCACCGCCCGCGGCTACGCACGGGACACCGTGATGGCGCATTTCTACGGCGCCCCACCGATGGCGATGCTCACCGTGGGCGCCGGCACCCTGCTGCTCGGCCGCGACTGGATCGGGCTGCCGGCGGCGGTCGACATCGACTGGGTGCTCTGGTTCGCCGGCACCCTCACCGGCCTGGCCAGCGCGGCGATCGTGCCGTATCTGATGTTCACCACGCACCGGGCCAGGGAGGACGCCGCCTTCGGTGGCTGGCTGATGCCGGTCGTGCCACCGATGGTGTCCGCGTCCACCGGCGCGCTGCTGCTGCCGTACACGGCCGCCGGGCAGCTCCGGCTGAGCCTGTTGTTGTGTTGTTACGCCATGTTCGGGCTCAGCCTGATCGCCTCGCTCGTGGTGATCACGCTGATCTGGCACCGGCTGTCGGTGTTCCGGGTGGGCCAGGCGCGCATGGTGCCGACGCTGTGGATCGTGCTCGGCCCGCTCGGCCAGTCCGTCACCGCCGCGAACCTGTTGGGCGGCAACGCACATCTGGCGATCGCCGCGCCCTACTCCACCGCGCTGGAGGTGTTCGGCGTCGTCTACGGCGTGCCGGTCTGGGGATTCGCGCTGCTGTGGGCGGCTCTGGCCGGAGCGATCACGCTGCGCACCGCGGCCTCGCACCTGCCGTTCTCGCTGACCTGGTGGTCGTTCACGTTCCCGGTCGGAACCTGCGTCACGGCCACCAGTGGCCTGACCGGCCACACCGGATCCGACCTGTTCCGCGTCGCGTCGGTTGTGCTCTACGCCGGCCTGGTCGGGGCCTGGGCGCTGGTCGCGGTCCGCACCGCGCATGGCGCCCTCATCCGTGGCAGTCTGCTGCTCGCCGTCCCCAACCCCAACCCGGCCAGCGCGGGGGAGCCTGCGCTCTTGCCTGGTCGGTGACCTTGACGCGAGTGAGGGCATAGACCTCACTCTGAACCTCGTCATCGGCTACAGAAACTGTCTCCTTCCGCGGGGAGAACTCCTACTTGGGTACAACGACACCTTGATCGGCTTGGACTATGCAGTTCTTCCAAAAGCTCGCAACCAGAGTGGTCGCCACTGGGAGGCTTGTCGCACTTACTTCGAGGTCCGCGATGAGCGACGCATAGTCGTCATTCCATGACGCAGGCCATTCGGGCAGCCTGGCGGGGATGGCGTGGCTGTTGCGTTCCAGGAACACCGAGGTGACTCTGCTGGCCACTCGTGCAGGATCGATCAGTCCATGCTCGATGAGCAAGACCAGATCGACCAGATCCTTGACTCGGGTGTTGGGTCGATCACCGTAGTCTCTGGTCAGGGCATGGAATTTCTCGGCAGCGTGCTGGTTGACATCGATGGCAGGGACAGTAACCGACGGTGGATATCCTGCGAATGCCAGAGCAGACCGAAATGTTAGCGGCTCGACCACTCCGTCGATTTCCTTCATGCGAGGTACGACGTCGAGGTGGACACTGACGAAGGTCTTACCGGCAAGGCCGACCACGACCGGAAACCGCCAGCCTGGTACGCCACCCTGGGTGGCGGCGATTTGCTTGGATCCGCCGACAGTGAAGGAGAAGTAATCTCCCCCTGGATCCTTGTCGAAGGCTTCGATCAGTTCGTCCCGAACCACATCACCATCGTTGATGACGTCAGCCAGAGCCAGATCGAGATCTTTGGTGGTTCGGCACTGGTTCTGCAGACGGAGTTCCAGAGCCAAGCCTCCTTTGAGGACCCAACGACTGCGGCCATCTGTGTTGTCGGCGGCAAGCCTGATAAGCAGCCGTTCGAAAGCAACATGACGGCGAAGCCGATTGACGTCGATCCCCCGTGCGGCCGCCTCCGCGCGCAGGCGGTTATTGAGCGCGGCCAGGAGCGCCGGAGGTGTGCGAGCCCGGTGCTCGTCTCGTCGGTTGGATGAGGTCATGTCTGTGTCGCCCCTACGGCTCGTTCGATGCGGAGAGCCGCGTGGGGGCCGAAGGTGTCGGACTGCTCGCGCAGTCGGCGGGCGGAGATCAGCCCGCGGTTGAGTGCGTCGGCCACGGCGGCATCGAGTTGTTCCTGACTGAGATCGCCGGACGCGACATCGAGAAGCGTGCGGGTCACCGTCGTGACCTTGATCGTACCTCTATCTTCGACATCTTGTGGCGCCAGGACCGCTCGATGGATTACGAGCGCTGGATGCTGTGCGCGGAAGCCTGGTGGAACGGTGAGATGGATGAGACGGGGATTGACGTCGCCAAGGTCGTGCAGGACGAGCGCCGACTCGTTCGAGACCACGGCACGGTCCCCGCTCCAGAGACGCCAGAACACGTACTGATCGTCTTCGCCCTCCGGCCAGTCCGGCAGACGGAAGATGCCTCGACCAACCCGGATCCAGTTCCCTCGGCCAACGTGGTACGTCTGCGCCGGATAGTCATAGCCGATGTCGCGCGCCTGCCTCGCGGTGAAATAGCCAGCCTGGCGCACCGCCGTGGCGTACAGCGCTCGACGAAGCTCGGACGGGTCGGCCGCCATGTTGGACAGTCTAACTGCACGAACCTTCATCTGCCATGAAGTTTTTTGTTGATCAACACCGTGAACCTTCATCTGCCGTGAAGTTTCACGTAGGGTTGGTCAGGTGGTGAGGGTGCGGTGGGCCTCGCGGAGTTTGTCGGCGATCAGCGCGGGCGTGCCGGGGGCGATGCTGACGTAACCGCTCCGGCTCACGATCAGCGTGCGGCCCTCGTGAACGTCCCGGTACCGGATGGGCTCGGTGATCCGGTGCGGCTGGCCCGTTGAGTCACGGACGCCGACATAGAGTTCGCCAGCGCCGACCAGCGGCCGGTTGGCCAGCTTGCGCAGCTTGCCGACATCGCCGGCACCGGAGTCACTGGGTTGCCAGAACAGGTCCGCGGAGTCGTTGTCACTGGCCAGTTCCGACAGCCGCAGGTTCAGCGCGGGCACCGGAGCCGCCAGAACCTGGGGCAGGTTTCGGATCAGGGTTTCCGGCAGGGATTCGTTGCGGATGCTGGTCAGCTCGACGGCGTCGACGTTCTGGTCGCGGTAGGCGATGACGATCTCACTACCACGACCCGCCGCGACGAGCACGGCCCGCTGCTGGTCGAGATGCCGCAGCCAGGCGAAGTACTCGACGGCCGGCCGCGCCAAGATGCCGAGCGTGTCGAGCACGTCGTCATCGAGCCGACCGCCGCGGCTGATCAGGCCGGCCTGCTCGAAGGCCACCCACATGCGTGGCTCGTCGTCGGTGGTCTCGTCCGCTGGGGTCCAGTTCTCCGCGCGGTACAGCGTCGGGTGCGGATCATCGGTTAACCGTTGCACGCGCAGCATTCGGGCCAGTGCGTCAGCGGGCAACCGCACGGGTTTCCACAGCATGATCAGCGTTCTTGGCCGGAGTCGCGGGCGATACGCGCCTCGTACTCCGCTGGGGATTCGCCGATCACCTGGGGTGCCACCAGATCCTGGTTGAGGAACAGTTCGCGGTCGGCGTTGATGTCGTATTTGCGCTTGT
>DASVLX010000232.1:0-5415 GCA_036384655.1 Pseudonocardiaceae bacterium
CAGCACGTCACGCGAGGTGCGGGCGTCGGCGAAGTGGGCAAGCAGCGGGGCGATCTCCTCGCTGAAGATCCGGTCGTAGACGGCTCGCGCGAGGATCCGCCGGTTCGGGAAGTGCCGGTACAGCGTGGCGATCCCGACTCCGGCCTCATGAGCGATCCGGCTGAGCGGACCGCTGCCGTCGCCGGTGGCGAACACGCCGCGGGCCGCGTCCAGGATCCGCGCGGCCGACGCCCGCGCGTCCACCCTCGACAGTCCCCAGCCCGGCCAACCCCGCTCAGCCGCTGCCTCAGCCATCTCCGTCACTCCTCGTATCCGTAGTGAGAGTCTACTCTCTCTTCGAGAGCACACTCTCACTTAGGTGGCATGCGGGCCCTGCTCGATGGTTGTTCGACATCACGGCCCGTGGCAGACTTTCGTTGTGCAGGCCAAGGGGCGGGAAGCCGATGAGATCGCGGCGGCCCAGGAGATCTGGGACTTCTATGGTGGCCGACCCGCGCCGCTTCCCGAGGGTGTGGTTCCCGCGACCGAGGAGGAACTGGCGGCCGCGGATGCTCAGCAGTGGTAGCCGGCCGGCCCTACCGACGCTCCTACAACAAAACTGTAGTTCTGGACTGAGCTGGTCGATGGAACTCAAGTTTTATTTGAGTATCAGCCGTGGTGTGATCGGTTGCGTTCGTCCGCTGCTCGGCGCTCAGAAGGGGCTGGGCGAGAGGATGGGGCGGGCGTAGACGTCCCAGAGCTTGCCGGCGAACAGGGTGCCGAACTGGGCGAGTCCGCGGGCTCGCGCCTGGGAGGACGGGCCGGTGACGCGGAACGTGGTCAGCTCCCGCAGGAAGTCCGGCACGCTCAGCCGCACCTCGCCGCTGGCGATCGTCTCGGCTTGATCATCTTCCTCCGGGCGAGTGTGCCCGCGCAGCAGACGGGTGTGCAGGGTGGTGGTCTCCCGCCAGATCAGCCATGGCCTGCCGCTGTTCACCGTCTTCACCCCGACCAGGGTCACCGGCTTGTCCGCGTCGTCGGTGAGATGCAGCCGGTAGCGCATCTCCTTGCGGGTCGGGTCGCCGTCGTCGACGAACAGGTTGAAGGTGCCCTCGACCACGGGCCGCGTGCCGCCGAGCGGGTCGCCGCGCACCTCGCCGGTGATGGTCGCGGTGTGCTCCGGGTCGGTGACGAACCCGTCCACGTTGTCGGTGCCGATCGTCAGGTGCACCGACAGCGGGACGCCCTGTGCGGACGATGTGTTGACGCGGCCGGCCATGTCCTCGGTGAACCGCAGGGTCACCCGGGATCCGTTGTGCGGGCTGGGGATCGGACTGGCCAGTGGGATGCCCAGCTCGGCGCACCACGCCCGGGCCTGCCGCACGCCCCGGTTGACCGCCTCGTGCAGTCGGTCGGCACCCACGTCGAGGATGTAGTGCACGGGCACCTCGGCGCGCAGCACCTTCAGTTCGATGTGCCGGCCGAACTCGCCGTGTTCGCCGCGCGCGATCGCCGCGTTGTTGCGTTCGATTCGCGCGACCACCCGGCGGAAATGACCGTTGGCGGTCGCCTCGATGGTCTGGAAATAGGTGGCGACGAACCCCGGGCTCCACTCGCCGCGCTCGCTGACCGTCCAGATCACCCAGATTTCCTCGGCACCCCGGTCGATGGCTTCCTCCAGGTTGGCGTCGGTGACGTAGACGGCGTCGATATAGGCGTCGCCGTCGATCCGTACCGGCGGAAACCACATGGGCAACGACACGCAGGCGGCCAGGAAATCCTCGGACATCCGCTCCGGCCCGAGCACCTCAAGTTCGTTGCGGGTGAAGTTGTAGACATTGAAGGTGGCCGGCACATCGGAGGCGCGGATGGCGTCCCAGTCCAGTCCCCAGTCCGGAAAGATGTTCTTCCGGTAGCGGTCCAGGGTGAGAATCGACTCGGCATAGCCGAGCCGGAGCAACTGCCGGACGTTCAGCGCGGCACCGTCCATAGGGGACGTTCGACGCCAGTTGTCGGCGATCTCCGTGCCGGACAGGCCCTGGCAGAGCATGGCGAGATTGAACGCGCCACCGCTGGCGCCATCCACGTGGTCGAAGCGCAGGCCGGCCTCGTCCAGCCAGACCTGGAGCACGCCCGCCTGGAACGCCACCTTCATCCCGCCACCGGCCAGGATCAGTGACCTTTTTGGACGATCAGTCGACTGCCGCGGTGCGGTCATCGGAGACTCCCGGCGATCGGAGGAACGGAAGATGCGGCCGCAGGAACACCCGCCACAGCGAGTCGGCGAACAGGCCACCGACATCGGCCAGTGCCTCTGCCTGCCGCACCGGATTGCTCGTGCCGGTCACCCGGACGGTGGCGAGTTCGCGCACCAGATCGGTGGCGCCCTGCCGTAGCCGCCCGGCCGCGAGCACCGGACCGTCCGGCCGGTGACCCCGCCGGACCCGCGCGTACAGCGTGGTACTCGAACCCCACACGTCGAACCGGCCGTGATCGGCGATGTCCTTGTGGGCGTCCAACAGATACGGGATGCCGTCCGGACCGTTGAACGGCAGCGTGTACCGGACCCGGCGGCAGTCCGGCGTGTCACCCGCGACCAGGAAGTCGATCACACCGCCGCCGATCCGGGCACCGGCCGGATCGGTGAACCCGCCGATGGTGATGAACCCGGCCGCCGCCAGCCGGTGGTTCGGGTCGCTGGCGAAGTCCGGCACCGACGGGGTGGTCACCGTCAGGCGGAACTCCGCGGCGCAGGCCGACGCGCCGTTGCCGGCGGGCGCGGTCTCCCGCTCCGGGTCGGCGACACCGCGGGTCAGCGTGCCGTGCATGACCTCCGCGTAGGACAGGCCGACACCTGGCGTGCGCGGCGGCGCGGTGCCGCCCAGCGGGATGCGCACGGCGGCCAGCGGATCGGTGACCGGCGTGGACTTCTCCCGCTCGGGCGCCACCCAACGGGGCTGGCCGGTGATCTCGCGGATGGCCGTCTCGATGTTCCGCTCGGCGACCGCCGCGATGGTGTGCGCCGGGTTCACACCCGTCGCCCTGGGCAGGCAGGCGCCGTCCATCACGTACAGGCCGGGACAACCGAACACCTGGCCAGTCGGATCGACGACGCCGTGCCGCTCGTCCTCGCCCAGCACGCAGCCGCCCAGGTTGTGTACGGACACCGGCAGCCGCAGCGCGTCCCACAGCGGGTTGTCCACCAGCCGGCCGCCCAGTGCGTGGGCCACGTCCGCGCACAACCGTTGCTCCGTCTGGTAGAGCCCGAGGTTCTCGCGGAGATTCCACGTCACCCGCAGCTCGTGGGTGACCGGCAGGAGTTCGATGCGGCCGTCCGCGCTGTCCCGGCCCATGGCGAGAAACACCGCGATGTTCGCGCCGGCATCCGAGTCGGCCTCGGGCCGTGCCGGAATCCGGTCCCGCGCGGCGGCCCGCACGGCGGCCATGCCGTCGGCGCGGACCCCCACTCGATCGCCGAACCGATCGTCGCGTTCGGACAGTAGCGACATCAGTTTCGCGATCTGCCGGGGGAACCCGCCCTCCTCGAAGATGAACCACCGCCGGTCGGTGCCGACGCCATGGTCGTAGACGATGCCGGTGGTGATGGTTGGGCCGGCCCACGGGTCCCACGGTTGCCCGGTGTCCACCGCGAAGGCCAGGAAATCACCGTTGCCCGAGTACCCGTGACCGAGCATGGGGGACAGGCCCGGCAGGCTGTGGAACTGGTCCCGGCAGCGCAACAACAGTTCGGTGGTGTTCACGGCACCCGCGCCGAGCACCACCGTCCGCGCCTCGACGGTTCGTTCGCCGCCGGCCTCGTGGTCGGTGAAGGTGACCCGGTAGCCGTCCGCGATGGGGTCGATCCGGGTGACCTCGCAGCGCGTGCCCACCTCGGCTCCGTGTTGCTCGGCCACCGCGAGGTAGCTGAGATCCAGGGTGTTCTTGGCCTGGTAGTTGCAGCCGATATCGCATTCGCCGCAGTGCCGGCAGCCGTACTGCCGGACACCGAACCTGTTGGGGCGCAACCGGTCCGGGTCGGCGAAGTTGACCGCGAGCGTCGGCCGGCAGAACTGCTCCGACCTGCCCAGATCGGCCGCGACCTTCTCCATCCGCAGGGTTTTCATCGGCACGCCGAGCGGCTGATCCTCACCGATCGCCGTGAGGTCCAGCATGTAGGCGACCAGGTCGTAGTACGGATCGAGCGTGGTGCGCCGGTATCCGGCCGGCCAGCCGGTGGCGAACCCGTCGGCCGGCATGCGCAGGTGGACGTTCGCGTACAGGTGCGAGCCACCGCCGTAGGCGGCGCCCTGCACGATGGTCATCTCGTTGACCGGCCGGACGTCGTACAGGCCCTGTTCGTGTTGCCACAGCCAGCCCTTGGCCGGATCCGACCAGTCCCGAGGGAACTCGCCGAGACCGTAGCGGCGGCCGCGCTCCAGGATTCCGACGCTCAGTCCGGCCTGCGCCAGCCGGCAGGCCGCGACCGAACCACCGAACCCGGTGCCGATCACCAGCGCGTCATATCGCTGCCGCATATCGTCACCTCCGCATCGCGTGCCAGGCGTGGGCCAGGGTGGTGGCGATCGGCTCGATCACCGAGCGGTCGTTCCAGTACCAGGGATGGGCCAGCGGCGTCCAGCTCAGCCACCACGGTCCGACCGACACCTGGCAGTCCTCGGTGACCTGCGCGTCATACGCCTCGTTGAGCCGTTTCAGCGGGGTTCCGACCAGGTCGTCGTGGTCGAGGTAGTTCACCCACTCGCCCGACACCCGCGGATTGTGTTGTGCCGCCTTGGGATGCGGCACGATCAGCGGGGTGCCGTAGTCCGGCAGCCGCCCGGCCCACAGCGCCATCGGGCTGCCCAGCGTGTACAGGTCGCTGAGCGTCTCGCCGCGTTCCATCGGGCTGGCGCCCAGCCTGTCGTTGGTCCGCTTACCCAGCATGGCCCGGGGTGCGCCGTAGCAGCCGGCCTCGACCTCCAGGTCGTAGAAGAAGTTGCTGGCCACGACCGTGCCCAGGCTGTGCGCGATCACGCACAGCGGCGCGTCCGGGCCGGCTTCCTCGGCCAGTTCCGACAGGGTCTCGGCGATGACGGCGTGCACCGCGTCGTAGAGCGTGCGATCGCTGGCGTTGATCTGGTAGGCCACCGCGTCGCCCACGTAGTGCACCATGATCCAGCGCAGCGTGGGGAAGTGGAAGGACCTCGCCCAGGGCAGTTGCCGGATCAGCCCGCTGACCACCAGCGCCATCATCGCCGCGGCCGAGCCCGCGTCCGTCGACGTCGCCCACCTGCTCAGCCGGCGGAAGAACCAGGTCGCGTCCCGGCCGCCGATCCGGTCGAGCAGGTCGTCGTGGCTGGCGTCCAGCACCGGGGCCCAGAACGCGGGCCGGATGACCAGCGCGTCGTCGGGATCGGCACCGGTGCGGCGGGCGAA
>DASVLX010000233.1:0-29944 GCA_036384655.1 Pseudonocardiaceae bacterium
GGCCCCGGCCGGCGCCGGGATCACCAGGAACCCCACGCTCCACGCGAACGCGAACCCGCCGACCGCCAGTAGCACCAACCGCCCGTCCAGGCCACCCAGCGGCAGCGCGAGCAGCCACATCTGCAGGCCGTAGAACAGCCAGGACACCACCGACCAGCCGGTCGCGGCGGCGACCGCGCGGCCGGTCAGCGGGTGTTCCAGCGCCGGCCGGCGGGCCAGCCGCAGCAGCCGGCCGAGCACCGGGTTCAGCACCCGCGGATGCAGGCACACCAGCAGCACCGGCACGGCCAGCAGCGCCCACCAGTACTCCCTGCCGGCACCGGCCACGAACGGCAGTGTCACCAGCGCGGTGAGCAGGCCGCCGAGTAGCGACACGAGCAGCGCCAGCACCGACGCGGTGGCGGACCGGCGGCGCGGCACCTGATGCGCGCTGGCCAGCTCCATCTGCGCGAGCACCGGCCAGATCGAGCCGGGCAGGTACTTGCCGAGTTGTCCAATGAACACGATCCGCGCGGCCACCGTGGACCGCAGCGGCGAACCCAGTGAGGCCAGCAACACGCGGAACACCAGCATCGCCGCGACGGCGGCCAGCAGCGCGGCGACCAGGGCACCGATCAGCGGCAGCGGTCCGAGGTCGCCCAGCGCCGCGCGCACGTCCGACCATTCCCCGGCCACCGCGTAGCCACCAAACCCCAGGGTGGCCAGCAGGAAGATCACTCTGAACGCCCGGCTGGTCAGTGCCTTCCGGAGAAAGGCGACCACAGAAGCGACGCGGGCGGACATGCCGCCAGCGTACGGGCCCGTGGGCCGGTCGGGCGCCCCGGCCCGCTGGCACGTTAGGGTCACGCCATCATGCGCGTCCTGTTGTTCGGCACCTATGACACGGCCATGCACCCCCGGGTGGCGACCCTCGCCGAGGGCCTGCGCGCCCACGGGGTCGACGTCCCCGAGTGCGACCGACCGCTCGGCCTGTCCACCGCGGCCCGGGTCGGCATCCTCGCCAAGCCATGGCGGCTGCCCCTGTTGCTGCTGCGGATCATCCACTGCTGGACGGGACTGGCCTGGGCGGCCCGCCGGTTCTGGCGCGGCTCCGAGCGCCCGGACGCGGTTCTGGTCGGCTATCTCGGTCATTTCGACGTCCATCTGGCTCGACTGCTGTTTCCTCGGGTGCCGATCGTGCTGGACCACCTGGTCGGTGCCAGTGACACCGGCCGTGACCGCGGCCTCGGCGGTGGACCGCGTGGCGTGCTGCTGCGGTTGATCGACTCGGCCGCCCTGCGCACCGCCGACATCGTGCTGGTGGACACCGCCGAACACCTCGCGGCCCTGCCCGACCGGCACCGGGATCGCGGTGTCGTGCTGCCGGTCGGCGCACCGCACGGCTGGTTCACGCCCGACAGCACCACCGACACCAGCGACTCCCATGGCCGACCGCTGCGGGTGGTGTTCTTCGGTCTCTACACGCCATTGCAGGGAGCGCCGGTGATCGGTGCGGCGCTGAGCCGGCTGGCCGGCGAGCCGGTCGAGGTCACCATGATCGGACACGGTCAGGACGAGGCCGCGACCCGAGCCGCCGCCGGCGCTGCGAACACGACCTCCGCCGGCTCCCCCGGTCTCGCCAACACCGACGCGGAACGCGGCATTACCTGGTTGGACTGGGTGCCGGCCGAGAAACTGCCCGCGCTGGTCGCCGATCACGACGTCTGTCTGGGGATTTTCGGCACCGGCCCGAAGGCTCTGCGGGTCGTGCCGAACAAGGTCTTCCAGGGCGCGGCGGCCGGCTGCGCGATCGTCACCTCGGACACCCCGCCGCAACGGCGCATGCTCGGCGCGGCCGCCGTCCTGGTCCCGCCGGGCGATCCCGATGCACTCGCGGATGCCCTGCGAGGGTTGGCCGGCGACCGTGCCGAGCTGCGCCGGATGCGGAAGGCCGCGCACGATCTCGCGACGCGGGAGTTCGCGCCCGAACACGTGGTGGCCCCGCTGCTGGCTAATCTGCTCGGGACCGCACGATCAGGTCGGCGAGCAGTGCCATCGTCCCGATGATCAGTCCGGTGAGGAAGATCAGCACGGTGTCGGTGGCCACCCGCCAGGGGTGCAGCACGAGGTCCGCGATCCCCTTGGCGACGCCCAACCCGACCAGCGTCAGTGCCAACGGCATCATCGCCTTGAGCGGGTTGAAGTACATCACCATCCGCAGTACCTGCAGGATGTAGCGGTAGGCGTCCTTGACGAAGCGGAACTTGGACTTGCCGGCCCGCTTCGCGTAGTCGATCGGCATGTAGTAGATGTCATGCTGGTTCGACAGGAACGCCATCGTGATCGTTGTGACGCAGGAGAATCCGGGCGGCAGCAGCCGCAGGTAGGGCAGCGAGACCTCGCGGCGGAACGCCCGCATGCCCGAGTTCAGATCCGGAATCTTCTGGCCTGTCAACGATTCGGCGATCTTACGGATCGCCCACTTCGCCGGGATGCGCAGCGCCTTGTAGCTGCCCTCCTCGGTCTTTCGGGCCCCCACAACCTGATCGATGCTGGGGTCCTCGTCCAGTAGGCGCACCAACTCCGGGATGCGCTCGTTCGGATAGGACATGTCGGCGTCCGTCCACACGACGATCTCGCCGCGGGACAACTGGGTGCCGATCCTGCGAACCGTTCCGGTTCCACCGTTGCGCCGGAACGCGACCACCTTCAGGTGCGGGAAGTCCACTTCGGCCTTCCGCAGTGCCTCAAGGGTGAGGTCAGTCGAGGAGTCGTCGATGGCCACCAACTCGTAGTCGTATCCGCTGGCGTCCATCGCCGTGCTGATCCGTTCGAGTTCCAGCCTGACGTGCTGCTCCTCGTTGTAGCAGGGAAGCACGATCGACACATGCGGCCGCGGCCCCTCCTGCTCAGCGGCTGCCGCCTGGGTATCCGGCAAAGCCAGATACGGCGCGACTGATTGTTGCGGACTGACGAGCATCCGTTCCTGACTCCTGTCTGAGTAATCCACCCCCGAGTGAAGGGTAATCCACTCGACAGTGGAGGCTATCGCCCACGCCCGGAAGAGAATCTACGAACTCCTTAAGAATCGCTTGGCAGATCTGCCAGGAATCGTCACGGAGTGGCCATCCAGAACTGCAGATCCAGCGTGCTGGTGTTGCCCGGCCGCTGCATCAGAACCTGCTCATCCTGCATGGTCACGTCGTGGAAGACCTGCTGCGGGACCAGGCCCCCGTCCATCAGCGGGCCCGGGTCGAGCGCCACGAACACCGGTGTCCGACCCACCGCGCGGATACTCGCCGTCACCTGCGCCACGGCGTCCGGGGTCATTTGTATCAGTTGTGTTGCGGGTAGGCCACATTGCGCGCGAATAGTGGGCATCCACAAAGTGTCCGACATCACGACTGACGCATTCGCCGGTAGCGCACGACAAACCTGGTCGCTGATCGCGATCTCGCCGATGTAGGTGCGCTTTGTGGACATCGGAACGGTAACGATTCCCATCGACACCAGATAGGCGAGCAACAGCACCGCCATCGCGATCCGCGGCCACCGGCGGGGCCAGCCACCGGTGGCGCGCGCGGCGACACCCCGCAGCCAGCGGAACGCCTCGACCATCGCCCAGGTGGCCAGCAGGATCATGCCCGGCAGCACCTCGACCACCAGCCGGCGGTCGGCGAACGGGTGGTCGGGGGTGATTCCCGGGTGGATGAGGGTGAGCAGCGCGGAACCCGCGTACACCAGGAGCACCGGAATCCAGCGCTTGTCTCGCCCGTTGCAGGTTCGCCAGACCAGCATCGCCGCCGCCACGAACGCGGCGATGGCCGCTGGCCAGCCGATGTACCAGGACACCCAGATCAGGCTCTGCTCGGCGTAACCGCGGGTGCCGTCCACCGGCAGGCTGTTGATCTGCTGCAGCACGCCGGTGTAGTCGCGGATGTTCGGATCGGTCGTGGAGTGGTCGATCAGCACGAACGGCCGGATCAACAGCAGCACCCCGATGATCCCGACCAGCGCCGCGCCGATCGCCGGAACCGGCCGCCACCAGCGTTGTTCCCGCACCGGTCGGTGCAACCGGCGCAGCACGACCGCCACTACCGCGGTGACCAGCACCGCCGCCACCACCAGCGCGACCAGCACACGCACCGATGAGATGTTGATCCCGATGTATGGCCTGGTCGCCACCAGGCCGTCCAGCGCGCCGAGCGCGCCACCCAGCAGCAGGCCGATCAGGTACGCCCACACCCCCGGCCGGCGCCGCACCCACAGCCAGCCCAGCGCCGGCAGCATCAGCGCCGCGTCGACGCCGATGTCCAGCCGCACCAGCTCGCCGGCGCCCAACACCAGCCCGGCCGCGAACGCGTGCAGCCACACGCGGTGCCGCAGCCGTGGGTCGGTCACCGGATCCGCCGTCACCACCAGCCAGTCGATGGCCAGGCAGATCGCGCTGGCCAGTAGCAGCATCGCGACCGGCTCGGACAGCGTGGTCTGGGATGCCCACAGCACCGGCCAGGTGAAGGCGGTGAACAGCGCGCCCAGCGGCGCCCATTTCGCGCCCATCAGCCGGGCGACCAGCCCGCCGACCGCCACGATCGCGCAGCCGCCGATGATGGCCGGCAGGATCAGCAGGCCGGACCAGCCGCTCACCCAGTAGCCGGCGGCCAGCATGGTCGGCCAACCGGTCATGAACTGGCCGACGATCGTGTTGTCGACCTGGTTGAAGCCGAGGCTGCCGAAGCCGAGCTGGCCGGGGTTCGGGCCGAACGCCGACAGCGGCGCCGGGATGCTCCAGGTGGGGTGGAAGGCGTACCAGTAGCCCATCTGCGCGTAGGCGCCCGGATCGCGACGCAGGATGATGTTCTCGCTGTGCGTGACGGCGGCGAACACCGCGAACCCGACCCCGATGAGCACCGTGAGGATCACCGGCCACCAGGGCGTTCTGATATGAGCGGCGGGATGGCGCAGCAGGGCCAGGCCGAGCGGGACGAGCACGACGCAGGCGATCGCGGCGAGTGGCGCGACGGTGGCGGGCCGGAATTGGCCGACGACGACCAACGGCACCGCGACGATCAACCATCCGGTTACCAACAACGCTGGGACCAGGGACAACGCTGACAACAGATACCCGGCTGGACGACTCGCCTTATGCACGTGCCCATGTTGACATCGCGGTTTGTGCCGAATCCTGGCAGCCGTTCTTAGAAAGTCAGATGCGCTGGGCCAAGCGCTCAATCAGTGGCGCGGCCACCTTCAATCGGGCCAGTTCCGTCTCGCTGAATCCGCCGGACAGCGCCTTGGCCAGCGTTTCGACCTTCGCGGTCCGCCGGTTCCGCAGCACATTCCGCCCGGCGTCGGTCAGAGAAAGAATCACCCGGCGGCCATCATCGGGATCGGGATGCCGAGCGACGAGACCACGCGCCTCCAGCCCGGCGAGGGTCGCGCCCATCGATTGCGGACTGATCTGTTCCTGTTTGGCCAGTGCGCTGGACGTGGTGGGGCCACCACGATCCAACCGGGCCAGAGCCGAGATCTCCGGTGGGGTCACCTCGTCGTTCAGCCGGAGCTGGCGCATCCGGCGCGACGCCAGGCTGATGCCTACCATCAGGGTCCGGGCGATCTCGTCAACATCCAGTTCCCCGGCCATATCAAGCGCTTCGGCCATATTCAAGACTACCTTGACAGCACTACGAACGATTCGGCCGCCAGGGTGACCGTGGTCGGTCCCTCGTCGAATGACGGCGGCCGCGTTCCGTTGGCCAGCAGCACCTCGCCGGCCGGGATGTCCAGCGGGATCTCCCGCGGCTCGGCCGCCAGGTTGCACACCACCCGCAGCGCTCCCCGGCGCAGCACCAGCCAGCGCCGCTGTTCGTCCACATCGACCCCGAGCAGGTCAATCCGAGGGTCGCTCAACTCCGGGAAGCGCCGGCGCAGCGCCAGCAGATTCCGGTACAGCGCCAGCATCTCCCGGTGTTCCGGATCATCCAGTTCGGACCAGCGCAATGTGGACCGGCGCACGGTTTCCGGGCTGATCGGATCGGGCACCTCCGCCGATCCCCAGCCATGCTGGGCGAACTCGGTGCGCCGGCCGTCGCGCACCGCCCGCGCGAGCGCCGGATCGGGGAACGACGCGAAGAACTGCCAGGGCGCGCGGGTTCCCCACTCCTCCCCCATGAAGATCAGCGGCGTGTACGGACCGCACAGCACGATCGCCGCGGCGCAGCCGAGCAGGCCGGGCGACACGAGCGTCGAGATCCGGTCGCCGGTGGCCCGGTTGCCGACCTGGTCATGGTTCTGCAGATACGCGAGAAACCGGTGGCCGGGCAGCCGGTGGGTGTCGACCGGGCGGCCATGGGTGTGGCCCCGGAACGACGACCAGGTGCCGGCGTGGAAGTACACCTCGCGCAGGGTGTTCGCCAGCGCGGTCAGCGAGCCGAAGTCCGCGTAGTAGCCCTGCCGCTCGCCGGTGATCGCGGTGTGCAGGCAGTGGTGGATGTCGTCGTCCCACTGCGCGGTCAGGCCGTAGCCGCCAGCCTCCCGAGCGGTCACCAGCCGCGGGTCGTTGAGGTCCGACTCGGCGATCAGGGACAGTGGCCGGCCCAGATGCGTGGCCAGCGCGTCCACCTCGACGGACAACTGCTCCAGCAGGTGCACGGCGGAGTGGTCGCGCAGCGCGTGCACGGCGTCCAGCCGTAACCCGTCGACGTGGAAGTCACGCAGCCAGCTCAGCGCGTTGTCCACGGCGTAACGGCGCACCTCGTCCGAGCCCGGCCCGTCCAGGTTGAGCATCGGCCCCCACTGGTTGCTGCCGTGGAAGTACGGCCCGAACCGGTCGAGATAGGCGCCGGATGGGCCGAGATGGTTGTAGACGACGTCCAGTAGCACGGCGAGACCGCGCCGATGGCAGGCGTCCACGAACCGTTTCAGCGCGGTCGGCCCGCCGTAGGGTTCGTGCACGGCGTACCAGAGCACGCCGTCGTAGCCCCAGCCCGCGGTGCCGTCGAACGCGTTGACCGGCATCAGCTCCACGAAGTCGATGCCCAGGTCGACCAGGTGGTCCAGCCTCTCGATCGCCGCGTCGAGCGTGCCCGCCTCGGTGAACGTGCCCGGGTGCAGTTCGTAGACCACCCCGCCGGCCAGTTGCCGGCCCGTCCACGCCCGGTCCGACCAGCGGTAGGCGCCGTGGTCGTAGCGCCGGGACGGGCCGTGCACGCCGTGCGGCTGCCGCCGTGACCGTGGGTCGGGCAGCGGCGTCGGATCGTCGTCGAGCAGGAAGGCGTAGTCGACCTCGGGTGTCTCGGGGCCGGTCACATCGGCACGCCACCAGTCGTTCGCGCAGCGGGTCATCGGGTGATCGGTGCCGTTCACGCGCACGACGACACGCCGGGCCACCGGCGCCCACACCGAGAATTCGGTCACTCGCCGTCCTCGACCAGCAGCGCCACCGGGTACCGGGCCAGTGCCTTGGCCAGCTCGACATGCCGGCCGTCGTGGCGTGCGCCGGTCAGCACATCCGTCCAGCCCGCGCCCCGCAGTGACCCGTCCGGGAGTGGCAGCACGGTGTCCCGCCAACCGTCGGCGCGCGCCAGGCCGATCGGCAGCCGGGTGGCCACGGCCACCACATGCCCTCCCGTGCCCCGCCGGTCACCGCGCGCGAAGGCCAGCACATGCTCGGCGGCCGGGCCCTCCGCGTGCAGCGGCAGGTAGCCGTCGAACAGCTCGGGCCGATCGCGGCGCAGCGTCAGGGCGCGGTGCACGACCAGCAGCTTGACCGCGCCACTCTCGTCAACCGGCGGCAGCCAACCGCCGTTGAGCCGGTCCAACAGCTCACGGCGGACCGCGTAGTCCACCGGCCGCCGGTTGTCCGGGTCGACCAGCGAGTCGGACCACAGCTCGCTGCCCTGGTACACGTCGGGCACGCCCGGGCCGACCAGTTGCACCAGTTTCTGGCCGAGCGAGTTGGACCGGCCGGCCGCCCTGATCCGGCCGACGAAAGCGGCCAGCGGGCCGGCGGAGTCCGGATCGTCGAGCACTCCCCCGCACCAGGCGCCCAGAATGTTCTCGAACTCGAGGTCCTGTTCGGTCCAGCTGGTTCGCAGCTTCGCCTCTCGCGCGGCCTTCAGCAGGTACTCGGTGAGCCGGTCGACACCGATCGGCCACGCGCCCACCAGGGTCTGCCAGCCGAGCAGCTCGATCGTCGGCTCCGGCAGCGGATGCCGGGCGTGCAGCGCGTGTACCAGCTCCGCGAACTCGCCGGGCAGTTCGGCCAGCACCGCCAGCCGGGCCCGGATGTCCTCGCAGCGCTTGGTGTCGTGAGTGGACAGTGTGGTCATGGTGGCCGGCCAGCCCGCCTCGCGTGCCAGTGCGGCGGCGTGGAACTCGGCCACCGACAGGCCGAAGCGGTGCAGATCACCGCCGACCTCGTTGAGCGCCACCAGCCTCGGGTAGCGGTAGCAGGCGGTGTCCTCGACGCCCTTGGCCATCACCATGCCCGAGGTCTGCTGCACGCGGTCCGCCAGCTCACACTCCGGGTCGGCCGCCATGGCCGCGCCGATCGCGTCCAGCGCCTCGGCCAGTTCCGGTCGCGCGCCGCGCGCGGTGGCCAGTGCCCGGTGCAGCGCCCACCGGCCGTCCGGCAGGTAGCTCCGATACACCGGAAAGGACGCCAGCAGTTCGGTGACGGCCGCCACCGCCGGTTCCTCGTCAATGTCGAGGCGGGCCTCGGTGAGCACCCGTGCGATCCGGTTGGCCTCGGACCGCAGCGAGGTGGCCGCCACCAGCCGCCGGCACCAGCGTTCCAGGTCCGTGACGTCCTGCTCACCACACAGCTCGGTGGCCAGCGCGGTCAGGCCGAGCTCGCCCGCCGGGTCCAGGAAAACCCCGCCGATCTCGCGGATCGCCTCGTAACCGGTGGTGCCGTGCACCGGCCAACTCGGCGGCAGTGACTCGCCGGCCGCCAGGATCTTCTCCACCACCAGCCACACGTCCGGCGCGGCCACGCGCAGCCGGCGCAGGTAGCCACCCGGATCGGTCAGTCCGTCGACGTGGTCGACGCGCAGCCCGTCCACCTCGCCGGCCCGCACCCAGCGCAGCACCTCCGCGTGCGTGGCGTCGAACACCTCCGGGTCCTCGACCCGCACCCCGGCCAGGTTGCTGACGTCGAAGAACCGCCGGTAGGTCAGCGAGTAGGAGGCCAGCCGCCAGGACACCAGCCGGTAGTGCTGCCGCGCGTGCACGTCGTTGGGCGAGCCTCCCAGCGTGCCGTCCGCGGTCGGAAACCGCAGGTCCCGCCACAGCAGCTCGTCCTCGTCGATCTTCAGCTCGGTGAGCGGATCGCCCTCGTCCGGCAGCATCGGCAGCAGTAGTGGACCGGCGTCCCAGTCGATGTCGAAGAAGTGCGCGAACTCCGACGCCCGGCCGTGTTCCAGCACGTCCCACCACCAGCGGTTGGCGACGGGATCGGACACGTCGAGATGGTTGGGCACGATGTCCACGACCAGGCCGAGGCCCAGTTCGCGCAGCCGCCGGACCAGCCGCTGCCGGCCCTCCTCGCCGCCGAGCTCGTCGCTGGCCCGGCCGGGATCGACCACGTCGTAGCCGTGCGTCGACCCGGGAGCGGCCTGCAACAACGGCGACGTGTAGACGGCGGACACACCGAGGGCGGCGAGGTAGTCGGCAACGACTGACAGATCATCGAAGGTGAAGCCTGCTCGCATCTGCACTCGGTAGGTGGAGCCCGGCGTTGTCGTCACGGCAGCCTCTGTAGAACCAGCAGCGATCGGGATGTCACGGTGATCGTGTCATTCGCCATCACCGTGTGCGCGTCGGCCAGTTCGATCGGCTCCGCGCCGTACCCGTCGGCCGGGTCGCCGTCCGGCCGGGTTGTCGACCCGACCACCACGGTGCCGTCCGTGGTGTCCACCACCACCGCCCACTCCCGGGCATACTCGTCGGCTGGCACGGTGAACTCGATGTCCTCGTAGTGCGCGTTGAAGCACAACAGGAACGAGTCGTCCACCACCGGCTCGCCATACTCGTCCCGCTCCGCGATGCCGGTGCCGTTGAGGTACACCGCGATCGCCCGTCCGAACTGGACCTCCCAGTCCTGTTCGGTCATCTCCCGGCCCATCGGCGTGAACCAGGCGATGTCGTGGATCTGGTCGTGCACCTCGGATTCACGGCTGGTGGGCCGGCCCTCGAAGAACCGCCGCCGCCGGAACACCGGGTGGGCCCGCCGGAAGGCGATCATCTTGCTGGTGAACGTCTGCAGGTCGGACTCCTTGCCGGCCGCCTTCCAGTCCAACCAGGACACATCACTGTCCTGACAGTACGAATTGTTGTTGCCGTGCTGGGTGCGCCCCAGCTCGTCGCCGTGCAGCACCATCGGCACGCCCTGCGACAGCAACAGGGTGGCGAGCAGGTTACGGCGCTGCCGGCCACGCAGGTCAACGACCGCGCTGTCGTCGGTTGGTCCCTCGACGCCACAGTTCCATGAGCGGTTGTCGTCGGCGCCGTCGCGGTTGTCCTCGCCGTTGGCCTCGTTGTGCTTGTTGTTGTAGGACACCAGATCGGTGAGGGTGAAGCCGTCGTGCGCGGTGACGAAGTTGATCGACGCGAACGGCCGGCGGCCATCATCCTGGTACAGGTCACTGGAACCCGTCAGCCGGGAGGCGAACTCGCCGAGCGTGCCGGGGCTGCCGCGCCAGAAATCCCGGACGGTGTCCCGGAACCTGCCGTTCCACTCCGTCCACAATGACGGGAAGTTGCCCACCTGGTAGCCACCGGGACCGACGTCCCATGGCTCGGCGATCAGCTTGACCTGGCTGACCACCGGGTCCTGCTGGACTATGTCGAAGAACGCGCTCAGCCGATCCACGTCGTAGAACTCGCGGGCCAGAGTGGCGGCGAGGTCGAACCGGAAACCGTCCACA
The DNA here is from genome assembly GCA_036384655.1 of Pseudonocardiaceae bacterium. Lineage (GTDB taxonomy): Bacteria > Actinomycetota > Actinomycetes > Mycobacteriales > Pseudonocardiaceae > DASVLX01. Next base: position 10,908 of record DASVLX010000233.1, read on the forward strand.
TGCATCTCGGTGACCCAGTACCGCAACGAGTCCATGACCAGCTGCAGCGTGTGTGGGTTACGCATGTTCAGCGAGTTGCCGGTGCCCGTGTAGTCCATGTAGTACCGCTGGTCGTCCTCGACCAGCCGGTAGTACGACTCGTTGTCCAGGCCGCGCATGGACAACGAGGGGCCGAGATGGTTGCCCTCGGCGGTGTGGTTGTAGACGACGTCGAGGATCACCTCGATGCCCTCGGCGTGCAGCGCCCGCACCATGCCCTTGAACTCCGGCACCTGCTCGCCCGCGCCGGGCCGCGAGGAGTAGGCCGCGTGCGGGGCGAAGAACGCGAGCGTGTTGTAGCCCCAGTAGTTGGTGAGGCCGCGCTCGATCAGGTGATGTTCGCTGACGAACTGATGCACCGGCATCAGTTCGATCGTCGTGACGCCGAGCCGGCGCAGATGCTCGATGACCGCCGGATGCGCCAGGCCCGCGTAGGTGCCGCGCAGCGTTTCGGGCACCCGGGGATGCGACATGGTCAGGCCGCGGACATGCGCCTCGTAGATCACCGTCTGGTGGTACGGGATGCGCGGCGGGCGGTCGTTGGCCCAGTCGAAGAACGGGTTGGTGACCACCGCGATCGGTACATGCCCGGCCGAGTCGCCGTCGGCGCGGGTCTCCGGCTCGCCGAACTGGTACCCGAACACGGAGGGATCCCAGTCCAGCCCGCCCACCACGGCCTTCGCGTAGGGATCGAGCAACAGCTGGTGCTCATTGCACCGCTCGCCCTGCCGTGGATCCCAGGGTCCGTAGACCCGGTAGCCGTACCGCTGCCCCGGCCCCACGTTGGGCAGGTAGCCGTGCCACACGAAGCCATCCACCTCGTCGAGGTTGACCGCTTCTTCCGCGCCGTTCTCGTCGACGAGACACAGCTGAACCGCCTTGGCCACCTCGGAGAACACCGCGAAGTTCGTTCCGGTGCCGTCATAGGTGGCGCCCAGCGGATACGCCCTCCCCGGCCAAACCCGCATGCCGGTCCTCCACTCGGTCCACAGCACGCTCCTGTTGGGGCGTGTCCTAGGCAGCGTAGGCGATCGGCTGGTCGGATACCCGCAGCGACCGGACGACACGCCCAGTTACGATAGCTTTCCGTCGTCCACCGATGATGGGTTGAGGACAACCGTTCCGGTGTCCAGATCGATGCCGACCCGTGCCCGCGCGCCCTGCGCGTCCTCGTCACGCATCATCGACTGGGAGTCCCGGTGCTCCAGCTCCGCCCGTTTTGTCCCATAGAACATGGCCGTGAACTCATCGATGTACGTCGCGGTCAAGGGCGCGCCCGAGCGATGCCGGCGGCGGCGCAGCATCATCTCCGCATAGCCGACCGCGACCAGCACCAACACGCTGGTCGGGATGCTCCACGCGAGTATGAGACCCACGCCTGATCAAACGCGTCGCCCGCCGCCCAGGTTCCTTCCGGCGCCTTCCATGATCACATCTAGGCAGTCGCGGAACAGGTCGTTGACGGTGCGGCCCGGCTCGAAGTACTCGGTGATGGCGGTCATCATCGTCGGATGACTCTGGCCGAACCCGGCCATGTCGAAGCCCTTCAGCGCCGCCGCGTCCGGCCGCGGCGCCTGTTCCTCGAGAACGTAGCCGACGGTGTGGTGCTGCATCGTCAGGACGATCATCCGGGCGCGCCGCAGCGGAACCCCGTGTGCCACCAGACTGCTCATCGCCAGTTCGGAGATCGCGGCCATCTTGAGGGAGAGCTGGGACAACGACACGATCCTGGCGCCGTCCGGATGAGCCAGTAGCGCCCGGCGCAGCCGCTGCGCCAGCTCGATCAGCCAGTCCTGCCAGGGTTCGTCGGGTCTGGGCGGCGTCAGCTCGGGAAACCCCTCGGCCAGGATCGCCTCGGCGATCGCCGTGATCAGCGCGGCCTTGTTGGAGAAGTGCCAGTAGAGGGTGGGCTGCTGGACACCCAGCCGCGCCGCCAGCTTGCGCAGCGTCACACCCTCCAGGCCGCCCTCGTCCAGCAACGCGACGGCCTCGGTGACGATCCGTTGCCTGTCCAGTGCCACAGACTCAACCTCCGCGAGCAACTCTATCAGTGATAGATTCCCCCTATCACTGATAGAGAGTCCGTCAGTCGACGGCGAAGCGAGGAGATCCGATGAAGGCAGCGGTCCTACACGAGATCGGCGGCGTTCCCAGGTATGAGGACTTCCCCGACCCGGTGGCCGGCGACGGCGAGGTGATCATCGACGTGAAGGCCGTCGCCGTCGAGAACGTCGACAAGGCGTTCGCGGCCGGCACGCACTACGCGAGCGCGCGATTCACGTCCCAGCTGCCGGCGATCCCCGCCTTCGACGGCATCGGCTCGCTACCGGACGGCACGCTGGTCGGGTTCGGCAATCCCCGCCTGCCCTACGGCGCGCTCGCCGAGAAGACGGTGGTGCCGAGTAACGCCGTCATGCCGATCCCGAAGGGCATCGATCCGGCGATCGCGCCGGTGCTGGGCACCGCCATCACCGGCATGTCCATCAGGACGGCGGCCGGATTCCGGCCCGGCGAGATCGTGCTCGTGCAGGGTGCCACCGGGGTCGCCGGACGACTCGCGGTCAAGGTGGCCCGGCTGCTCGGCGCCGGACGGATCGTCGCGACCGGGCGCGACGATGCTCAGTTGCGCGAGGTCCGGGAACTGGGCGCCGACACCGTGATCAATACCGCGGTGTCCGACGATGATCTGGCGCGCGCGTTCACGGAGGCCAGGGGCGACGGCTACGACATCGTCGCGGACTACCTGTGGAGCCGCCCGACCGAGATCCTGCTGCGGACGCTGGTTCCGGACACGTTCGCGTTCCCGAAGCCGACCCGGCTCATCCAGATCGGCCAGTCGGCCGGGACCACACTGTCGCTGGAGGCGGAGAGCCTGCGCACCTCCGGCGTGGAGATCTACGGCGCGGCCAAGGGGCTGAACGCGGAGACGATGGGCGAGGTATACGGACAGATCGTGGCGTGGACGAGGTCCGGCGAGCTCACCTTCGACGTGGAGAAGGTCCCGCTGAGCGACATCGAGACCGCCTGGCGGCGAACGGATTCGCACGGCCGGCGTCTCGTCGTGCTTCCCTGACACGACTGGGCAGATGTCACCGCTCCGAGGCCGCCGGCTGTCACGGCCTCGGAGCGGGTGGGGAAATGGCCGGGTCATCGGCCAGAGTCTGGCTCGGATCAGGCGGCAGCCGGGATGTCCGGCAGCGGCGTGTAGGGGGACGCGTCGCCCCGGATCGAATAGCTGTGCCTGCCGTCGATGCCGACCGGCACCTCGCCGGCCACCGTGATGCGGTGCAGGCGGCGGGGCTGGTCGCCCCAGTTGTCGACGGCGTAGTGCACCGTGCTCCGGTTGTCGAAGATTACCAACTGGTTCGGCGACCAGCGCCAGGTCAGGATGTTCTCCGGCTTGCTGAGGTACTTGTGGAACAACCGCAGCACGTCACGCGAATCGGGCACGGACAGTCCGACAATCCGCTGCGCGAAATTGCTCACGAACAGCACGCGCTCGCCGGTCAACGGATGCACTCGCACCACCGGATGTGCCGTCTCGAATTTCGTGGACACGAACTGCTCGCGGCGCCGGATGGCCTCCTCGTCCAGACTTTCCGGCGGGACCAGGTACTCGTAGTCGTTGGTGTGCACGGCCCACAGGTTGTCGGCGAAATCGCGCAGCGGACCGGGCAGATCGCGGTAGGCGGCCACGGCGTTGGCGATCGCCGTCTCACCGCCGTAGGGCGGGATGACGACGCTGCGCAGGGTGGTGATCTGCGGCGGGTTCAGCACGAACGTGACATCGGCGTGCCAGTGGTTGGCCCGTCCCTTCCTGCTGTCCACCCGCAGGATGGCTGGATGGCCGTCCAGTGCCGGGATGGTCGGATGTGCCCTGGTCAGCTCGCCGAAGTAGCGGGCGAAGCGCTCCTGCTTGGTCTCGTCGAGGTCGACATTGTCGAACACCAGCGCCTTGTGCTCGTTGAGCGCGGCGCGGAGCGCGACCACGGTGTCCGCGTCGAGTTCACCGCCCGGATCGACACCGATCACCTCCGCGCCGATCCTGCCGCTGACCCTACGGATCTCCAGACGCACGTCTGTCGCGGTCATGCCCATTCTCCCATTCGGTCGCGATCTTTCGCGCTTTCACACGAAAACCAGACAACCCACTATCCGGATCGGGTCGGACCGATGTCAACACGAAGGAAAAGAAAGACCAATTGTCCCGCCATGTGGGCAACGTAAACCGATTATCTCGGTTCCCGCGACATTTCCGCCGGGTTCGGGATTCTTCCGGCGCGGTCTCCCCCGGTCCCCTTTGTGACTCCGCCGATTCGGTCAGCGCCTCGGCTGCGGCAACAGTCCGCTGGGGCACTCCGGCCGCAGGCCGCTGATCAGCACCGACACCAGCCGCTCGGCCTTCTCCGGCGCCGCGTCCGCGACCGCCGCGATGGCATGGCCGAGCCGCAGCAGATCATCGGCGTCGATGTCGGCCCGCACCGCGCCCACCTCGCGCGCCGCCGTCAGCAGGGTCTCGGCCGCGCAGCACAGCCTGGTCGTGCAGGGCGCGAAGCAGCCGGAGCCCTCGTCCATGGCGGCCTGCAGCGCCGAGGCCAGGCCGCGGATGCTCGACGCGTGCCCGACCTGTTCACGTATCCATCCGGCGAGGGCGTCCGCCGGCCCGCGTTCCTTGAGTAGCGTGTAGGCGCGGTCGGCATGCCTGCCAATCTCGTCCCGGAACACGGCCTCCAACAGGGCCACGCGGTTCGGGAAGTGCCGATAAAGCGTGCCCGGGCCCACCTCGGCGCGGCGGGCGATCTCATCGAGGGGAGCGTCCGGTCCCTGCTCGGTGAACACCTCGCGGGCCATGGCCACCAGGCGCTCGTAGTTGCGGCGCGCGTCGGAGCGCATCGGTCGTCGCGGGTCGCAGGACTCGGTCGTGATCCCCATACTGACCTCCCAATCGAAGCGGAGACATCGTCCATATGCTATGACACTGGGCATGAAGGCGATCGTGTACACGGAAACAGGTGGTCCCGGGGTCCTCCGACTGGTTGACGACCGGCCCGTTCCGGAGCCGGGGCGCGGCGAGGTCCGGGTCAGGGTCAGGGTGTCCGCGGTGAACCCGACCGACTGGAAGTCCCGCACCGGCGCCACGGCGTCGCTGCCGGCCGGCACCGAGCTGGTTCCGAACCAGGACGGCTCGGGTGTGGTGGACGCCGTCGGCTCGGACGTCCGCGGGCTGAGCGTGGGCCAGCGGGTGTGGCTGTGGGACTCGGCCTACCAGCGCGCCGACGGCACCGCGCAGGAATACCTGGTCATCCCGGAGCACCACGCCGTGCCGCTGCCCGACGGCGTGTCCTTCGACGTCGGTGCCGATCTGGGTGTTCCCGCGCGGACCGCGCACCGCGCGTTGACGGTCGCCGAGGGCGGCCCGACCCAGCTCGCTCCCGGTGCGCTGGCGGGCAGGACCGTGTTGGTCGCCGGCGGGGCCGGCGCGGTCGGCAACGCGGCGATCCAGTTGGCCCGCTGGGCCGGGGCCACCGTGCTGACCACCGTGAGCAGCGCGGCCAAGGCAACGCTGGCCGACGCGGCGGGCGCCCAGCATGTCATCAACTACCGCACCGACGATGCCGCCGAAGCCATCCGCGATGTCGCGCCGAGGGGCGTGGACATCATCGTGGAGGTCGCGCCGTCCCGGAACGCCGCACTCGACCAGGCCGTCATCGCCCCAAACGGCACGATGGCCGTCTACGCGACGGACGGTGACGGCTCGGTGACACTGAACATCCGTCCGCTGATGACCGTCAACGCCCGGTACCAGTTCGTGCTGCTCTACACGATTCCGGCGGCCGCCAGAACCCACGGCATCGAGGCCGCCACGGCCGCCGTCGCGGCCGGCGCGTTCCGCGTCGGCGAGGACGCCGGTCTGCCGCTGCACCGCTTCCCGCTGGAACAGACCGCCGAGGCACACGCCGCCGTCGAGTCGAACATTGTCGGCAAGGTATTGATCGACGTCGGTTGATTGAGATCCGGCGTAGCCGATGGCGGTTAACGAGGCATGCGGCGCCAGACAGAACGCGGCAAGATTCGCATGATCGCGAACAGGATCCGAAGTTGCCAGGGCACCCAGACCACGTCGCGGCCGCGGCGCAGCGCGTTCACCGTCGCGTCCGCGACCTGGTCCGGGGTGCTGGAGAACGGCGCCGGGGACATTCCCTCGGTCATCCGGCCGATCACGAAACCCGGGCGCACCAGCAGCAGGTGCACTCCGCTGCCGACCAGCGCGTCAGACAGGCCGCAGGCGAACCCGTCCAGGCCCGCCTTGGCCGAGCCGTACACGTAGTTCGCGCGCCGCACCCGAATCCCGGCGACGGAGGAAAAGACCACGATCTGGCCGCTGCCCTGCGCCCGCAGCAGCTCGGCGAGATGGGTGAGCACGCTGACATGCGCGAGATAGTCGGTGTGCACGATCGACACCGCGTGCTTGGCGTCACGCTCGGCCCGGGCCTGGTTGCCCAGGATGCCGAACGCGACCACGACGGTGTCGAGCTTGTCGTGCCGCTTCGCGATGTCGGCCAGTAGCTCGCCCTGACCTGCCAGTTTGTCCGCGTCGAACTCCACGCGCTCGACGGTCAGCGCGCCAGCGTCGCGGAGCGTCTTCTCCTCGAGGTCGAGGTCGTCGCTGCGCCGAGCCGCGAGGATGACGGTCTGCGCGCCCCGCTCGACCAGCCGTTTCGCGACCGCCAAGCCGATCTCGCTGCGCCCACCGAGCACCAACACTGTCTCATTCATCGGATGGCAGTCTGCCCCATCCCCGATGACACACCACCGAGCGGCCCCCGGCCGCGAACACCCGTTCGTTGATCTTGATAAGTTCAGACACACCCCGTAGCCGACTCAACTTCCGCAGTGACCATGTCCGTTTACGGTTGTCAATCGCCGTCATCATCGAAACGGAACGTGATTGGTATGCGCGGTGGTCACAAACTCGTGCACGAACGCCAATCGATCCCGTAGATCCTCCACCGCCGCACGCCACCGGGCGATCGTGCGCTGAAACCCTTCACCGGCCGCACCCTGCCACAATTCGGCCAACGTGTTGACCTGCCCATCCACCTCGGACAGCAATTCCTCCACCCCGTCAATCCGGCGCAACACCGACGACGCCAGATCACTCAAAACGCCAAAATCGATCCGTAACTCGCTCACATCAGACCCCAGAACACGCACGGTAACCGAGACAACGATCAGGGTTGCACAGATCAATCTTCGCGGGCAAGCGCGAATGTCAGACCAGCGGCTTAGGGTCGGGGCATGGTGGTCGAGGTCGATCGGGCCAGGGTCGTGGCATACCGGGTGTCCACCCAGGAGTTCGACGAAGCCGGTGACGGCACGGCGGCCGGGCTGGCGGCGCTCACCCTTGGCGTGCAGGACACCCCGTACGGCTCGGCGGCGGTGGCGCTGGCCGCCCGGCACATCGTCCCCGACGACACCGCGCCCGAGGACAACACATCCAACGGGCTGTCCCTGGTGTGGTCGCTGCGCGGGGCACCGCATCTGCACAGTGACGCCGCCCTGCCGGCGCTGGCGTCGGCGTTGTGGCCACTGTCGGACGCGGACGCGCGCGCCCGGATCGCCAACAGCGCGATCCGGGAGGGCGCCAAGCTGGGGCTGTCGGCGTTCGACAGCACCGCGGGCGCGGTCCGCGAGCTGGCGACCGAATGGATTTCCGCCGGCAGAACTGACCCCATCGGCAAGGGCGAACTGAGCGAGTGGGTGAGCGCCCGCGTCCCGCCCACGCTGACCTACTGGTGCCGGTCCTGTCAGTCGCAGCATGTCTCCGGCGGGCTGTTGCAGCAGGTCGGACTGCCGGGCGGGATGCGCCTGCGGATCGCCGGGCAGGTCGCGACCTTCCTGCCGGTGGCCGACTGGCCGGGCGTCCCGGACAAGGCGGCCGGCACGGAGGCCCTGGTCCTCGACTACCTCCGGATGCTCGGCCCGGCCACGCCCGCCGAGATCGCGAAGTTCCTCGGCACCAACCAGACAGCCGCCCGCCCGGCCTGGCCGGCGGACGGGCTGACCGAGGTGCGCGTCGACGGCCGGAAGGCCTGGCTGCCGGCCGAAAGAGTGGACGCGCTGCGCGCCGCGCCCGAGCCGCGTCTGGTGCGGCTGTTGGCGCCCGGTGATCCCTACCTTCAGGCCCGGGACCGGGACTTTCTGCTGCCGGACAAGACGAGACACAAGATCCTCTGGCCGGTACTCGGTTATCCGGGCGCGCTCATGGTGGACGGCGAGATCGCCGGCATCTGGCGGGTCCACAAGGCCGGCAAGGCTGGTGTGGAGGTCGAGGTGACCCCGTTCGGGACGCTGCCGGCCCGGGTGCGCGCGGCCATCGAGCAGGAGGCCGGCTGGGTCGCGCGGGCGCGCCGGGTTTCGGACGTGCGCGTCACGATCAAGGCGTAGAAGATGCCGACATGACCACCCACGATCATCGAACCGACCAGCTACCGGAGGCTCTCAGCCGCGCGCTGCCGCTGCTGAACGATGTGGCCCGGCCGCTGGACAGCCGGCAGGGCTACCTCGACCTGCTCGGCCCGGGATGGAACCCCGACACCGGCGCCGACAGCGCCGACAACGCGGACACCGAAGGCAACGGCAACATCATCCGGCTGAGGCTGCAGAGGCTGTGGGAATCGGGCATCGGCTCGGTGCTCTACGACCAGTATCAGGCGGTAGCCCGGCGGCGTCTCGGCTCGCTGTGGCGGGTACCGATGGCGCCGTTACGGCTACGCGAGGGAGACATCGCCCTGGACGTGGCCTGCGGTCCAGGCGAGGTGACCGCCACGCTCGGCCGTTCGGTGGGGGCCGAGGGCCTGGCCCTGGGACTGGACGTGTCCGTGCCGATGCTGTCCCGCGCGGTCCGCTCGCACAGCGCTCCGAACGTCGGGTTCCTGCGCGCGGACGCGAGCCGGCTGCCGTTTCGCGACGGCACCATCACGGTGATCACCTGCGTGGCCGCGCTGCAGCTGATGCCCCGGCCGATCGAGGTGATTCGCCAGATGGTCAGGGTTCTCGCGCCCGGCGGCCGGATCGCGATCATGGTGCCGACCCTGCTCGGTGGCTCCGCCGACACGGCCAACCGCTATCTCGGGCAGTTCTTCGACGTGCACTTCTTCGCCGAGCGCGACATCGCCGGATCGTTGGGCCATTTCGGCATCCAGGAGACGATCAGCCGGCGGGTCGGGCCGGTGCAGTGGACGGTCGCCCGGAAGGCGTCCTGACGACGTGAGCGATCTCGACGCGATCGTGGTCGGCGCCGGCCCGAACGGCCTGACGGCGGCGATCACCCTGGCCCAGGCGGGCCTGAACGTGCGCGTCTACGAGGCCGGACAGGTGGCCGGCGGCGGCGCGCAGACCGAGGAACTGACCCTGCCCGGCTTCCGGCACGACGTCTGCTCGACGGTCTACCCGCTGGCCGCCGGCTCGCCCGCGCTGCGCGCCCTGCCGCTGGCCGACCACGGCCTGCACTGGGTGTTCCCGGACATCGCGCTCGCCCACCCGTTCGCCGACGGTTCCGCCGCCACGCTGAGTCGGTCGATCGCGGACACCGCCCGGTCGCTGGGCCACCGGGACGGCACCCACTACCTGCGCCTGTTGCGGCCGTTCCGGCATCACTGGAGTGCGCTCACCGAGGATCTGCTGCGACCGCCGCTGGCCGGTCTCCCCCGGCATCCGGCGCTGCTGGCCCGGTTCGGGCTGCTCGGCGGCCAACCGGTGACCGCGCTGATCGGCCGCTTCCAGGGCGAACGTGCCCGCGCCCTGTTCGCCGGCATGGCCGCGCATTCCATCGTGCCGCTGTCCGCGCCGGCCACCGCCGGGACCGCGCTGCTGTTCGCGCTGGCCGCGCACGACGTGGGCTGGCCGTTCGCACGCGGCGGGGCGCAGGCACTGTCCGACGCGCTCGCGTCGATGCTGCGATCGCTGGGCGGGCGGATCGAGACAGGCCAACCCGTGCACCGGCTGGGCGCGCTGCCGCCGGCCCGGGTCTACCTGTTCGACACCGCGCCGGGCGAGCTGGCCGGCATCGCCGGCGACCACCTCCCCCGTGGCTACCGGCGCGCGCTGCTCGGCTACCGGCACGGGCCGGCGGTGTTCAAGCTCGACTACGCGCTGTCCGGACCGGTGCCGTGGACCGCGCCGGAGTGCCGGCGGGCCGGCACCGTGCACCTGGGACCCACGGTCGCGGACATCGACGCGGCGCTGCAGTCGGTGCGCGCCGGGACCGCGCCGCCTCAGCCGTTTCTGATCATCGCCCAGCCCACCCTGTTCGACCCGTCCCGAGCTCCGGCCGGCTCGCATATCCTCTGGGCATATTCCCACGTCCCGAATGGCTGGAATGGCGATCCGGAAATTCTCGCCGCGGCCGTCGAATCGCGCATCGAACGATTCGCGCCCGGCTTCCGCGACCTGGTGCTCGGCCGAGCGGTGACCACACCCGCCACGCTCGCCGCGCGCAACGCGAACTATGTCGGTGGGGACATCGGCGGTGGTCGCGGCGACGGCCTGCATCTGCTGTTTCGCCCCACCCTGTCCGCCAGCCCCTACGCCACCCCGAACCCGGCCATCTACCTGTGTTCGGCGGCCACCCCGCCCGGGCCGGGGGTGCACGGAATGGCCGGTTTTCACGCCGCCCGGCTCGCGCTGCGCCGCCAATTCCCGGGTTCCTCCGCGAGAGGTTCGCGGGCTCGCTAGGCTCGCGGTCATGCTGCTAGGCCTTTTCTGTGCCTTGTTCGCGGCGGCATGTCACGGGGTGGCTTCGGCGATGCAGGCGGTGGCGGCTCGCAGGACGAGCGACAACGGCCGCGGCATGGACCCGATGTTGCTGGTCAGGCTGCTGCGCCAGGGATGGTTCGTGGCCAGCTTCGGCCTGAACATCGTCGGGCTGGTCGCTCAGGTCATCGCCGTGCACATGCTGCCGATGTTCCTCGCGCAGGCCGCGTTGTCGGCGAGTATCGCGGTCACCGCGTTGTGCGCCGCGCGGTGGTTCGGCATGTCACTGTCGCGGATCGAGTGGACCGCCGTCTTCGGGGTCTGCTTCGGGCTGGCGATGCTTGGCCTGGCAGCGGCCGACCAGGGCACCGGGCACGGCGGACCGCGGTTCCGGATGGCACTGCTCGGCGCGACGCTGCTGCTCGGGTTGCTGGGCTGGGCCGCCGGTCAGCTCCCCGAGCCGGCCCGCAGCGAGGCGCAGGGCCTGATCAGCGGTCTGGAGTTCGGTGCGTTCGGGTTGGCGATCCGGCTGATCCCGAGGATTTCGTTCCCCGGCATCCTGATCCACCCCATGACCTACACGGTGATCATTTCCGGGATTCTGGCCAGTTGGTTCTTCACGGCCGCTCTGCAACGCGGCGGGGTTGTCGTGCCCACCGCGATGATGATGGTCGCCGAGACGGTGCCACCCTCGGTGATCGGCGTGGTTCTGCTCGGCGACCACGCCAGACACGGCTGGACCCCGGTCGCCATCCTTGGCTTCCTGGTCGCCGTGTCCGGCGCGCTGGCCTTGGCCAGGTTCGGCGAGGTCGGTGGCTCGCGCGCCGAGGAGGCTCAGGCCAAGTCAGCCCAGGCCTTGGCGAGCAACTCGTAGGATCGCACCCGGTCGGCATGCTCGTGGGTGATCGTGGTGACCACGATCTCGTCCGCGTTCACGGCGTCCCGCAGCGTGGCAAGCCCGTCGGCGACCCGCTGCGGCGAGCCGACGAACTGGGTTCGGGTCCGGTCGGCGACGGACGCCCGCTGGTCGTCGGTCCAGGTGTACTGGGCCGCCTCGGCCGGTGTCGGGTACTGGATCGCACCCTGCCGTCCGCTGCGGATGCTTGCCACCCACTGCCCGTAGCCGCTGGCCAGCTCCTTGGCGGTCGCGTCGTCCTCGGCGACCACGACATCCGCTGACACCGACACGTAGGGCCGGTCCAGATACTTGGACGGCTTGAACGCGTCCCGGTAGGCGGCCGCGGTCTCGATCACCGTGCTGGGGCTGACGTGGTAGTTCGCGCCGAACCACAGGCCGAGGCTGCCGGCGACGGCGGAGCTGGGACCGGCGCTGGAACCGAAGATCCAGAACTCGACGTCGGCGCCCTCCGCCGTGACGGAGTGGTGCTCGGTGCCGTCCGGCTCGCGGTAGGTGCCCTCGAAGAAGCCCAGCACCCGGCGCACGTCGGTGTCGTAGTCGCTGGCGTCCTCGCCCCGGTCACCGATCAGCCGCTGCTGCGCGGACAGCCGGTCGATCACGTTCTCGACGTTGATCCGGGCGGTGGGCCGGCCCGGCACCAGCAGTCCCTCAACGATTCGGTCCCGGGTCGCGGCCGATTCCGCCTCCGGCTCGGCGAACCGCTTCACGAAATCCTTGGAGCGGCCCAGGCCCGCCCGGCCGAGGCCGACGTCGATGCGGTTCGGGTAGACCTGCGCGACCGTGCCGAACTGCTCGGCCACCACCAGCGGTGAGTGGTTGCCCAGCAGCACGGCCGCCGAACCGACCCGGATGGTCGAGGTGGCGGACGCCACCAGCGCGGTCAGCACCGGCGGCGAGGACGCCGCCACACCCGGTACCAAATGGTGCTCGGCCAACCAGTAACGCCGATAGCCGAACTGCTCGGTGTGCTTGGCCAGATCAATCGTGTTGCGCAACGCCTGGGCAGCCGTCCCGCCGGAAACCACCGGCGCGAGATCCAGTACTGCCAAGGGAACCGGAGAGGAACTCATGATCCCGAGCGTACAAATACCGCCGGTGACGGCCCGCTCCGTGAGAATCCATCGCCACCCGATCTGGTCGTTCGCCGACCGAGTTATTCGGCCGGCGAACGCCGATATCGAATGGTGAAAGCCGATCGGACAGGATCAGTTGGTTGGCGCCGAATCGATCGGCGCCAACCGGTTCGTCACCTGTCGACGCCGCCCAGGACCGGGTCGATGGAGGCGACGGAGGCGATCACGTCGGCGATCAGGCCACCCTCGCACATCGCCGGCATGGACTGCAGGTTCACGAAGCTTGGTTCGCGGACGTGCACCCGCATCGGCCTGGTGCCACCGTCGGAGACCATGTGGAAGCCGATCTCGCCCTTGGGCGACTCGATCGCCGCGTAGACCTGGCCGGCCGGCACCGTGAAGCCCTCGGTGACCAGCTTGAAGTGGTGGATCAACGACTCCATCGACTGGCCGAGGATTTCCTTGACGTGTTCGAGGGAGTTGCCCATGCCATCGGAGCTGATCGAGAGCTGGGCGGGCCAGGCGATATGCGGGTCGGAGACCATCACCGGGCCCGGCTCCAGGCGCTTGAGTGCCTGCTTCATGATCTTCAGCGACTCGTGGATCTCTTCCAGCCGCAGCAGATACCGGGCATAGCAGTCGGCGTCCGTCGAGGTCGGCACCTCGAACTCATAGTTCTCGTAACCCCAGTACGGCTCGACCTTGCGCAGGTCCCAGGCGAGGCCGGCGGACCGCAGGATCGGACCGGTGACGCCGAGCGCCAGGCAGCCGTCCAACGGCAGCACACCGACGTTGGCCATCCGGTTGCGCCAGATCGGCTGTCCGCTCAGCAGCTTGTCGTAGTCCGGCAGCCGCTTGTCCATGATCTTGATGAAGTCTTTGATGCGCTGCTCGTAGCCCTCGGGCAGGTCCTGGGCCACACCGCCGGGCCGGAAGAACGCGTGGTTCATGCGCAGGCCGGTCAGGAACTCCAGCAGGTGGAGGACTTCCTCGCGCTCGCGGAAGCCGGCGGTCATACCGGTCAGCGCGCCGAGCTCCATACCGCCGGTGGCGATCGCGACGATGTGCGAACCGATCCGGTTCAGCTCCATCAGGAGAATGCGGATCGTCTTGGCGCGATCAGGGATCTCGATGCCCAACAGCTTCTCGACCGCCATGCAGTACCCGGCCTCGTTGAACAGCGGGGTCAGGTAGTCCATCCGGGTCACCAGCGTGACGCCCTGCGTCCACGTCCGGTACTCGGTGGTCTTCTCGATGCCGGTGTGCAGATAGCCGATGACGCTCCGAGCCTGGGTGACGGTCTCACCCTCAAGCTCCAGGACCAGGCGCAACACACCGTGCGTGGACGGGTGCTGCGGGCCCAGGTTCATCACGATGCGTTCGTCGGAGCCGATGTCATCGAGAACCGAATCCCAGTCGCCGCCCACGACGTTGTGCACCACACCCTCAGTGGTGCGGCGGGACTCCGCGTACTCCTCCGGGGCGCCCTCGGGCTGCCCCGCGACCTCGTCGGACTCGTGTGTGCTGTCGGCCACGACATGAAATCTAGCAGCACCCGGATCGGCCGAGCGCCCCCGGCCAGCGAAAAGCCAAGATCTGACCGTTTGATGACGGATCGGCCGGCGAGCCGTCCGACCGGCCGTGACGGTTCTAGCGTCGGCGACATGCGGATCTTGCTGACCGGGATCGCCGGCTTCATCGGTTCACATGTCGCGGACGCGCTCGCCGGCCGTGGCCACGAGATCATCGGGCTTGACGCCCTGCTGCCGGAGGCGCACGCCACCGGTAAACCTCCACAATGGACACGAGACCATCGGCTGGTGGTCGGCGACGTCCGGGATCCGGACCTGCTGTCCGGCCTGCTGCGCGGCGTGGACGTGGTGTGTCACCAGGCCGCCGTGGTCGGACACGGCCTGGATCCGTCGGACGCGCCGCGCTACGCGGGCCACAACGACTACGGCACCGCCGTACTGCTGGCCGCGATGCACGATGCCGGCGTGCGGCGGCTGGTGCTGGCGTCGTCGATGGTCGTCTACGGCGAGGGCCGTTACGCCTGCGCCGAGCATGGCGAGGTGCGGCCAGGGGCGCGACGACCGGCGGATGTCGCGGCCGGCCGGTTCGAGCCACCCTGCCCGTGGTGCGGGGCGCAACTGCGCTGGCTGACGGTGCCCGAGGACGCGCCGCTCGATCCGCGCAGCCTCTACGCGGCCAGCAAGGTGGCGCAGGAGCATCTGGCGGCGGCCTGGGCGCGGCAGACCGGAGGCACGGTCTGGGCGCTGCGCTATCACAACGTCTACGGCGCGCGGATGCCCCGCGACACGCCCTACTCCGGGGTGGCCGCGCTGTTCCGGTCGGCGCTGGAGCGGGGCGAGGCGCCGACGGTGTTGGAGGACGGCCGGCAGCGCCGGGACTTCGTGCACGTCCGGGATGTCGCCGAGGCGAACGCGCTCGCGGTGGAGGCGCGACCGGCCGAGGACGGCGCGCTGGTCGCGGTGAACATCTGCTCCGGCCAGCCGCACACCGTGGGTGAACTGGCCACCGAACTCGCGGCCGCCAGCGGTGGACCGGCACCCCGGATCGTCGGCGGCGCCCGCCCGGCGGACGTCCGGCACATCGTCGCGGATCCGAGCCGGGCGACGAAGCTGCTGGGATTCACCGCGGCCACGCCGTTCACGACCGGGGTGCGGGCCTTCGCCACCGACCCGCTGCGGGACTGAGCGGGCGATGACGGCCGGCCGTCGGGAGTAGAACGCCGCTTACTCGACTGCTTCCGCAACCTCGGCGGCGATGGCCTCGGCTGCCACCGCTGGATCGTCGGCGCTCGTAACCGCACGGCCAATGACCAGGATGTCAGCGCCGTTTCGGATGGCTTCGGCGGGTGTAGCTACTCGCTTCTGGTCGTGGCTAGGAACGCCGGCCGGACGGATTCCCGGAACGAGGGTGATGATGCCGGGAGCCGTGGTCCGAATGAGGCGAAGATCGGTGGCCGCGCAGACGACACCACCACAACCCGCATCCAGGGCGGCCGCGAGCCGTTCATTGAGTAGCGTCGGCGAGGCATTGGGCTCGCTCGTGAGGATGGTGACCGCGAGCACGGTTGGAGCGGGCAGACCAACCGCATTGGCGCCCTCGGCGAGACCCTTGACGGCTGCCTGAAGCATGGCTACTCCACCCGCGGCATGGGTAGTCAGGTACCGAACGCCGAGCGCACCCAGTACCGTGCTTGCTCCATAGACCGTGTTGGGAATGTCGTGAAGCTTCACGTCAAGGAGCACGGTCATGCCGATATCTTGCATTGCGCGCACCGCATCGTGACCTGCCGCGCTGAAGAGCTGGAGGCCAACCTTGGCGACACCGATACTCGGCTGGACCGCCTTGGCGATCGACACGGCGGTGTCGAGATCACTGGTGTCCAGCGCAATTGCTAGGCGATCTCGGACGTTGTCCTCGTTTCCGGTAGCCAACATTTCAGTTCCTTAATCGTTGTCAATCGGAGCTTCGTATGTATCGAATGTGACGACATTTCCGTGTGCTGGGCGAACGTTGATGACGGCCTGTCGCTCCCGGCCCGAATGTCCTCGACCTGCTGACCCGCTTCACCCATGCAGGAGAGGCCGTCCGTCTCGCCTGGCCACCCGGCCCGCCCACCACCACCACCAACAACACCAGCGACTACCCCACCGCCATATTGCCGGTGATCCGCGAACCACCCGATGAGTTCGACGGCTGTCCAGAGACTCAGCCCTTCCAGGACCCCACCGCCAACCGATGAAAGGAGGGTTGTCGATCACTGCGTTGACACGAGCGGGAAGCGCACCTCGAAACGGCAGCCGTCGCCGTGATTGCGGGCCTCGATGCGTCCCCTGTGCGCCTCGACCAGCCCGCGGGCGATGGCCAGTCCGAGCCCGGCACCGGCCGGCAGCTCGTCGTCGCCGGCCGGGGTGCGGGCGGCGGTGCCGCGAAACGCCACGTCGAAGACCCGGGCCAGCTCGTTCTCCGGGATGCCGCCGCAGGTGTCGTCCACCCGCAGCAGCGCGTCCGGCCCCTCCACGTCGAGGCCGATCTGCACGGTGCCGTCCGGTGGCGTGTGCCGGATGGCGTTGGACAGCAGGTTGCGCACGATCCGGGCCAGTTCCGGATCGGAACCCAGCACCACCGGCCAGACGTCCGCCTCGGCCAGCACCCGCACTCCCTTGCGGCGGGCCACCGCCGCCTGCGCGGCCACCGCGTCGCTGACGACCTCGCGCAGCGGCACCGCGTGCATCGTCAACCGCAGTGCCCCCGCGGTGATGCGAGACAGCTCGAACAGGTCGTCGACCATGCCGGACAACCGGGCCGTCTCCGCGTCGATCCGGTGCGCGTACTCGGCGACCTCGGCCGGCTCGGCCACCACCCCGTCGGACAGCGCCTCGGCCATCGCCCGGATGCCGGTCAGCGGGGACCGCAGATCGTGGCTGATCCAGGCGATCAGCTCACGCCGGGACGCCTCCGCGGCCCGCTCGCGCTGCCGCGCGTCCCGCTCCCACACGCTGCGCCGGGCGATCGCCCGGCCCAGCAGAATGGCCGCCGGCAGCGTCGCCACCAGGGTGAGCAGACACACCAGCAGGGTGGTGGTGAGCACCTCGTTGAACATGAATCCGCTGACCGCCAACACGCCGACCAGCTCGGCGAACAGCGGAACCAGGACCAGCACGGTCATCGAGGCGATCAGCGACCGCTCCCCCAGCAGCCGCAGCACCAACGCGCCGACCAGCAACACCGGCAGCGAGAACCCGATGGCGTACGGGAGAACATGCGCGATCTCGGTCAGCACGCCGCTCACCCGCCGTCGGCCGGTTCGGCAGGGTCATGGCTGGCAGGGTCATGGCTGGCAGGGTCGTAGCGGTAGCCAACGCCCCACACGGTGGCGATGCGCACCGGCCGGGCCGGATCCGGCTCGATCTTCTCCCGCAGCCGTCGCACGTGGACGGTGACGGTCGACTGGTCGCCGAAGTCCCAGCCCCACACCCGTTCCAGCAGTTCGGCGCGGGTGAACGCGGTGCCGGGATGCGCGATCAGGAAGGCCAGCAGGTCGAACTCGCGGACGGTCAGCGCCAGCGGCCGGTCGGCCAGGGTGGCCCGGCGCGCGTCGACGTCCAGCCGCAGGTCGCCGTCGACCAGCGGGGCCGACCGTCCGGCCGAGCCGCCACGATCACCGCCCAGCGGTTCGCCCTGGACCCGGCGCAGCACCGAGGCGACCCGCAGCACGAGTTCCCGTGGGCTGAACGGCTTGGTGACGTAGTCGTCGGCGCCCAGCCGGAGCCCGGCGATGCGGTCCTCCTCCTCACCCAGCGCGGTCAGCATCACCACCGGGACCGGGCCGTTGGCGCGCAACCGGCGGCAGACCTCCAGGCCGTCGATGCCGGGCAGCATCAGGTCGAGCACGACCAGGTCGGGCGCGGCCTCGGCGGCGATGCGCAGCGCCTGCTCGCCGTCGCCGGCGACCGCGACCCGGTATCCGGCGTGCTCCAGGTAGCGACGGACGACGTCCCGCACGGTCCTGTCGTCGTCCACCACCAGCACCGTCATCGCGGCCACCGTGTGCCTCACCAGATCGTCATGACCAGATGGCTCACCACGAGCGCGGTCAGCGCCTGCGCGAGCAGCCACCAGCGCCGGGTGGACGCGGGCAGCAACGCGGCGGCCGTGGTCAGCCACACGGCGAAGGGTAGCCATATTCTCTCCACTTCCGCTTTGGACAGTCCGGACCAGTCGGCGGCGGCGATAGCCAGGGCGGCGCCGAGGGTGAGCGCGATGACCGGCCGGACGGCCGGATTCCGCCAGACACCGCCCACAACGCCGGTGACCGCGCGCCGCAGGCCCGGTGCCACCGCCGGACCCGCACACAGCACCAGACAGGCCAGGTCGGCCCATACCCAGTAGTCGTACGGGCGAGTCCGCCCAACGTCCTGGTAATAGCGCTGAATCACCAGGTGGTAGCCGTCCAGCCACCAGAAGCCGGCGGCCGCGAACACCGCCACCACGGCGGCGACGCCCAGCCCGGCCAGCAGCAGCGGCCGCACGGCCGCCCACCAGTCGTGCCGGTCGGCGGTGGCCGCCCAGCACACCGCCAGCACGATCGGCGCCATCAGCACCAGTCCGTAGGACAGGAACAACCCGCAGCCCAACAGCAGGCCGCCGGCCAGCCCGGCTCCCGCCGCTGCCGTGCCCCGACGCCGCCGCGCGGCGATGGCGACCAGCAGCACGGCCGT
>DASVLX010000234.1:0-22191 GCA_036384655.1 Pseudonocardiaceae bacterium
CGACCGTCCCGCCACCGGACGTGTCGAGCAGTTCGACCGTGCGACGGGCCAACTCCTGGTCGACGCGGGCATGCTTGCCGGCCGGCCAGTCCTTGTTGGGTACCAGGGTGACGGGCTTGGGGCGGCACATCCGGTCCTTCAGCAGAGCGCTCTCATCGAGATCGGCTTCCTCGACGCTAACTCCGCCGGTGGCGTTCCGTGGCGTCGCCGTGGTCTCGACGACCCGTAGCTCCGCGGGTCCCTGCCACTTACGGTCCGCGACCGGCACCAGCCGGTGAACTCGGCGCGCGGTGCACAGCAGTTGCCGTGCCAGGTGGGCTTCGTCCACGACGGCCACACTGTCGACGGCGAGCAGCCCGGCCTCGCGCGGCCTTGCCAGCCGGCCAGAGCCGTAGCCGCGAAACAAGAGCCGACTTCCCCACATGTCGGGTGTCGCGCAGAGCACCGCCGCGGCCGTGGGGTGGTCGACCCATCGCCGGGAGGACGGCACGCCACCCCGCAGCTTCGCGACCAGTAGCGGTGACTCCGCCGTGCTTTTCTCGGACGGGGTGCCCTGCAACCGCCAGAGCAGCTTGGCGACCTCGGCGAGTACCGGTGAGTCGCCTGGGCGAGCCAGCCGCTCTGCGGCATCGCGGGCATGCTCGTGCTGGTCGTCCACGAGCACCCGGCGGCCGACGATCATCGCCAGCCGCCGTGGCGGCAACGGGGAGTCGTTCGCGACGGCCAAGGCCAGGGCGAAGACGTGGATATCGATGACGGCGGTCTTGCCGGAACCGGTGGGGGCGACGAGCGCCTCCGGCCATCCGTCGCCGTCCACCACCGCGTCGAGAAGCCGCCGCTGCCAGGCGAACGGCTTGGCGCTTCCGTGGAGTTCCGCGAAGAACTCGTTGAAATCGTCTCGTTGGAGGGTCATGCCGGCTCACCACCGAGCACGGTTCCCTCGGGGAGGTCATAAGGAACCAGGAGCCCGCCGCCGAGGTGCCGGCACTGCCCAATCGCCTGGATCGTGGTCGGGCCACCGAGATCACCCAGCGTGAGGGTGGCCCGGTAGGGGCGTACGACGGCATCCTCATGAATCTTGTGGACGTAGTCGTCCACATCGGACCGGCGGACCGGCTCGGTGCGCAGCACCACCGCGGACGCGTCGCTCACGGCCTCGACGATCCTGTTGTGCCGGGCAGCTCCCCGGCCCGGAGGCGCGGGCAGAAGTTCCGTACCCTGCCACACGAACCCCAGCGAGAGCAGGGCGGCGTGGCTGAAGTTCCAGCCGGGATAGCCACGGGTGTCGGGGACGGCGGGCGGGCAGGTGCGCCACAGCCGGACCATGCCCGGCGCCGGCTCGTGCCACAGCCGGTCACCGGGGACCACCTCGGCCTCAGCGCCGGCCGCCGCGATGACCCTGTCCGCGACCGGTCCGACGGGGCGCAGCGTGCGGAGCGCGGACACCGCGTGGTAGAGGACCTCCAACTCCGCTGACGCTGCCCCGGAAGGCAACAACACCGCCAGCGCGTCCGCTTGTCCCGGCAGGTTCACCGGGCAGTCCCGATCCAGGATCTGCAACGCCACCCGGTTCGGAGGCCTCCGGGTGCCGTCCGCATAGTTGCCGGTGAGGATCGGCGGAGACTGCCGGTCCAGGATCTTGATCAACGTCCGGTGCGCGGCCACCGCCACCCGAACCCGGTCCCGCTCCGCGATGCGCTTGTCGAGCGGGACCAACAACACCTCGGCCCAGGGCACGTCGGCGGTCCGCCGCCCCACCGGCCGGTAGCGAGCCGTCCGGATCGCCTGCCGGGGCGGGACAGGGCTGAGCGAGCGTTCGTCGGTGCCCGCTCGGTCGGAGCCAACCTTTCCGGTTCGTTCCGCGCCGAAGGCGCGGCGCAGTTCGGCTACCCGGCCCGCTTTCGGGATGTCGATGGCGCTACCGGCCGCAGGGGTGAACATGGTGGCGCCGGGAACGTATTCGTGAGTGGGCTCGGCGGCGTCCTCGCTGACCGCGAGCACCACCGGCGACTCCGCCGTACCTAGATGCGGGACGTCCGGGCAGAGCTCGCGCAGTGCATCCGCCACCGGCTCGGGCGGCGGCTCCCGCCACGACCACACGAACTTCCCGTGGACGGCGACGGCGGCGTCCTGCTTGGGAAGCTTGCGGATCGCCTTCGCCTTACCTGATTTCCCAATGGTGCCGTCGTCGCGATAGGCGATCGCGTCATTGCCGCTGACTCGCAACTCAGGGATATGGATGTCGGTGGGCGGGTTTTCCTCCAGCCAGCGCAGCGCGACCTCGTCGGCGTCGCAGGGCCCCAACCCGCCCTCGTACTCGGTGGCCCTGGGGCCGAACCCGGCCGCGCACAACAGAGCCGCTTGCAGGCGGGCGACGGAGGGAAGCCGGTCCGGTGCCAGATCCGGCCGATGCCCGCGATAGGTGCCCAGCGGGTAGTGGGCGGTGATCGAGAACATCTCAGGAGTCCCCGTTTTCCTCGTCCACCGCACCGGCCGCGATCGCCGGATCGCCCTGCACCCGCAGCACCACGCCGTGCCAGTCGACCCTCGCCACCTGCTCCGCGTGCTTCAAGGCCGCCGCCAGTAGAGCATCGGCTTCGGCAATGGTCAGCGGAGTGAATTCCTTCGTCTCTCCGGCCCGATCGAACACCGTGACCTTGGTCGGGCCAGCCTCGACCAGGTCGCAGTTCGCGCGCAGCACCAGTTCGGTGTCGGAACGCGCGAGTCCGTTCAGCGCGAGCGCGGCCAGCAACGCCCGGCAGGCAGCGTCACCCTCGGCGCCCGCGCCGAACCGGATCTGCCGCAGCGCCGCGAAACTCAGCACATGAGACCGCGTGATCTTGCGGCAGGCGACACCGGCGAGCTGTTCCAGTGTCGGGGGAATGCCCCCCAGACCGACCGGTGACCCCTTCGCCCGCTTGTCGCCCTTGGCCGCGTCCGCGGACTTGACGACCTTCTCGAAGAGGCTGCGGCTCAACTCGGACCGTTGGCGCTGGGCGAGATCCTTCAGTGCCGGGCCGGTCAGCTCGATCCGCATCCCCAGCGGATCAATCCTCGCTCCGCCCTTCAGCGTCGGCTTGTCCGGCTCAGGCTTCTCACAGAAACCGACGATCTCGCCGACCAGGATGCTGCGCCACCGGCCCTGGCGTGCCGCACGCGAGGAGTCCCAGGAGCCGAACACCAGGCTGGCGGGGCTGGACTCCAACAGGACGCGCGCGTCAGCGGGGTTGGCGTCGCGGATTTGGCGATACCGGTCGTGCTGTGTGACGGGGACACCGTCGATCGTGGCTGCGCGGATGTGCCCGTCGAAGGCGCGGTGCGGAAGATCCAGGTCCGACAGCTCAACGGTGTCGTCGCCGCGCCGGTACGAGACCACCAGCCGGGGGAGCCGGGAGAGGATCTCGTGACCATCGCGGATCGCCTCGGCAAGCTCGTGCTCGATGCGGTTGAGCTGGGACTGCTTCGAGTCGATCAGCACCACGTCGGAGGCCACGTCGCCGTCGTAGCGGGTCTCGTAGGCGTACGTGCCATGGTCCGACCTTGCCGCGGCGAACTTCGCGGGTGCCACGGATGCGTGCGGACCGGCAGCCAGCCGCAGCTCCGTGTTCGACGTTAAGCAGCTCGCCCCGCCGGGCGCACAAGCCTTCAACAGATTGTCCAGTGTGAACGTGGTCGACATGCCCATCCCTCCAGATGATCAAGCGATGATGATGGCGGCGTTCTACCACCGGGGTCCGACAACGCGGGCTCTCGTGAAGCGGCTCGTCGTGTCCCCCATGTGTCGCGCCGCGCCGCCGCCGTCGAGTGGGTTGGGCGTGCGTGGCCGCGAGGGCAACACCGTCGCTTGCATGATCGCCGAGTAAGGCCAGCTCGTTAGCGCTGTCACTCAGACGGACTAGCGACCCGGGCAGCGCTGCTCAAAGGTGAGCGGTCGCGTCGTACACGGCCTGGCAGTAGTCGTCCCTTGACTCGGGAACCAGCAGGCCATCCATGACACCCGTATCGAACAGTTCCTTGATCTTGATGGGCAGGAACGTCGCCCCGCCCCTTCGCTTGCGGTTGCTCCGGGTGCGGAGTGGGCAGTCGATGCCGATGGTGGTCCGACTTCCTCGGATGCTGAAATAGTAGCGAACGGTCGATTCGTTCAGGATGAGGAAGCCTGCGAATTTGCGTTCCTCTTCGGTATTTCCACCTGTCAGTCGCCGAGATCCCACAAGGTTGAAGAGAGTCACCCGCACGTAGTCCTCGAAGGAATCCGACTCGACAACCGAATCGATCGCAGTGCGCGTGTCAAAGAGTTTGATCGAGGTTGCTCCTACCACGATCTCCGACGAAGGCAGGGATCTGATGTACTCGCCATCGGTGATCGCCCGCAGGAGCGCCGTCACCGTATCCGGAGAGTACTGGCGGTCCTCCGAATCGACGAGCGGAACGTCTGCGGCGAACGATGAGGCAAAGTCGGAGTCGGGCAACAGAAATACGCGAGCGGTCCGTGGGTTTGGGCGCACGACACCCCGGACGGTCGTCGATGGTAGCCTCAGAGGACGCCCAACGAACTCGCTCAGCCTGTACAACACGTTGTCGTACAAGCCGTCCAAGAACTCGGCCGCGGCTCCTGGACGCCGGTGTTCGTTTCCCTCAGACATTGCCCACACCACCCGGGTCACTGACCTATATCTGCCGACGGGGAGCGACGCTGGCGGTCACGGTCTCGAGGCCTTGGAGGATGGCGGTGATGCCGAACCGAAATGCGTCGCGGGACTCGGGCTCGGAACGCTGGTCGGCGAGGATCTTCACGCGGGCGAGTTCGGCGTGGTTCTGTTCCTCGGCGACGAAGCCGAGAACGTAGTGGATCAGCGTCTGTGCCGCCCAGCGGGCCTGCTGGTCGGGGAGTTGCTTGGCGAAGAGCTCCTGCAGCCGCTGGAGTGGGACGAGCGTGTCGGGCTTGAAGGCCTGGACAAAGGAGATGACGTCGGCGCTGTCGCGTACCGAGAGCAGGGCCTGCCGGATGTCCCAGGCGGCGGCGGCCGGGTCGGTGCTGGAGATCGTCTCGGCACTGTCGGCGAGGATGCGTTCCGCGACCGCCGCGAGGAGGTCCTGCTTGCGGGCGACGTAGTAGTACAGCGCACCGGGCCGCACACCGAGGTCCTGGGCGAGGCGCCGCATCGTGAGACCGGCGAGGCCCTGTTGGCGCAGCATCTCGTACGCCGCGTCAACGATCCGGGTCCGGCTCAGTGTCATTGCTCTCCCTCGGTGGTGATGTTCCCAGTCTTGTACAGGCTGGTGCGGCAGACTGGGCGGGCTGTCGATCGCGGCGGCGTCGCTTGTTGGGTCGGACCTCGACTGATACCGTTTGAACGGTGTTCAAAGACTGGTTTGATCTTGCCGATCGTCAGCTCGCCGGCGACGAGCTGAGCCGCGAGGACGCCCGCGCCCTGCTGGCATCCACCGACTCGGAGCTGATGGATGTGGTCGCGGCGGGCGCGCGGCTGCGACGGGCATACTTCGGCGACTGGGTGAAGGCTAACTACCTGGTCAACGTCAAGTCCGGGCTGTGCCCGGAGGACTGCTCCTACTGCTCGCAGCGTCGGGGTTCGAGCGCCGAGGTGCTGAAGTACTCGTGGCTGCCGACGGAGGAGGCGGTCAAGCAGGCGACGGCCGGAATCGAGGCCGGTGCCTCGCGGGTGTGTCTGGTCGCCAGTGGGCGCGGGCCGAGCGCGCGTGATCTGGACTGCGTCACCGAGGTTGTCGACAAGCTGAAGGCCGATCACCCCGACGTCGAGGTCTGTGCGTGCCTGGGGATCCTGCGCGAGGGGCAGGCGGAGCGGCTGGCGGAGGCCGGCGTCGACGCCTACAACCACAACATCAACACCAGCGAGTCCCGTTACGCGGAGATCTGCGCGACGCATGAGTACGCCGACCGGGTCGAGACCGTCTCCAGGGCCAAGGCGGCGGGACTGTCGGCATGCTCGGGGCTGATCGTGGGAATGGGCGAGTCCGACGAGGACGTGATCGATGCGATTTTCGCGTTGCGTGAGATCGGCAGCGATTCGATTCCGATCAACTTCCTGATGCCGTTCGAGGGCACACCGCTGGGCGACACCTGGTTGCTCAACCCGAGGCGTTGCCTGCGGATTCTGGCGCTGGCGCGGTTCGCCTGTCCCGCGTCGGAGGTGCGCATGGCGGGCGGCCGGGAGCTGCATCTGCGCTCGTTGCAGCCGTTGGCGCTGCATCTGGTCAACTCGCTGTTCCTCGGCGACTATCTGACCGGTGAGGGACAGGCGGCGCGGGCGGACCTGGAAATGATCGCCGACGCCGGGTTCCGGGTGCTCTCCGGCAGCGAGCAGGAGGCCGATCTTCGGCAGAAGCGGGTGGCGATTCGCCGGCGCGGCGCGGGGACCAGCCTCGCGCCGAACGTATGACCAGTCTTGCCGGACGTCATGGGTTGAGTCGTTGGAGCGCCTCGCCGAGGCGCTCCAACGCGATTTGATTGGCCTTCCGCATCAGGGAGCGGACCAGTGGTGCCGCGGCACGGTGAAAGCCGTGACGGGGGAGAGGCGAAGCTGCCCGCTGTTCTCCCAGCATCTGAAGTTCCGTAGTTCGAGTGTCTCGATTCGCATCAAGTGTCTCTCGTAATCAATTGAGCACGTAGTGTAGCGAGATCTTGCTCAGGCGGTGCGTGTCGGGGGCGCGGACGACACGACTGAGTGGTTGCCGGCGCCGATCTGATCGCTCGGTAGGCTTGCCGGCATGTCGGCTGTGTCAGGGACTTCGGCGAATGACGTGACGGTGCTCCGGTCGCGTTTGGACCGCGCCCGAGCGGCGGCGGCGCGGGTGGGCGTGTCGGCGTTGTTCGTGTCACCAGGTTCGGATCTGCGGTATCTGATCGGCGCTCCGGGCGGCTCCTTCGAGCGGTTGACCTGCCTGGTCCTGCCGGC
Organism: Pseudonocardiaceae bacterium; assembly: GCA_036384655.1. Lineage (GTDB taxonomy): Bacteria > Actinomycetota > Actinomycetes > Mycobacteriales > Pseudonocardiaceae > DASVLX01. Next base: position 6,939 of record DASVLX010000234.1, read on the forward strand.
GGTCACCGTGCAGGCCACGCCCACGCTGGTGGTGCCCAAGCTGGAACGGCCCGGCTACGCGGACGTGCCCTTCGACGAGCTGGGCATCGATGTCGCGACCTGGGTGGATGGCAACGACCCGTTCGCCTTGGCCTACAACCGCCTGCGTGTCACGTCCGGGACGATCGCGGTGACCGACATGATGCCGGCGTTGCATGTGTTCGGCCTGCGGGACACCGCGCCCGACCTGGCCCAGGTGCTCGCCGGGCCGATCCTGCGGGAGCTGCGGATGCGCAAGGACGCGGCCGAGGTGGCCGCGCTGCGCCGGGCCGGCGACGCGATCGACCGGGTGCATGCCCGGATGGGGGAGTGGCTGCGACCGGGCCGAACCGAGGCGGAGGTGGGCGCCGACATCGCGGCCGCGATCGTGGCGGAGGGACACGCGAGCGCCGAGTTCGTGATCGTCGGATCGGGGCCGAACGGCGCCAGCCCACATCATGATGTGTCGGACCGGGTCATCCAGCCCGGTGATGTGGTCGTCATCGACATCGGCGGACCGCTGCCCGACGGCTACAACTCCGATTCGACCAGAACGTACGTTCTCGGCGAACCGTCCGAGTCTGATGTGGTCGACACCTACGCGGTGCTGCAGCGGGCGCAGCAGGCGGCCGTCGACGCGGTGCGGCCGGGCGTGACCGCCGAGTCGGTGGACGCGGCCGCCCGTCAGGTGATCGCGGAGGCGGGGTTCGGCGACCGGTTCATCCACCGCACCGGGCACGGCATCGGGTTGGACGTGCACGAGGAGCCCTACATCGTGGCCGGCAACAAGCTGCCGCTGGAGCCGGGCATGGCGTTCAGCGTTGAGCCCGGGATCTACCTGCCCGGCCGCTGGGGCGCTCGCATCGAGGACATCGTGGTGGTGACCGAGGACGGGGTGTCGCGGTTGAACAACCGTCCGCACGAGTTGGTCCGGCTGTGACGCCGCATCCGTGGTCGGCCGGTGATCCGCTGGAGGAGATCGACCGGGCCATCCTGCGTGAACTCGCCGACAACGGCCGGGTCAGTTTCACCGACATGTCCGAGCGGGTCGGGTTGAGCGTGTCCGCGGTGCACCAACGGGTCCGCCGGCTGGAGCGTCGCGGTGTCGTGCGTGGCTACTCGGCGCGGATCAACCATGACGAGTTGGGGCTGCCACTGACGGCGTTGATCTCGTTGACCCCGTTCGATCCGGCGGCCCCCGATGATTATCCGGCGCGGCTGGAACATCTTCCGGAGATCGAGGCGTGCTACTCGGTCGCCGGTGACGAGTCCTACGTGCTGCTGGCACGCGTGGAGTCGCCCGCCGCGTTGGAAGATCTACTGCGGCGGATTCGGGAATCGGCCAATGTGTCGACTCGGACGACCGTGGTACTTTCTACGCCATTCGAGGGTCGGCCACCGCGCATCTAGCTCACCGTTTGTGTTTTCGCTGCTCCGATCGGGTTGACCTGCTCGTTACGGCTGTCACTCCGTCAGATTGTCCGCTGTCCGGCGTATAGGATTCGATATCCATCTGTTTATCGCCGGCTAGAGGAGCGACGATGGATCGTCAACATGTCAAGAACATCTCAGGATTCTTTCATCAATTAACCCCGCTCATTATCGACGCGATGGGCGGGCACACCTACCAGGCGGGCACGATCGCGGGCATGGGCGGCCGCATCACCGAGGCCCACCACGCCACGAACCGGCTGATCGCGAAGCGGGCGGGGCTGCGGCACGGGCAGCGGGTGCTGGACGCCGGATGCGGTAGCGGTGGCCCGGCGGTCGACATCGCGCGCGAGATCGGGGACCTGACGATCGAGGCCGTCACGATCTCACCCGATCAAGCCGAGGCCGCTCGCGCGCATGTCGCCGCCAACGATCTGGCGGACCGGATCACGGTGCGCGTCGCCGATTATCACGAACTGCCGTTTCCGGACGGCTGGTTCGATGCGATCTACTTTCTCGAATCGGCCTGCTACAGTCCCGATCATTCGGTGTTGTTTCCCGAGGTGTTTCGGGTGCTGCGGCCCGGTGGCCAGCTCTATGTGAAGGACTGGTTCGCGGATTCCGGGGAGCTCAGCCCGGTCGAGGAACGGGCGCTGGCGGAACTGAACGAGCTGTATGTGACCTGTGTGCGGCCGATCGAGTACACCGCAGAGGCGATGACGACGGCCGGGTTCACCGATGTTCGGGCCGCGGAGGAGCGGGTGTTCGACAGCACGCTCTACAAGCAGGCGATGGTGAAGCCGGACGCCCGGAAACAGGCCAAGCGTGAGTCCGGCTCCCAGAGGGAGGCCCCGGCGTCCGAGGCGCTCACCGAGTTCGGCCAGGCACACCTCTATCCTCTGGCGCTGCAGGGCGTGACGCCGATGTATGTGAGCGAACTGTGGGCCGTGCGGCCCCCGACGAGTTGAGGACCGGGATGGCCGACGGCCGGTACGCGGCATACCTGTTCGACTTCGACGGCACCCTCGCCGACACCGACGAGATCAACCTTCGGTCGGCCCGCGCCGGCCTGGCGGCGCACGGTGTCGAGGTCGAGTGGGAGTGGATCTCGGCCGAGCCGTTGACCACCATCGACCGGCTGCGTCAGCGGTTGGGACTGCTGCCGGTCGACGTGCCGGACGGCTCGTTCGTGGCGGCGGCCCGGGAGTACTGGCTGGCGCACGCCGAGCAGGTGCGGGCCATTCCGGAGACCGTCGCGGTGCTGCGCGAGGTGGCCGCGGCCGGGCCGGTCGCTGTGGTGTCGGACAACGATGGCCAGGTGGTGTGGACGGCTCTGGCGTCCGCCGGCCTGGCCGGCGTCGTCGGGGCAGTGGTGGCCAGGGAGCACGTGCGGCGCCTCAAGCCGGCACCGGACTCCTACCTGCTGGCGGCCCGGCTGTTGGGCGCCGAGCCCACGCGGTGTGTGGCCTACGAGAACAGCGACGAGGGGATAACAGCGGCTGGGGCGGCGGGCATGGACGTGATCGACGTTCGTGCCCGCGCCCGGCGCTAGAAGGACGTAGGCGATCGATCCGATCAACCAATGTTAGGGCTTATATTCTTGATGACTTCAGTGTCGACTGAAACCAGCTCAAACCCACCCGGCACGCCAGTAACGACAAACATCACGATCACAAAACCAGCCCAAGAGCCAACGGGCCTGGCCTGCTCAGCGGCAATCAATCAGGGAGGGTTGATGGCCTCGGCGGCCGGGTGAAGAGAGCCGTCCGGGCCGGGTAGGCAGGCGGCGGCCTGGTCCGTGGTGGCGAGGAACGCGGCCAGGCAGCCGCCGAACTTGGCGTAGCCGGTGGCATTGGGGTGGAACGACTGCTGCAGGGCGTGTGAGGCGCGGGTGTCGCTCTGCAGGTCCGGCCACACGACGTCGAGCCGGGTGAACCATTCGCTGGCGGTGTTCGATCCGCCGGAGCAGGCCTCGTGGCCGATGCCGGCGCGGGCGAGGTCGAGGAACCGGGTGCCGGCCTGTTCGGCGGCCCGCCGCAGTCCCGCGTCGAGGACGGTGACCCCGGTCTGGCGTACCCAGGTGAGGTCGTTGGGCCGGAACGGGCAGCCGGCAAGGCTACGCAGGCTGGACGCCACATCGGGTCCGATGGGCGCGGCGTAGGACTGCAGGACGAGCTCGTAGTCGCTGGTCTGGTAGCCGGCGCCGGCCATCGCCAGGCGGATGTCCCGCAGGGTCTTGACGACCTTGGGCACCATGGCGTTGACGCGTTTCTGCCAGGTCGGGGTGAACCCGTCGGTGCAGCTTCCGGAGTCGGCCCAGGCGTTCACGCACTGGTTGATCAGGTCGGAGAACTCCGGGTTGTCGTTGGCGCCGATGGCGATGAAGACCGCGGTGACCCGGTAGTGCCGGGCGAGCGTGCCCAGCTTCGCGGCCTGGGAGGTTTCGGTGTCGTGGGTGGCGTTGCCGAGTTGGACGTCGACGGTGTCCGCGCCGGAACAGGCGAGGTTGATCTGTTTGGTCACGCCGGGCAGGCGCACGTTGTTGACCTCGGCCTTGGTGGAACGGTGGCACCAGTCGCCGTTCTGCCCGTCGGTGCCGGTCTGGTAGTCGCCGGCGCCCTCACCGGAGATGGTGCTGTCGCCGAGGGAGACGACCGCGAGTGGCACGTTGCTGGGTGGGCCGGTGTGGGGTCGCGGTGGGCCGACGACCGCGTCGCCAGCCAGCACGACCAGGCCGAGCACCAACACGATCGCCAGCACTGTCCATGTTCGCCATGATCGCCACCGGCCCGTTCGCATCGCGGTCAGTTTACGGCGGCCGATGTGATGATCGGGTTTGCCGCACGGTCGCCCGTTCGGCTGGACAAGAGCACCGCGGCGCGTTGAAGTGTTGCCGTGCGAATTCCGCTGCTGGGTGGCCTGCTGCCGGTGAAACGATCTCGGATCGGGCCGGACGTGGTGGCCGGTGTGACCCTGGCGGCGTTGGCGATCCCGGAGTCGCTGGGTTACGCCAAGATCGCCGGGATGCCGCTGGTGACCGGCCTCTACACGATCCTGCTGCCGCTGGCGGTGTTCGCCGTGCTGGGCTCGTCGCGGCATCTGGTGGTGGGCGCGGACTCGGCGACGGCGGCGATCCTGGCGGCCGGGCTGGCGGGCGTGGCGACACCAGGGTCTGCGCAGTACGTGCGGCTGGCCGGCACGGCGGCCCTGCTGGCCGGGGCGATGTTGTTGCTGGCGCGGCTGATCAGGCTGGGGTTCCTGGCGAATTTCCTGTCCCGGACGGTGTTGGTCGGGTTCCTGACCGGGGTGGGCATTCAGGTGGCGGTCGGGCAGCTCGACCAGATGCTGGGCGTGTCAGCGGCCGGCAGCGAGACCGTGGTGCGGCTGGTGAACCTGGCGCGCGCGCTGCCGAGGGTGAGCCTGGTGACGATGCTGGTGTCGGTCGCGGTGATCGTGGTGGTGATCGGGCTGCGGTTGATCAGCCGGAAGGTGCCGGGCGCGCTCATCGCGGTGGTCGCGGCGATCATCGTGAGCTGGGCGGCCGGGCTGAGCCGGCATGGGGTCGAGCTGCTGGGGCCGGTGCCGCGCGGCCTGCCGCATGCGGCGCTGCCGTCGTTCGGGTTGCATGATCTGACGGCGTTGGTGCCGGCGGCGGTGTCGATGTTCGTGGTGATCCTGGCGCAGAGTTCGGCGACCTCCCGGGCGTATGCCACCCGCTACGAGGAGACCGTGGACGAGGACAGCGATCTGGTGGGGCTGGGGGTGGCGAACGTGTCGGCCGCGTTCACCGGCACGTTCGTGGTGAACGGAAGCCCGACGAAGACGGAGATCGTGGATGGTGTCGGTGGGCGCAGCCAGTTGGCGTCGCTGGCCTGCGGGGTCATGGTCATGGTGGTGCTGCTGTTCGTGACCGGGCCACTGCGGTTTCTGCCGATGGCCGCGTTGGCGACCGTGGTGTTCCTGATCGGCGTGGACCTGGTGGACATCGCCGGGATGCGGCGGATCTACCTGATGCGGCCGGAGGAGTTCGTGGTCGCTCTGGTCACGGCGGCCGCGGTGGTGTTCATCGGTGTGGAGGTCGGCGTGATCCTGGCGATCGCGGCGTCGATCGTGGATCACCTGCGGCACAGTTACGCGCCGCGCAGCAGTGTGCTGGTGAAGTCGGCGGCGGGGCACTGGCAGTCACTGCCGGTCAGGCCGGGTGGGCGCACCACGCCGGGTCTGGTGGTCTACCGGTTTGGCAGTGGCCTGTATTTCGCGAACGCGGCGAAGCTGGCGGCGGACGTGAACACGTTGTTGTCGGTGGGGGAGCGGCCGACCTGGTTCTGCCTGGACTGTGCGGCGATCGGTGATGTCGACTATTCGGCGGCTGGCGTGCTGGGCGGCCTGCGGGAGAAGCTTGCTGACAGGGGCACCAAGCTGGTGCTGTCCGGCACGGTGGAGCCGGTTGTCCGACAGTTGAACAGGTATGGGCTGGCCACCCAGTTCGGGCCGGACGCGCATTTCGAGACGGCCGGCGAGGCGCTGGAGGCGTTCAGTGCGCGTGCGGCGGCGGTGGGCAGGACGGCCCCGCCGCCGGTGACACCACCGGACACGGCGCCGGGGCCGGTGTCCGGGAATCCTGGGGAGAAGAAGGGATGAGCGCGGATGAGTTCGGGTGGTTCGTCGAAGGACGACAAGAACGACAAGAAGACGAAGAAGGTGCTGTGGCGGTCGGATCCGCAGGAGCATGACTATCCGGCGGCGGAGTCCTATCTGTCGCTGGTGGGTAGTCCGTCGGAAGTGGACGATCTGGTGGAGCGGCTGAAGCAGGGCACGACCCAGCATTACCTGGCGAAGGACATTCTGCGGGCGGCCGGTCTGGCGTTGCTGCCGGCCGACAACCCGCATGTGGCGTCCGACCTGCGGAAGATCAGGAAGGGTGAGCCGTTGGCGCCGGTGTTGTTGGTGCGTGGGGATTTCACGCGTGGTGCGCCGGCGCAGATCGCGGACGGCTACCACCGGGTCTGCGCGAGTTACCTCACCGATGAGGACACCGACATCCCGTGCCGGATGGTCGATCCGCCGAAGCTGGGTTAGCTCACAGCCCGAGTTGGTCGAGGGCGTCGAGGACCTGTTGGGGTTCGGTGCGGGTGCCGTAGTCGGGGTGCACGTCAATCCAGGCGAGACGGCCGGCCGCGTCGATGATGGCCGTGGTGGGCATCGGTAGCCGCACGGTGCCGTCGGCGTTGACCTTGGTGAGGTCGAGGCCGCCACGCAGTTGTGCTTCCAGTGACGCGTCGGCCGGTTGGGTGAGGACTCCGAGGGCGCTGGCGATGTGGTTGCCGGGATCGGAGAGGACCGGGAAGTCCAGGTCGTTCTTCTCCCGCATGGTCAGTGACCCGTCGGGTGTCTGAGGGCTGACCGCGATCAGCCGCACGCCCCGGTCGGCGAGTGGCCTGTGTAGTTCGTCCCGGTAGACCCGTAGGGCGATATTGCAGAACGGGCACCATGCGCCGCGGTAGAGCACCACGACCGTGGGGCGTCCGTCTCGGGCGGCCGACAGGGATGTTGGTGATCCGTCGGCCGCGATGAGCGGGGGATCGGGGAACACGGTTCCTGGCTCGGCGACGAGCGGGAGGCCGGCGGTTCGGAGGGCGTGGCGTTCGCGGGTGAACGGGTCGGACGGGTCTGCGGTGGGCAGGGCGTCCACGGTCTCGGCGATCGGTGCTCTGGGTGAGGTCGTCATGGCTCTAACGGTAAATTAGAGATTTAGCATTAGTCAACCGTTACGGGTGGCTGTTTCGGGGACGATGGACGACAGTTTCGGACCCGGACCGCACGACAAGGAAGGTCACGATGCGCTCGGAGCAGCCGGGCATGGCGCCCGGCGAGGCGGACTGGCCGGCACTGGCCCTGGTGAACACCCGGGTGAGCGGCACTCGTGGAGTGCTGGACCGGCTGGCCGGGCCGGATGATCTGCTGGTCTGGCTCGCCCGGCAGAACCTGCCCACCGGTGGCCGGGTCGACGCCGACGAGTTCGTGACCTTCACCGGGCTTCGGGACGCCGCTCGCGAGGTCCTGAGCTCCGTGGAGCTCCGGCGCCCGCCGGCGCGGTCGGCGATCAGCCGGATCAACCGGCTGGCCAGCGAGCCCGTCCGTCCGGTGCTGGGCCTGGACCGGACCCTCCGCTGGGAGCCGGTCGGCACACCGGCCGCGGAGGCCGCCGTGGCACGCGACGTGATCCGGCTGGCCAGTTCGGATGTAGCGCTGCGGCTGCGCACCTGCGCGGCGGATGACTGCGACCGGATGTTCATCCAGGATCACGGCCGGCGGGTGTGGTGTTCGGTTCAGTGCGGCAACAGGATGCGGGTGCGGCGGCATGCCACCCGGCACCGCACCCGGCCGACTGATCTGGCATAACCCGCGTCTGGCGGCGAATGTCGGTGGGCGACATTACCGTCAACGCATGAGTGAACGGGCGACGATCGGCGCGGCCAACGAGTCGTGGGACGAGAAGACGTACGCGGAGCTGCCGGATGGCGGGAAGCTGACCCGGGCGACCGTGGTGCAGAAGCTCACCGGTGACTTGGATGGGCGGATCACCACCGAGTTCCTGATGTGTTACCGGCCCGACGGCACGGCGACCTACCTGGGACAGAGCCGGATCGAGGGCACGCTGGCCGGGCGGACGGGCAGTTTCGTGGTGCAGGGTGACGGCGAGTTCGACGGCACGACCGCGCGCACCAGCCAGTCGGTGGTGGCCGGCTCGGGCACCGGCGAGCTGCGCGGGATCAGTGGGTCGCTGATCGCGGGCGCCGAACACGGCCCGGCCGCCAATCTGGCCTTGAGTTACGAGTTCGAGTGATCAATCACGCCGACGGCGTTGTCGCCGGTCGGTGCGCCAGTGGGCGACGACGTCGTCGGGGTTGACCGGGCGCAGCGGCACATAGGGGCCGTCGGGTCGGCGCAGCCATGCGAGGATGCGCTGGTTGAGTTGCTGGACGGCGTCCCGGACGGTTCGTTCGGTGGGTAGCTCGCGCACGTTTTGGGGCAGTGCGGCGATCTCCTTGCGCAGCCGCAGCGAGGTGGGCAGCAGCGCGTCGGTGGAAAAGCCCTCGCGACGCACCTTCTGCTTGAGCCACCAGTCCTCGTCGTAGGGCTGGTCGAGATCGGGGATGGGCTTGCCGGCGCCGGGCAGGTCGTCGAACTCGCCGCGTTCCTCGGCCTCGCGCACGAGCCGGTCGATCCAGCTCTCGAAGGCCATGCCCCGCGGTTTGCGCTCGGTCATGCCTCGATTGTGCCGCTCGATGTGACATCCGGCGGGATCTTGCCAGTTCACGGTTCTCATGAGTAGGTTGACACGGAACTTAGGTAAGGCTAACCAAAGTTACCGTGAGGCGGTTCCGTGAGAAGCACCGAACGCATGACCCCAGTCGCTCCTTTTGACCGCAGGCAGTTCTTGCGCTTCGGCGCTCTGGCGGGGGCCGGCGCGTTCACCCTGGCGGCCTGCGGGACTTCGAGGTCCTCCGGTTCGTCGGGCGCGGTGCTGACGGTCACGGACCAGCGTGGCCAGGCCATCCACCTGTCAGGGCCCGCCACTCGCGTGGTGACGATCCCGATCCCCACCGCGTCGATGGTTATGGCGATCGCCGGCAGCGCCGCGCCGCTGGTGGGGATCAACAGCAGTTCGGAGGCGGCGATCAGGTCCGGGATCCTCGGGGACATCTTTCCCGAGGCCAAGAAGCTACCGGACAACGTGGCCGATTCGAGCTTCGCGCCCAACGTGGAGAGCATCCTGGCGCTCAAGCCCGACGTGGTGATTCAGTGGGCGTCCTACGGCGCCGGGATCATCACACCGCTACAGGAGGCCGGCCTGAACGTCGTCGGCCTGACCTACGGCACCCAGGCCGACCTGGTCACCTGGATCAGCCTGTTCGGCGAGATCCTGGGCAGGCAGGCACGCGCCATGCGGATCAACGAGAACATGTCCACCGCCCTCACCGAGGTCAAGAGACAGGTGCCGAGCGGGGCGAGCAGACCGAAGCTGCTCTACTTCCAGAGCGTCCTCAAGAGCATGACCGTCGCCGGGACGGAAACCTACGAGGACTACTACTTCGACCTGGTGGGCGGGGAGAACGCGGCCGGGGCGGTCAAGGGAGCGCCCACGGTGGACGTCGAGCAGGTGATCGCCTGGGACCCCGACATCATCCTGGTCGGCAACTTCGACGCCGCGACACCGGAGACCATCACCTCGAACAAGGCACTCGCCAAGGTGTCGGCGGTGCGGGAGAACCGCGTGTACAAGGTGCCGCTCGGCGGGTACCGGTGGGATCCCCCGAGTCAGGAGTCGCCGCTGATGTGGCGGTGGCTGCTCGGCCTGGCCCATCCGGATACCGATTCGTCGGGTCTCCGGGCCCAGATCGTGGCCGACTACCAGCTCCTGTACGGCTACACGCCGACCGAGGCGCAGATCGACCGGATCCTCCAGATGGACCTCAACGGCTCGGCTGCCGGCTATGCCCGTTTCAAGGGTTGATCACGTCTCCGGTGGCGCGCTCGACGAGAGGACGGGCCAGCCCGCCGGCCCCGCTGATCCGTTCGGGCGACCGTGGCGCCGCCGATGGGCGCTGGGCGTTCTCGCCGTCGTGGTGCTGGCGGTCGGCGTTGTCGCCATCGCCCTCGGCCGCTACGAGGTGCCTGTCGGTGACGTGATCCGCATCCTGGCCAGCCGCATGCTGCCGGTCCAGGGGAACTGGGACACGACCGAGTACGACGTGGTCATCCTGGTCCGGCTGCCGAGGATCCTGCTGACCATGCTGGTCGGCGCCGGGCTGGCGACGAGCGGAGCGGTGCTCCAGGCCGTGCTGCGCAATCCGGTGGCCGACCCGCAGATCCTCGGTGTGTCGTCCGGGGCCTCGTTCGGCGGAGCACTGATGATCTTCCTCGGTCTGGGGTCGATCCCCCTGGTGTCGGCGGCTTTCGGGTTCGGGATCCTGGCCCTGGTCATCGTGTTCTTCGCGGGCCGGGCCGCCGGTTCCGGGCCGACGCTGACGATCGTGCTGGCCGGAGTGGTCACCGCCGCGTTCTTCACCGCGCTGGTTTCGTTCCTCACCTTCCTCGCCAACCCCGAGACCCAGTTGCAGAGCATCGTGTTCTGGCTTCTCGGTAGCTTCGCGAGCGCCACCTACAGCCAGGACCTGATCGCCGTGATCCCCGTGCTCTGCGGGATCGCGGTCGTCCTGGCGCTGCGCTGGCGGGTCAACGTCCTGTCCCTCGGTGATGAGGACGCGCGTGCGGTCGGCGTCAATCCGCAGGTGGTGCGCTGGGTCCTGTTGTTCTGCGTCGCGATCATCACGTCCGCGTCGGTGGCGGTGAGCGGGGTGATCGGTTGGGTGGGTTTGGTCATACCGCATATCGCCCGTCCGCTGGCCGGTCCCGATCACCGGCGGCTGCTGCCCGCCAGCGCTCTCCTCGGCGCCGGCTACCTGACGGTCATCGACACGATCGCCCGGTCGGTCCTGCCGGCCGAGATCCCTGTCGGTGTGGTGACCGCGGTCGTGGGCGCGCCGGTCTTCTTCGTGCTGCTGCGCCGCGCCAGGAACAGGATCTGGGCCGATGCTTGAGCTGGATGGCGTCGGCTTCGCCTACCACGCGGATGACTGGATCTTCCGGGGAGTTACGGCGTGTGTCCCGAGAGGGAGCATTCTCGGTCTGCTCGGACCGAACGGGCGGGGAAAGAGCACGCTGCTGCGGGTGGCCGCCGGGCTCGCCAGGCCGAGGGAGGGGGAGGTCCGGCGCGGCGGCGCCGTCGGATTCGTGCCGCAGTTGCAGCAGAGCAGCGTCGGCTATCTGACGTTCGACATGGTGTTGATGGGCCGGTCGCGCCTGCTGCGCGCCTACGAGTCGCCCGGCAGGCGTGACCGCGTCGCGGCGCGCGCCGCGCTGGAGCGGGTCGGCATTGGGCATCTCGCGGATCGGCCGTTCTCGATGCTCAGTGGCGGCGAGCGTCAGCTGGCGCTGATCGCCCGTGCGATTGTCGCCGACTGCGAGATCCTCGTCCTCGACGAGCCTGTTTCGGCCTTGGACCTGTGCAACCAGGGCCGGATCCTTACATTGTTGCGCGAGCTCGCCAGCGAAGGGATCGCGGTGATGGCCAGTATTCATCAGCCCGAGCACGCACTGTATGTCGCTGATCAGGTCGCCGTCATGCTCGGACCGACCGATGTCCGTGTCGGCCCGGCCCGGCGGATGCTCAACGACGATCTGCTCGGCGAGCTCTACGGTGTCCGGGTTCGTGCCGTGACCGTGGACGATGACGGGACGGCGCTGCACACGATCGTGACGAGGTATGGCTCATGACCGCGGCCGCGGAAAAGAGGAGCGTCCCGCCGGTCGTTCACCTGACGATGGGGCGGCCTTCGTCGTTGCGCGGCGAGGACACCGTCGAGGATTGTGACCTGTACGAACTCGACGGTCTCGGCCTTTCCGCGCGGCGTGGGTTGTTGATCGGCACCGGAGCCGACCAGATTCACCTGAGCGAGAATCGTGATCTTCTCGGCCGTTTCGTCGAGCGCGGCGGTGTCCTGGTGATCTGCGGCCAGGTGGTCCGGCCGTTCCTCGACGGGTTGCCTGTTTTCGAGCCGATCGATCACCACGGGCCGGCCGACCTCACGGTCAGTCGCCTGGCCGGGCATCCGGTGTGGGAGGGCGTGCGGGCGGAGGATCTGACGTTCCGGCGGGGAGTCGCCGGCTTCTACGGCCGCGGCTGTTACCCGAGGCTGCCGGCTGGCGCGGTGGTGATCAACGGCATCGGACCGGAGCGGCGGCCCCTCGACATCGTCTACCGGTATGGGCGCGGCGAGGTTCTGGTGCATGGCGGCAATGATCTGTGGGGTTACCGGGACGATCCGAACACTTCGGCGCGCCTCGCCCCGCAGTTGCTGGACTGGGTGACCGACAGGGAGGGCCCGGCATGACGGAGAACGACGCGACGCATCACGCAGGCCCGCGCATCGGCATCGTGCACGGCGGTGCCTCGTATCATCTCGTGACGCTCGCCGATCCCCGGGTGGCCGGCCGCTGCGACCGGGAGATCTATCTGCCCAGGCTCGGTCCGGCCGATCTCGTCGGCCTGGATGCCGTCATCGTGGCCGACCGGCTCCATCCGAGGCTGTTGCGTGAGCGGGCCGGTGCCCTGCGCGGCTTCGCCGAGCAGGGCGGCACGCTGGTCGTGCTCGGCGAGAACGATGTGCACACCTGGCTTCCCGGGGTGGACTGGTCACCGCGTCCGACGAACTTCTGGTGGTGGCTGACGGGGGACGATCTCGGGGTGCGGTCCCGGCAGCCGCGGCACCCGTTGTGGGAGCATCTGGGCCGCCGCGCCGTGACCTGGCACTACCACGGGTTGCTGACCCCTCCGCCGGGCGCGGAGGCACTTGTCGTGGTCGAGGAGGATGGACGTGACGCGGGCGTCTTGCTGTACGACGACCGGGTGAGCACGGCGGGGCGGATCCTCGCCACCACCCTGGACCCGACCTATCACCACGGGAGCAATTTCATGCCGGGCGCGACCCAGTTTCTTTACGGTCTGCTCGACTGGCTGAGCGGTATCCGGGTGATGGACGAGGCGGCCCGGTAGTCCGCCTGACCGTTCACGCTGGCGGGCTCAGCGGTGGTGGGCCCACCAGCGTTGGCCGGTGGCGGGCAGGGTGGAGATCGGGTCGTAGTAGGGGTAGCGGCGGTCCAGGGCGCTGTCCGTGCCGTCGGCGCTGTCGACATTGTCGGGGTCGTCGAGTTCGATGCCGGTCAGGTAGTTCTTGGTCCAGTACGAGATGCCGCGCTCACGGTCGTAGTCGGCGAGCTGGTGTACCCAGCGTTTGCCGACATACGGCACGTCGCACACGATCCGCGGGGTGGCGTAGCCGGGCAGGTAGCCCATGATCGCGTGCTGCAGGTGCTGTGCCTCCCACACGGCGACCCGCCAGTGCTCGGCGTTGGGGATCATGTCGCACATGTAGAAGTAGTACGGCACGATGTTCGCCTCGTCCTGCAGCGCGAAGCACAGGTCGAGCAGGTCGGCGGGGGTGGTGTTGACGCCGCGCAGCAGCACGCCCTGGTTGCGGACGTCCCGGACGCCGACGGCGAGCGCGGTGCGGGCGGCCTCGGCGACCAGTGGTGTGACCGACTGGGCGTGGTTGACGTGGGTATGGATGGCGAGGTTGACGCCGCGTCGTTGGGCGGTGTGGGCGACGCGTTCCAGGCCCTCCACGACGGTGGGTTGCAGCCAGTGTTGGGGGAGCGCGGCGAGTGCCTTGGTGGCGAGCCGGATGTCGCGGATGGTGTCGATGTCCAGCAGTCGCATGAGGAACGATTCGAGCTGGTGCCAGGGCACGTTGGCGACGTCGCCGCCCGAGACGACGACGTCCCGCACGCCCGGCGTGGCGCGCAGGTAGTCGATGATGCGGTCCTGGCGGTCGACGGGTCGCAGTGTGAGCCGGTGTTTGGCGACGGCGGGGGTGGAGTTGCCGACGAGGTCCATGCGGGTGCAGTGCCCGCAGTACTGGGGGCAGGTGGACAGTAGTTCGGCGAGCACCTTGGTGGGGTAGCGGTGGGTGAGGCCCTCGACGACCCACATCTCGGTTTCGTGTAGCGAGTCGCGGGTGGCGTAGGGGTGGCTGGGCCAGCTGGGGTCGCGGTCGGAGGCGACCGGGATCATGTAGCGGCGGACGGGGTCGGCGTAGAAGGCCTCGGTGAAGGGCGCGGGTGACCGGCCGCTGCCGGTGTGTGGGGCCATGGTGTTGAGCATCTGCGGTGGCACCAGCATGGACATGGTGGCGGTGTGCTGCTGGTCGTCGGCGAGATCGGCGTAGAAGCGCTCGTCCAGCAGGTTTCCGGTGACCTCACGGAGCTGCCGGGCGTTCTTCACGCAATGCGCGCGCTGCCACTGGACGTCACGCCATTGCGTCACGGTGACGTTCCGCCAGCCGGGTAGCCGGCGCCAGTCTGGTTCGACCAGCTCGCGGCGGGCGTACTCGTACGGCTGGTGGCGCGCCGGGCGGACCGGCGGAGCTTGGTTCGCCAAGACCGTCATCTCTGCTCCTATCCGTCGGCCGTACGTAAAGATATACTCTCACAACGTCGATATACCGTAAATTTTTCGGGAGCTGGTGTGGTGGAGAGTCACGTCAACGGTCGCCGGGCCGGCAGCCCGGATGGCCTGCACCGGGTCGTCGAGCCGGCCGGGGTGCTGCCGCAACAGGCGTGGAAACTCGACGCCGACTCCCCGCTGTGGCCAGACGAGGTTCGCGTCGACGTGCGGCGCCTCAACCTGGACGCCGCCTCCTACCGGCAACTGCGTGAGCAGCACGGCGGCGGCCGGGCGCTGCGCGACGCGGTGCTGGGGATCATCGCCGAGCGCGGCAAGATGCAGAACCCGGTCACCGGTTCGGGTGGCATGCTGCTCGGCACGGTCGCCGAGGTCGGGCCGGAGTCGACCCTCGGCGTCGCGGTCGGCGACCGGATCGCCACGCTGGTGTCGCTGACGCTGACCCCGCTGCGGATCACCGACGGGCTGGCCGACTGGGACGGCACCAGCGAACAGGTGCCCTGCCACGGCAGCGCGATCCTGTTCGGACGCTCCATCGCGGCGCGGCTGCCCGGCGATGTGCCGGAGGAACTCGCACTGTCCGCGCTGGACGTGTGCGGGGCGCCGGCCCTGACAGCCCGCGAGGTCCGGCGGGCCGCGACCGAGACCGGCCGGGCGCCGTCGGTGTGCGTGCTTGGTGGGGGCGGCAAGTCCGGGTCGCTGTCGCTGGCCGCCGCG
>DASVLX010000235.1:0-9751 GCA_036384655.1 Pseudonocardiaceae bacterium
CCGGGGACCTCGGCGGCGCGCTCGCCGACCAGGATGGCGGCACCGGCCTTGCCCAGCGCCGCCAGCACGGCGGCGTCGAGGTTGTCCAGGGCCGCGGCCTCCGCGCCGGGGGCGCTGGGCAGCAGCGTGCCGAGGGTCTTGCCGACCGCCGGGGTGGTCCACTGGCCGAGGTGGTAGACGGCGGTGCGGTTCTTGCGGGCCGCCTGGCGCAGCCGCAGGAACAGGATCGGGGACTCTTCCTCGGGTTCGAGGGCCACCAGCAGCACCGCGGGGGCGCTGTCGAGATCCTGATAGGTCACGCCGCCGGTCTCGGGGGTGACACCGAGAACGTCGCCGGCCAGGAAGTCCAGTTCCTCGGCGGAGTGGGCGCGAGTCCGGAAGTCGATGTCGTTGGTACGCAACGCGAGCCGGGCGAACTTGGCGTAGGCGTAGTTGTCCTCGACGGTCAGCCGGCCGCCGGTCAGCACGGCCGCGCCGTGCTGGTCACGAGCGGCGGCCAGGCCGGCCGCGGCGACCCGCAGTGCCTCGGTCCAGGTGGCCTCGCGCAGTTCGCCGGTCTGTTCGTCGCGCACCAGCGGCGTGGTCAACCGGTCGTCGGCGGTGACGTAGGGGAAGGCGAACCGGCCCTTGTCGCAGTTCCACTCCTGGTTGATGGCCGGGTCCTCGCCGGCCAGCCGGCGGGTGATGCGGCCGTGCCGGTGGTCGGTGCGCAGCGCGCAGCCGTCCGAGCAGTGCTCGCACACGGAGGGCGTGGACACCAGGTCGAACGGACGGGACTGGAACCGGTACGCGGCGCTGGTCAACGCGCCGACCGGGCAGATCTGGACGATGTTGCCGGAGAAGTAGCTCTCGAAGGGCTGACCGTCCGATGCGGCCACGCCGAACTCGGCGGTGGAGTCGGAGCCGATCTGCTGGCGGGCACCGCGTTCCAGCAGGGCGATGAGCGGGTCACCGGCGATCTGGCTGGAGAACCGGGTGCACCGCTGGCACAGCACGCAGCGTTCGCGGTCCAGCAGTACCTGCGCGGAGATCGGGATCGGCTTGGCGAAGGTGCGCTTGGGCTCGTGGAACCGGGACTTCGCGCGGCCATGCTGCATGGCCTGGTTCTGCAGCGGGCATTCGCCGCCCTTGTCGCAGATCGGGCAGTCCAGCGGGTGGTTGATCAGCAGCAGCTCCATCACGCCCTGCTGCGCCTTGTCGGCGACCGGCGAGGTGTGCTGGGTGTTCACCACCATGCCGTCGGCGACCGGGATGGCGCAGGCCGGCTGCGGCTTGGGCATCTTCCGGCCGCCCATTTCGACGTCGACCAGGCACTGCCGGCAGGCCGCCACCGGCTCCAGCAGCGGGTGGTCGCAGAACCGGGGGATGTCGATCCCGGCCCGCTCGGCCGCCCGGATGATCAACTCGCCCTTGGGCGCGATAACGTCCGAGCCGTCGATGGTGAGCCGAACGTGGCCCTCGGGTACCACCACCTCGGCCGGCGCACTGGCCTCGGCGGGCGCGGCGGCCTTGCCGGTGCCTGTGTTGGTGCTGATGTTCGCGGTCATCAGTGCGCTCCCGCCAACTCGACCTGAGCCTTGTTGTCCTGACACAGCGCCAGGAACTCGTCACGGAAATACTTGATGCCACTGACGACCGGCGAGATCGCGCCATCTCCGAGGGCGCAGAACGCCCGGCCGAAGATGTTGTCGCAGACGTCCAACATGGTGTCGATGTCCTCGACGCGGCCTTCGCCGCGTACCAGTCGCTGCAGTGTCAGAGTCAGCCAGTTGGTGCCCTCCCGGCAGGGGGTGCACTTCCCGCAGGACTCGTGCTTGTAGAACTGCAGCCACTTCATGACCGCCCAGGGCACGGACACGGTCTCGTTGAAGATCTGCAGGGCGGTGGTGCCGAGCATCGACCCGGCACCGGCGGCACCCTCGAAGTCCAGTGGTACATCGAGGTGCTCGGCGGTGAACAGCGGCGTGGACGAACCACCCGGTGTGAAGAACTTCAGCGGGATTCCGTCCTTCATCCCGCCGGCCAGTTCCAACAGCTCGCGGAGCGTGGTGCCCATCGGCGCCTCGTACTGACCGGGCCGGGTGACATGGCCGGACAGCGAGTAGATCTTCGGGCCGGGCGACTTCTCCCGTCCCATCGACCGGTACCAGTCCGATCCCGCCGCCAGGATGTAGGGCACGCTCGCGATGCTCTCGACGTTGTTGACCGTCGTGGGCGCCGCGTAGAGGCCGGCCGCCGCGGGGAACGGTGGCTTCAGCCGGGGCTGGCCACGCCGTCCTTCCAGCGAGTCGAGCAGCGCCGTCTCCTCGCCGCAGATGTAGGCGCCGGCGCCGGAGTGCACCGTGATCTCCAGGTCGAATCCCGAGCCGAGAATGTTCTCGCCGAGGTACCCGGCCCGGTGTGCCTCCCGGATCGCCGAGTTCAGCCGGCGTGCCGGGTGCAACGCCTCACCACGGACGTAGATGAAGCAGCGATGCGCGCGCATCGCGTACGAGGCGATGATGCAGCCCTCGATCAGCGAGTGCGGATCCGCCATCATCAACGGGACATCCTTGCAGGTGCCCGGCTCGCCCTCGTCGGCGTTGATCACCAGGTAGTGCGGCTTGTCCTCGTTGGGGGGCATGAAGCTCCACTTCAGCCCGGTGGGGAAGCCGGCACCACCACGTCCGCGCAGCCCGGAGTCCTTCATGAGCTGCACTACCTGCTCGGGCGTGCCGCGCAGCGCCTTCCGCAGCGCGGTGTAGCCCTCCAGCTGCTCGTACACCGACAGTCGCCAGGACTGCGGCGACAGCCAGCGCTTCGTCAGTACCGGGGTCAGTGGATCAACCATCGCCGCCTCACTTCCCCTTCGGTGCCGGCGGAGCGGGCAGCGGCGCGTCGGTCATGGCCGGCGCCGTCCATCCACGTTCCACCGCGAGTCGAACCCCGCGCAGCGACTCCTCCGCCGCCGACGGGCCGTCCACATCGGTGTCCAGATCGTCGAACACGCCGGCCAGCTCCCGTTCCGCGGTGCGGAAGTCGGTCAGCGGCGCGCCGCGTGTCGGTGCCGGCCGTTCGCCGCGTCGCAGCGCGTCGACCACGTGCACCGCCGAGTCCACCGACTGGTTGTCGTAGAACTCGTAGTTCACCTGCATGACCGGACCGAAGTCGCAGGCCGCCAGGCATTCGCAGCGCTCCAACGTGATCGAGCCCGGAGTACCGGGCTCGCCGAACGTTTCCTCGTGCTCGGCGGCCTGCTTCTCGTCGGCACCAAGGTATTCACGCAGCTTGGCGTAGATCGCGTCGCCGCCCAGCACGGAACACAGCGTGTTGGTGCAGACACTGACCAGGTGCTCGCCACACGGCTTGCGCTTGTACATGGTGTAGAAGGTCGCCACCGCGTCAACCTCGGCGTGGGTGAGGTCGAGCAGCTTGGCGCACCAGGCCACACCGGCCGGGGTCACACATCCCTCGACCGACTGCACCAAATGCAACAACGGCAGCAACGCCGACCGCGACTGCGGGTAGCGCGCGATGATCTCCTTCGCCGTCTGCTCGGTTTCCGGGCCGAACACCGGGTCCGCGCCGTCGGTTTCTGGTGCATCCGTCATGAGTACGCCCTCCGCTCGTCTGGCGGCGGTACCTCCGCGCCCTTGTACTCCACCGGAATCCCGCCCAGCGGGTAGTCCTTGCGCTGTGGGTGACCGTCCCAGTCGTCCGGCATCAGAATGCGGGTGAGGCCGGGGTGTCCGTCGTAGATGATCCCGAACATGTCCCAGGCTTCCCGTTCCTGCCAGTCCGCCGTGGGGTAAACCTCCACAACGGACGGCACGTGCGGGTCCTCGACGGTGACCATGACCTCCAGCCGGATCCGTCGCCGGAAACTCATGGAGGTCAGGTGGTACACGGAGTGCAACCGGTCGGGCACTTCCGTTCCGTAGTCGACGCCGGACACCGAGCTGCACAGCTCGAACCGGAGCGCCGGCTCGTCGCGCAGTATCTTGCAGAGCTCGACCAGGTTCTCGCGCCGCACGTAGAAGGTGATCTCGCCGCGGTCGACCGTGACCTGAATGATCGCGCTGGGTGCCACCCCGTGCTCCCGCATGGCCTCCAGCAGCGCGTCGGTGAACTCGTCGAACCAGCCACCGTAGGGCCGCTCGGCGGGCGCCGGCAGGTAGGCCGGCAGTTTCAGGCCGCTGAAGCCGGAGGTGTCACCCGAACCCTGCACGCCGAACATGCCGGTTCGCTCGTGCCCGGCCACGATGGGCCGCTCGGGAACCCCCGGCACGGCCGGGGCGTTGCCATTCTGGGTGGGCTCGACGCTGTTTCCGGGGCTGGCCTCATGCTTGTCCGCGCCGGCCTTGTCGCCCGGCTGCTGCTCGCTCATATCAGCCGCCTCACTTCTTCTTCGCGAAGCGGATCGACGACGGGATCAGCTCGGTGTGCAGACCCTTCTCCGCCCGCTCGCGCGCCCGGGCCGGACCCAACGGCTCATCCATGATCTTCGCGTGGATCTTCAAGATCGCATCCATCAACATCTCCGGCCGAGGCGGACAACCCGGCAGGTACATGTCCACCGGCACCACGTGGTCCACGCCCTGCACCACCGCATAGTTGTTGAACATGCCTCCCGACGAGGCACACACACCCATCGCCAGCACCCACCGGGGCTCCGGCATCTGGTCGTAGATCTGCCGCAGCACCGGCGCCATCTTCTGGCTCACCCGGCCGGCCACGATCATCAGGTCCGCCTGTCGCGGCGAGGCACGGAACACCTCCATGCCGAACCGGGCCAGGTCGTAGCGCGGGCCACCGGTCGTCATCATTTCGATCGCGCAGCAGGCCAGACCGAAGGTGGCCGGCCACAGCGACGACTTCCGCGTCCAGTTGACCAACTTCTCCACGCTGGTCAGCAGAATGCCGCTGGGAAGCTTCTCCTCAAGGCCCATCGAGGTCCTCCTGTCAGGCAGTGGTACGAGCTAGTTCCAGTCCAGGCCGCCGCGCCGCCACACGTAGGCGTAGGCGAACCCGACCGTGCCGATGAACAGAACGATCTCGACCAGGCCGAACATCCCCAGGACATCTGAGTTGACCGCGAACGGGTACAGGAACACGATCTCGATGTCGAACAGGATGAACAGCATGGCCGTGAGGTAGTACGCCACCGGCATCCGCCCGCCACCGATCACCGGCTGGGGCGAGGGCTCGATACCGCACTCGTAGGCGTCCAGCTTGGCTTTGTTGTAACGGCGTGGGCCGATGTACGGCGCCGCGGTCACCGAGAACACCGCGAACGCACCGGCCAACGCGAACAGCAACACCAGCGGGAGGTACGGGCCAAGAGACACAGCCGAAGGAACCTCGACAGCCGCGAGCAACCGCATTGAGCGCACCGCCTTCTCTCACCAAGTCCGCCCGAACCCTACGGGTTGTACGTCTTACCCCGATGGCCGGGTACTCCCGACCACAGCCCGGGCGATTTGTGAATTTGTTCACGAGTTCAACGACGTTCCGCTGTGAACTGCTTCACAAACCAAGGCCCAGTCTAGGACTGGCCTTGGGCGGGCACGCCAGGGGCCTCCGCTAATTCGCCCGGTGCGTGTGAGGGACCTCACGCGCCCCGTGGCACTTCTCTCACCTGGTCTTTCCTGCTCCGTATCCGGATCTTCGTCCGGAGTTCAGGCAGGGTGAACCAGTTTGGTGGCGATCGAGATCAACCGGTCGCCAAACTCGCCGTCACGTCCGTCATAAAGGCCGGCGAGAAGCTTGAGCACGAAACGCATGAGCGATTCGCGGGGCATGCCGTACTTGGTCGCCAACCCCATGATCGTTGGGTTGCCGATCAGCCTGCTGAACCTGTTTCCCAGCGCGTAGTAGCCACCCAGTGCGTCATGCAGGGCCGTCGCGTAGCCGGCCAGCACACGCTCCCGGCCCGGTCCCTCGGGGCGGGCCAGTGCCTGCACCACATGCTCGGCGGCAAGCTTCGCCGAGTGCATCGCGTAGCCGATTCCCTCGCCGTTGAACGGGTTCACCGCGCCGCCGGCGTCACCGAGCAGCAACAGGCCGTCGCGGTAGTGCGGGGTCCGGCTGAAGCCCATCGGCAGCGCCGCGCCACCGATCCTGCCGATGCCGTTGTCCTCGGTCAGCCCCCACTCCTCGGGCAGCCCGGCCAACCAGGTCCGCATCATGGCGCGGTAGTCGGTGTCGCGGAACGCCGTCGAGGTGGACAGGATGCCCAGCCCGACGTTCACGGTCCCGTCGCCCATCCCGAAGATCCATCCGTAGCCGGGCAACAGCTTCGGGTTCGCCGGGTCGCTGCGGTCCCACAACTGCAGGTGGGATTCCAGGTAGTCGTCCTTGGTGCGCGGGCTGTTGTAGTAGCGCCGGATGGCCACCCCGATCGGGCGGTCCACACGCTTCTCGATCCCCACCGACACGGCCAGCCGCGCGGACGCGCCGTCGCAGGCCAGCACCACCGGCGCGCGGTAGCTGACCGGGATCTTGTCCGGTCCGGTGGTCGCGTTCACGCCGATCACCCGGCCGGTCCGCTCGTGGCTGACCGCGCCGTGCACGGTGGTGTGCTCCACCAGCCGCGCCCCGGCGCTCTCCGCCACCCGGACCATCATCTCGTCGAAGTCGGCCCGCGGACGGACCACACCGTACGGCGGGTAGTCGGTCAGGTCCGGCCAGTCGAGTTCGAGAGTGTGGTGTGCCGTGATGATCCGCAGGCCGCGGTTGTGCAGCCAGCCGGCCTCCTCACGGGTGTCGATCCCCAGGTCGATCAGCTGCTTGACACCACGCGGAGTCAGGCCGTCGCCGCACACCTTCTCCCGGGGGAACACGCCCTTTTCCAGAAGCAACACGTCAAGGCCGGCGCGCGCGAGGTAGGTGGCGGCGGTCGAACCCGCCGGCCCCGCCCCCACGACGATCACATCGGCGTCCTCGTCGACCCGCCGCCGAGTGGGCGTGCTCATCCGACTCCTTATGTTCATGGCGATTTCCGCCGAGTTTAGGACGGTTGGGTGGCCCCATCCGCACCACGTTCGCCAGCCGGTTCGCCGGCTGGTTCGTCGGCCAACTCGCTCACCGGTTCGCCGGCGGAGCCACTCGATTCGCCGGCGGCGGTGACCGTCTCAGAGGCCGTGTCGCCGCCGTCGGGCGCCGTGTCCGGCGATCCGTCGTCGCCGGGGTTGATCGCGCGGTGCATCGCGACGATGCCGCCGGTGAGATCGCGCCACTCCACGTTGCTCCAGCCGGCCCGGTCGATCGCCCTGGCCAGCGACTCCTGGTCCGGCCAGCCCAGGATCGACTCGGTGAGGTACCGGTACGCCTCGGCATTGCTGGCCACCCGCTTGGCCACCATCGGCAGCGCGCCCAGCACGATCCGCTGGTAGGCCCAGCGCATCGGCGTCCACACCGGGGTGGCGAACTCGCAGACCAGCAGCCGGCCGCCGGGGCGGGTGACCCGCCGCATCTCGGCCAGCGCCTGCTCCGGTTCGTTGACGTTGCGCAGCCCGAACGAGATGGTCACCGCGTCGAACACGCCGTCGGCGAAGGGTAGGTGGGTCGCGTCCGCGCCGACCTTCGGCACTTCCCGGGCCTCGCCGCGGCGGAGCATCCCCAGCGAGAAGTCGGCGGCCACGCACCAGGCCCCGGAGCGGGTCAGTTCGACGGTCGACACCGCGGTGCCGGCGGCCACGTCGAGTACCCGCTCACCGGACTGGAGGTGCAGCGCACGCCGGCTCATCGACCGCCAGTACCTGTCGAGACCGAGGCTGGCGACCGTGTTGGTGAGGTCGTAATGCTCGGCGACACCGTCGAACATCAGGGCGACTTCTTGCGGTTTCTTGTCAAGACCGGCGCGCGACATATCTCCGAAGCGTACGGGGTGGTGGGTGCGGCCGAGACTTGTCCTGACTATCGTTGGGCTTTCACCTGCGTGTCGCATCCGTGACACCATCCGTAGCCAAGCTGAGGCAGATGACCGTCTCGCCATCGCCCGCGACGAAACCAGTGACACCTGGCTTGATCTCCCATGCTCTGGAGGTCGCCGGGAAGCTGGCGAACGACGCCACCGATGTGATCACCGCCACCGCCGGAAGAGGTGCGCGGCCCAGTTCCAAGGAATCCCCGTTCGACTGGGTCACCGACACCGACCGCACGCTGGAGCGGCACACGAGACGGGTGCTGACCGCCCAGTTCCCCGGCATTCCGGTGGTGGGCGAGGAGTTCGGCGCGGATGCCGGTTCCGAGGACGCCGAGTACCACTGGGTGGTCGACCCGGTGGACGGCACCGCCAACTACGTGGCCGGCGTGCCCTGGTGCGCGTACAGCCTGGCCCTGGTGGACCAGGCCGGGCCGGTGGTCGGCGTGGTCGCCGATCCCTACCGGGGAGCGATCTACTCGGCCGCCCGTGGCCGAGGTGCTCGCGCCAACGGCAAGGCGGTCCGGTTGCCGGACCGGTCCCAGCTGGCCGGCGCGATCGTCTGCACCGAGCTGGCGCTGCGCGGACCGTGGCCGGGCATGGCGGACTTCATCGCGGCGGCCGCCCAGGAGCATTCCGGGGTGCGCATTCTCGGTTCGGCGGCGCTGTCGGTGGTGCAGGTGGCCCTCGGTCATGTCGCCGCCGTGGTGCTGGACAGCGTGCACGAATGGGATGTCGCGGCCGCGTTGGCGATGGCCGCCGAGGTCGGCGCGGCGGTCCTGGACCGGCACGGCAACCACATTCCGTTGCCGAACGACGGGCTGTTGGTCGCGGCACCGGGCGTCGCGGACAAGGTGATGTCCTGGTGGCGGTCCGCGTCGGCGTCCGTCGAAGCGTCCAGGGCGCGGTCGGTCTCCCGGTCGGACGGCAAACCCGTTGCCGAGCCGGCCGCCGAATCAACCCCCGAGTAAGTCCCGGACTGGTCCGGAACCGTCCGATCGCCGCGTCGATCGTCGCGGCATGCCCTCAGGCGGTACGGCTATGTCCGCTGCCGGTGCCCGTGCTGTCCCCGCCGCAGCCACCACACCAGCGGGACCGCCGCTGCCCAGGTGATCCCGATGGCCATGCCGACCGGCAGGAACGCCAGCGTGTAGTCCCGCCCGGCGATCCTGGCCAGCTGCGGGTTCTGGGTGTCGTACTCGATCCGCACCCGCTCGCCGGCGACCAGCCCCTCCGGGTACAGCACACCCGTGTCCGGGATGTTCACCGTGCCGTCGGGTGTGAGAAAACGCACAGCTGCCTGCGAGAATGACGTGGACAGCACATCGGCCGTGGTGCGGCCCAGGTGCGCGTCGATCGCCGCGTCGTCCTGCCAGCAGGCGGCCAGCAGGAGCAGGCACAGCCCGCTGAACACCGACGCCACCACCAACACCGACACGGCGACGGCACGCCGCACTCGACCGGGCCGGACCGGACCGGCCGAGGTGTCCTCCTGTGCTTCCGCCACAGCGGTCAGGCCCCCGGTCGTCATGCCCGCCGAGTGTAGAGGCCATCCGGGTGGCTCGCGGAGATGCCGGCCAACCCGTGAACACGACATGCCCGGCCGATTCGTACGCTCGACTCGTGACCATGACTTCCTCGGCCTCCTCGCCCCAGCCCAGTCGGCAGTCCGGCCGGCAGGCCAGCCGGCCGGGCGCGGCGGGGGTGACCGGCCGGGTCCACGTGCGTACCCGCGCGCTGGACGCCTCGTCGAGCCTGCTCGACGCGGTGCCCCGGGCGGAGGACGCGCTGGCCTGGGTGCGCGAGGGCGAGGGCATGGTCGGCTGGGGCGTGGCGGCCCGGTTCGAG
>DASVLX010000236.1:0-14895 GCA_036384655.1 Pseudonocardiaceae bacterium
CACCAACACCGAAAGACGACACCATGCCCCTCGAACAAACCCTCGCCTTCTACATGAACGAAAAACCCTCCGCAGCCCTGGTCCGCGACTGGTTCGGATACCCCCGCATCCGCGTCAGGACCGCCGACGGCATCAGCACCGTCGAATTCGTCCACATCGCCGAAGACGACCCCACCGAATCACTCGCGTTCTTCCAAGCACTCCGCGACTGCACCCAACAAGCCGTCAACATCCTCGCCCAACGCGTATCCGCACAGGACTAGACGACGGGCCGGGGTGGATTCAGCTCCACACCGGCCCGTCGTGTTGAAGCGGCTTGCGTCAGGCCCGGTCCCCGATGGCGTCGGCCAAGGCGAGGATGCGGCGGGCGTTGTCGACGTGCAGGTTCTCGATCATCCGGCCGTTCACCGTGACGACGCCCCGGCCGGCGGCCTTGGCCTCCTCGAACGCCTTGATGATCTCCTGGGACTTCTCGATCTCCTCGGCGGACGGCGCGAAGATCCGGTTGCAGGGCTCGACCTGGTTGGGGTGGATCAGCGTCTTGCCGTCGAAGCCGAACTGCCTGCCCTGCAGGCATTCGGCCTCGAAACCCTCCGGGTCGCGGACGTTGTTGTAGACACCGTCGAGGATGACCTTGCCGGCCGCACGGGCGCCCAACAGGCTCAGCGACAGGCCGGTCAGCAGCGGCGCCCGGCCGGGGACATGCTCGGCTTGCAGTTCGTTGGCCAGGTCGTTGGTGCCCATCACCAGCACCGAGAGTCGCTCGCTGGACGCGGCGATCTCGACCGCGTGCAGCATGGCGATCGGGGTCTCGACCATCGCCCAGATCGTGGTGCGGTCGGGCGCACCGGCCGCCTCCAAGACCCGCTCGACGGCGTGTACCTCGTCCGCCGAGTTGATCTTGGGTACGACCACGGCGTCCGGGCCGGCCTCGGCGGCGGCACGCAGGTCGTCGTCATGCCAGGCGGTGCCGATGCCGTTCACCCGGATGGTGATCTCCCGGTTGCCATAGTCGCCGGACGCGGCCGCGGCGGCCACCCGCTTGCGGGCGTCCGGCTTGGCGTCCGGCGCCACGGCGTCCTCAAGGTCGAGAATCAGCGCATCGGCGGGAAGCGTCTTCGCCTTCTCCAGGGCGCGCTCGTTGGCGCCCGGCATGTAGAGAACGGAGCGGCGGGGACGGATCTCGTTACTCACGCCAGGGCCTCCTTGGTGGCCGCGTCATACGCGTGGGCGAGTTCGGGGTCGTCGGCGGCCAACTGCTCGGCGAGCGCGGCCACCACCTTGCACTGCTTGACGGAGGCGTCGTCCTGCATCTTGCCGTCGATCATCACGGCGCCGGTGCCGTCGCCCATCGCGGCGATGACCTTGCGGGCCCAGGCAACCTCGGACGGCTCGGGCGAGAAGACCTTCTTCGCGATGTCGATCTGCACCGGGTGCAGGCTCCACGCGCCGACGCAGCCGAGCAGGTAGGCGTTGCGGAACTGGTCCTCGCAGGCCACGACGTCCTTGATGTCACCGAACGGCCCGTAGAACGGCAGGATGCCGTTCATCACGCAGGCGTCCACCTGCCGCGCGACCGTGTAGTGCCAGAGGTCCTGCTGGTAGGTGGTACGGCCGGTGGTCAGGTCGTCGCCCTGCGGGTCGCTGCGCACCAGGTAGCCGGGGTGGCCACCGCCGACCCGGGTGGTCTTCATCCACCGGTCGGCGGCCAGGTCGGCCGGGCCGAGCGAGATGCCCTGCATGCGGGGGCTGGCGGCGGCGATCTCCTCGACGTTGGCCATGCCGGCCGCGGTCTCCAGGATCGCGTGCACCAGCAGCGGGCGGCGGATGCCGGCACGCGCCTCAAGCTGCGCGAGCAGCCGGTCCACGTAGTGGATGTCCTGCGCGCCCTCGACCTTCGGCACCATGATCACGTCGAGCTTGTCACCGATCTCGGTGACCAGGGTGGTCAGGTCGTCCAGCGCCCAGGGCGAGTCGAGGCTGTTGATCCGCGTCCAGAGCTGCGTCTTGCCGAAGTCGTTCGCCTTGCCGACCTCGACCAGACCCCGCCGCGCGGCCTCCTTGTTGTCCGCCTTGATGGCGTCTTCCAGGTTGCCGAGCAGGATGTCGACCTTCTTGGCGAGGCTCGGGACCTTGGCCACCATCTTCGGGTTGCTCGGATCGAAGAAGTGGATCATCCGCGACGGTCGGACCGGGATCTCCCGGACCGGCTGAGGTGCACCGACGGCCAACGGGCGGAAGAAATCCTTGGGCGAACGCATCACATCTCCATCATTGAGTTACGTTCCGGTAACTCTGGCACGGGTGACCTCAAGGTCACCACAGATGGCTTGTTCACGGATCGGATTGTGGCAATGACGACAGTTCGTGGGTCGACACGCCGTACGGTACCCGTGTGAGCCCCGATGATCCTCTTCTCATGAGCATGCGCGCGGCCGTCCAGTCGAGACCCGACGACGTCCGGCTGCGCCTGCACCTGGCCGAACTTCTGCTGGACGCCGGTGACGCTGGCGAGGCGATCATCGAGATCGTCGACGCGCTGCGCCGGGAGCCGACGTCCGAACTGGGCCGGGCACTGATGATCCGCGCGGTCGGCGAGATCGGGCCGATCCGGGTGGGCATGCCGGCGCCGGCCGAGTTCGACTGGGACAAGGCCGAGGAACAGCTGGCCGACATGGACAACCCGCTCAACCTGTTCGGCCCGCTGGTCGTGGACCAGCCATTCGACCCGACGGGCCCGATCCCCGCCATGCCGGCCGTGCCCGACGCACCGGCCGTGCCCGACTCGCTGGCCTTCGACGTGGTGTCCAGCAGCGTGCGGCTGGCCGACGTGGGCGGCATGGCTGAGGTCAAGAAGCGGTTGGAGGCCGCGTTCCTCGCGCCGATGCGCAATCCCCGGCTGCGCGCCGCCTACGGCAAGAGCCTGCGCGGCGGCCTGCTGCTGTATGGGCCGCCCGGCTGCGGCAAGACGTTCCTGGCCCGGGCGCTGGCCGGCGAGCTGGGTGCGCGGTTCCTGCCGGTGGGCCTGCACGACGTGCTGGACATGTGGGTCGGCGGTTCGGAACGCAACCTGCACGAGCTGTTCGTGACCGCCCGGCGGGCCGCGCCCTGTGTGCTGTTCCTGGACGAGATCGACGCACTCGGGCACAAGCGCAGCCAGTTGCGGGACTCGGCGCTGCGCGGCGCCGTCAACCAGTTGCTCACCGAGCTGGACGGGGTGTGGACGGGCGCCGAGGGCGTGTTCGTGCTCGCCGCGACCAACTACCCCTGGGACGTGGACGGCGCGCTGCGCCGGCCCGGCCGGTTCGACCGGACCGTGTTGGTGTCCCCGCCCGACGAGGCCACCAGGGAGGCGATCCTCGAATACCACCTGCGAGACCGCCCGGTGACCGGCGTCGACGTCCGTGCGCTGGCGAAACGGACCCGGGGGTTCTCCGGCGCGGACCTGGCTCACCTGTGTGAGACGGCCACCGAGCGGGCGCTGCTGGACTCGGCGTCGACCGGTTCGATGCGGTTGATCGAGATGGCCGACCTGGTCGGCGCGCTCGACGAGATCAGGCCGTCGATCGGGGCGTGGCTGGCGACCGCGCGGAACGTGGTGGAGTTCGGCAACACCGACGGCTGCTACGACGACCTGCGCGGCTATCTCAAGCGGGAAAAGCTGCTGTGACCACGACTGTATCGGTCGAGCGGGCCCGGCGGCTGCTGGAGATCGGCCGGGCGGCGGACGCCGTGCCCATCCTGTCCGCGCATCTCGCCGACCATCCCGCTCGCGTCGCGTATGATTGCACGTAATTGATCTTGGGACGGGGTCAGTGGCGCAGAACTCAGGGGCTGCGGTTGTCCGGGTGTCGTCCACGGGCTTCCGGGCGCATCACACCATCGGGTCGGCGCTGCGCGCGATCGCCTACCGCCGCGGCCGTTTCCGGGTGCTGATCGATCCCGGTCACTACACCGAGCCGCTGACCCTCACCGGCAGTGTCGAGTTGTGCGCGGCCCGGCCGGGCACGGTGACCATCGAGCCTCCCGCCGACACCGCGATCACCTGTCCCGGCGCGGCCGAACTGGTCGGGCTGACGATCGTGAACCGCGCGACCGCGGCGGTGAGCGTGTCCGGCACGATCGCGCTGCACGACTGCCGGCTGCTCGGGCTTGGCGAGTTCGCGGTGCGCAGCACCGCCGGGGCGACCGTCGCGATGCTGGACTGCGAGGTGCGGGCCGGCCGTGTCGCGCTGGTCGGCGCGCGGGGTGTGCTGGAGCGATCCCGGTTCCTGGACGGCACGGACAACGCGGTCGCCGCCGTCGAGGGCGCCGATCTCGCGATGACCGGCTGCGAGCTGAGCGCCAGCCGGCTGCACGGCGTCCGGGTGTCCGAGGCGACCGCGCGGATCGTGGACTGCGAGCTGACCGGCACCGGTTCGGCCGCGATCGCGGTGGACCGGCACGCCGAGGCGACCATCCAGCGCTGCCGGGTGCATGACGTGCACACGGCCGGGATCTTCGTGCTGGGCCAGTCGCACGCGACCATCGAGGACAGCCGGGTGACGAACGCCGAGCGCGGCCTACTCGTCGAGGGCGGCGCCTCCCCCACGGTCCGGCGGTGTGTGTTCGAGGGCTGCCGGGACAGCGGGATCGCGGTGACCGGCCGGGGCTCCGGTGAATTCGAGAACTGCCAGGTAGTGGGCGGCAGCCTCGGCGTGCTGATCGCCGACGCGCACGGCAAGGTCACCGACATCGAACTGCGGGACCTGACCGGGGTCGCGCTGCGTGGCAAGGACGGCGCCGGCCTGACCGCACGTGGCGTCCGGATCGAGCGCTGCGAGAGCGGCCTGTACGCGACCGGCGAGAACACCGCCGCCGAGCTCGCCGACGTCGAGATCCGGGACGTGCGCAACGCCGCGCTCACCATCGCGGACAGCGGCAAGGTCACCGTCGGCGGCTGCGTCATCGAGCGGGTCATCGCCGATGCCGTGCGCGCGCACGACAACGGCCACCTCACCCTGAACGACACGACCGTCGACGCCGCCGGCCGCGACGGGGTGGCCGTGTCCGGCAACGCCACCCTGGTGGCGCGCGGGCTGGTCGTCACCGAGTCGGGCGGGCGTGGCCTGGTCGGCCGGGACACCGCACGGCTGTACGTGACCGGCAGCGCGTTCCGGTCCAACTCCCTCGCCGGCATCGAGGCCGAGGGGTCCTGCTTCGGCGAGATCGCCGACTGCGAGTCGGTGGACAACGGCGGATCGGCGATCGTGGAGAACAAGTCCCTGCAGGTCAAGGACCTGCGCACGGCATCGGCCAGCGCGGCTGACGATGCCGCCGACGGCGTGTCGTCCGGGGCGGGGCCCGCCGACCCGATGGTCGAGCTGGCCGAGTTGATCGGGCTGACCGCCGTCAAGAAGCAGGTGCGCGGTCAGGTGAACCTGGTCCGGCTGGCGCGCCAGCGCCGGGCGGCCGGCCTGCCGGAACCGCCGATGTCCCGGCACCTGGTCTTCTCCGGGCCGCCGGGCACCGGCAAGACCACCGTGGCCCGGTTGTACGGCCGGATCCTCGCCCAGCTCGGCGCGCTGTCCAAGGGACATATGGTCGAGGTGTCCCGGGGTGATCTGGTCGGCAAGTACCTCGGCCACACCGCCCAGCACACCCGCGAGGTGTTCGAGCGCGCCGTCGGTGGCGTGTTGTTCATTGACGAGGCGCACAGCCTGGGCCGCAAGTTCGGTGCGAACCACGATTTCGGCCAGGAGGCCATCGATGAGCTGACCAAGCTCATGGAGGACCACCGGGACGAGGTGGTGGTGATCGCGGCCGGTTATCCCAAGGAGATGCGGGAATTCCTGGAAACCAGCCCGGGACTGCGTTCCCGGTTCTCCCGCGTCATCGAGTTTCCGCGGTATGAGCCGGACGAACTGGTCGAGATCGTCACGCTGATGGCCCGCAAACACAGCTACGAACTGGACGACAAGGCCCTGGAGCTGCTCGATGAGCATTTCCGGCGGATCAACGCGGATGGCGCGCCCGGCAACGCCCGCGACGCCCGGACTCTGTTCGAGATGATGATCGAGAAGCAGGCCGAGCGACTGGCCGACGAACAGGAGCCCACCGTCGACCAGCTCCGTTTCCTGCTCGCCACCGATCTCCCGGACGCCAGCCTGGAGCACAGTGGCGAGACCGGCGACTGAACGGGCCCCAGCGACGCCGCCCGGGGATTGCCGCTTGAATGGACCGATGACAACTCCGGCGACCCTCATCCGAACCGTTCGCACCCGCATCGTCAACTGGCTGGCCAAGCGCTATCTGGCTCGCACCGCCAAGGATGGCTTCGACCTGTCCAAGATGTCGCTGATTCCCAGCGCCGCGTTGATGCCGTTGCGGCGGCACGGCCTCGATCCGGTTCCGGATCTGGCCCAGGTGCGCGCCAGCGAGCCGATCAGCAAGCTGCCGGTGCCGCTGAGCCGCGATGTCTGGCTGGTCACCGGATATCAGGAGGCCAAGGCGATTCTGGGCAGGTCGGGTGGTTTCAGCAACGACTTCAACAACCTGATCGGAACGGCCGGCGCGACCGCCGAACAGAACCCCGGCGGGCTGGGATTCTCCGATCCGCCCGCCCACACCCGGCTGCGGCGGCTGCTCACGCCCGAGTTCACCATCCGCCGGCTGTCCCGGCTGGCGCCGCGCATCGATGACATCGTCACCGGCGTGCTGGACGACATGGAGGCCAAGGCCGCCAGCGGTGAGGCGGTGGACCTGTGGGAGTCGTTCGCGCTGGGCATCCCCACGCAGACGGTCTGCGAATTGCTCGGCGTGGCATACCCGGACCGGGCCGGCTTCCAGCAGTTGGCCGTTTCCCGATTCGACCTGTTCGGCGGCGCCTCCGCCGCGCTCGGTGCGGTCTCCGAATCGCTCGAATATCTGCAGGGCCTGGTCGCCAAGCAGCGCCAGGAGCCCGGCGACGGCCTGCTCGGCGCGCTGATCAGGGACCACGGCGACGAGATCGACGACCTTGAGTTGGCCGGACTGGCCGACGGCGTGTTGACCGGCGGGCTGGAGTCCACCGCCAGCATGCTGGCGCTGGGCGTGCTGGTGCTGCTCGACAGCTCCGACGCCCGGCAGGCGGCGCTCGGCGACGCCGACTCCGTGCACCGGTTCGTGGAGGAAATGCTGCGCTACCTGAGCGTCGTGCAGGTCGCCTTCCCCCGGTTCGCCACCGAGGACGTGGACATCGCCGGGGTGCGGATCCACAAGGACGACATCGTGATCGTGTCGTTGTCCGGCTCGAACCGCGACGCGAGCCTGGTCGAGGATGGCGACCCGGAGCGGTTCGATCCGAGCCGCAAGCCCAGCCAGCACCTGGCGTTCAGTTGGGGCATCCACCGCTGCCTCGGCGCCGAACTCGCTCGGATGGAACTGCGTGCCGCCTACCCCGCACTGGTTCGACGGTTCCCGAACATGAAGCTGGCGGTGCCCCAGGACGAACTGGCCTTCCGGGGCACCTCGATCGTGTACGGGCTGGACGCGCTGCCGGTGCTGCTCGGGTGACGGCCGCCGGCCGGCGATGATGGAGTCGTGACCGAGGGACCGGTGGTGACCGAGATCGTCCGGTATCCGGTCAAGTCCTGCCGTGGTGAGGCGCTGGCATCCGCCAGCGTCGAACCGTGGGGGCTGGCCGGTGACCGGCGCTGGATGGTGGTCGGCGCGGACGGCGAGGCCGTCACCGCCCGCCAGCACCCACGGCTGCTGCTGGTCACCCCGCGTCGGGAGGGCCAGGTCCTGCGGCTGAGCCGGCCCGGTGTGCCGGACATCGAGCTGCCGCTGCCCGGCGGGGAGGCGGCCGGCGAGGCGCTGTGCCCGGTGTCGGTGTGGCACCACCCGGTGCTGGCCGCCGAGGCGGCGAAGCGGGCGCATGAGTGGTTCAGTGAGCTGCTCGGCAGGTCGGTCATGTTCGTCTACCTGGACGATCCGACCCGTCGCCGGCCCGATCCGGTCTACAGCCTGCCGCGTGACCGGGTGTCGTTCGCTGACGGTTTCCCCCTGCTGCTGACCACCACCGGGTCGCTGGCGGCGCTCAACGAGCTGATCGCCAGCGGCCCGCACGGCGAGGAGGGACCGCTGGCGATGCGCCGGTTCCGGCCGAACGTCGTGGTCGGTGGCACCCCGCCGTGGGCGGAGGACGGCTGGCGCCTGCTGCGGATCGGCGGAGTCGAGTTCCGGGTCGCCAAGGGCTGTAGCCGCTGCGTGCTCACCACGATCGACCCGGACACGGTGGTCAAGGGCCGGGAGCCCCTGGTGACCCTGGCCCGGTATCGACACTGGGACGGCGGAGTGTGGTTCGGCGTCAACCTGATCCCCGAGCACGCCGGTCGAATCCGCGTCGGCGACGCCGTTGAGGTGCTGGAATAGCCTCTGGCCCTCCCGAACGATGTGACGCGAAGAGCACAAACGCGGACATCACGACCATGGCACCCGTAACCTCCCTGTGACACGCTCCGGCTGTGCGGATCAACATGGCGCACGGCGCAGGGAAGGGATTCCGATGCACGGCCTGATGCAGGACCGACCGCTGGCTCTACCACATCTGTTCCATCGTGCGGAGCGGTTGTTCGGGCACAAGACCATCGTGACCGCCACCGCGGACGGCAGCCAGACGACCAGCACCTACGCCGACTGGGCGCAGCGGGTCCGCAGGCTGGCCGGCGTGCTCGACGAACTGGGCCTGGAGCCGGGCGCCAAGGTGGGCAGCTTCGCCTGGAACACCCAGCGCCACCTGGAGCTGTACTTCGCGGTGCCGTGCGCGGGACGCATCCTGCACACGCTGAACATCCGGTTGTTCGCCGACCAGATCAGCTACATCGTCCAGGACGCCGGCGACGAAGTGATCTTCGTCGACCGCTCGGTGCTGCCGACGCTGTGGCCGCTGGCCGACTCGATCCCGTCGGTGAAGTACTTCGTGGTGATGGACGACGGCGCCGACGCCGAGATCCCGGACGACCCACGGATCCGCGACTACGAGACGCTTCTCGCCGAGGCGACCCCGAAACAGGGCGACTTCGAGGTCGCCGACGAGAACGACGCCGCCGTGCTCTGCTACACCTCCGGCACCACCGGTCACCCCAAGGGCGTGCTGTACTCGCACCGCTCGACGGTGCTGCACGCGTTGACCGCCATGACCGCCGACGCCTTCGCGGTCAGCGAGCGAGATGTCCTGCTGCCGATCGTGCCGATGTTCCACGCCAATTCCTGGGGACTGCCGTATGCCGGCGTGTTCGCCGGCTCCACGCTGGTGTTCCCGGGACCGGGCATGGCACCCGCGAAGCTGCTGGCCCTGATCGAGCAGCATCACGTGACCTTCACCGCCGGCGTGCCGACGATCTGGATGGGTGCCGTGCCACTGCTGCACAGGTACGACCTGAGCAGTCTGCGGATGGTCGTCGCCGGCGGTTCGGCCGTGCCGCCGTCGCTGTCCGAGTCGTGGCGCGAGACGATCGGCCTGCCCATCACGCAGGCCTGGGGCATGACCGAGACCAGCCCGATCGGCACGATTTCGTTCCCCCGCACGCAGCACGCGAAACTGAGCGAGACCGAGCTGCAGGATCTGCGCGCCACCCAGGGGCAGCCGGTGCCGCTGGTGGACATCCGCATCACCGAGCCCGGCACCGACGACGCGGCACCCTGGGACGGCAGTTCCGTCGGCGAGCTACAGATCGCGGGGCCGTGGATCGCCGGCGCGTATCTCGGCCGGCCGGACGACTCGAGCTTCACCCGGGATGGCTGGCTGCGCACCGGCGACGTCGCCACGGTGACCAGCGACGGCTACATGAAGCTGGTCGACCGGGTGAAGGACCTGGTCAAGTCCGGCGGCGAGTGGATCTCCTCGGTCGAGCTGGAGAACCACATCATGTCGCATCCGGACGTGGAGGAGGCGGCCGTGATCGCCAGGCCGGACGCCAAGTGGTCCGAGCGGCCGGTCGCCTGCGTGGTCGTTCGGGAGGGCGTGACGCTGACCGCCGAGGACATCATCGAGCACCTGCGGACCCGGGTGGCGCGCTGGTGGCTGCCGGACGAGGTGCTGTTCATCCCGGA
This sequence comes from Pseudonocardiaceae bacterium, assembly GCA_036384655.1. Classification (GTDB taxonomy): domain Bacteria; phylum Actinomycetota; class Actinomycetes; order Mycobacteriales; family Pseudonocardiaceae; genus DASVLX01. Next base: position 10,075 of record DASVLX010000236.1, read on the forward strand.
GATCCCGAAGACCAGCACCGGCAAGTTCTCCAAGCGCCGGCTGCGCCAGCAGTATTACGGGGACTGATCCGCCTCTCCGGAATTTTGGAGTGGTCGGGTACTCGAGGGATGGTCGCCCTGGGGACGGGTCCGTGGTCGGCTGGCGTCACGGTGCCCCTGAGGTCACCTACCCGCATCTCCGGGATTGTGGTGTTGTCGGGACTCGAGGAATGGTCGCCTGGGGGATGTTCTGGTCAGGCCGCCGGAGAGGTGGCTCAGTCGGTCAGCTGGGCGGGCTTGTGGCGGGCCCAGCGGAGGTAGGCGATGGAGCCGGCGGGCTGTACGAAGATCCCGAGCCACCACAGCGCCTTCGGCCCGCGAATCTGCTTGCCGGGGCGACGGACGAGATCAATGGCGGCGGCGGACGTGAGCACGAGTTCGATCGTCCCCGCGACCATGATGGCGATCCGCTGTGCCTTCGGCAGATCGCCCCACTTCTGCTTCTGCCTGACGCTCTTCGGCTTCTCTGACGATGCCATGACCGAAGGCTATCCCCAAGTTGACCAACCGAGGACCAATCGAGGCGTGTGATGCGACAACCCGTCAGGAAGCCTGTTGGTCGAGACGCCCCGCAACGGAGTTGGCGCAGGTCAGGGCGACTGGCCTGATGGTCGGGTCCCGGAACCGGACGAAAACTCGGCCGCTGGCCGGATCGGCGTGGTGAACTGCTGCCGTGACATCTTCGAAGCAGGCGTTCGGCCAGTTCGTCGCGGTGAAGCGGCAGGCCGCGGGATTGACGCAGCGGGAGTTGGCGGAGCGGTTGTTCGTGACGGAGTCCGCGGTCTCGAAGTGGGAGCGCGGTCTGTCGTACCCGGACATCACTCTGGTCGACCCGCTCGCGGCGCAGCTCGGTGTGAGCGAGCGGGAGTTGCTGAGTTCGAGCGATGACCGGCGGGGCCGGCTGATCGAGCGGCAGGCACGCGTCTACCGACGTTGGCGGACCTCGGTGCTGTGGGCGACTCTGCTCTCCTACGGCACCTGTCTCGTCGTGTGCTTCACGGTGAACCTCGCCGTGGCGCACACTCTGTCGTGGTTCTGGATCGTGCTCACCGCCATCGCGGTCGCCTTCAGCCTGACGAGCTTTCCGCTGTTGGCCAGGCGCCACACCGGATGGAGCACGCTGGCGATGTTCCTGGTGTCGCTGTTCGCCCTGCTGACCGTCGTCTGGGCGCTGAACGGCGGCGGCGCCTGGCTACCGATCCCGATCGCCGCGGTCCTGCTCGCCGTCGTGCTGATCTTCGCGCCGATCTGGCTCGGCCTGCTGCCGCTGCCGGCTCCCGCGTCCCGTCACCGGTTGGTCATCTCGCTGGCCATCGACACGATCGCGCTCGCCGCGTTCGTGCTTCTCGCTCTGGCGGTGGGCGGCGAATTCCGGTACTGGGCCAAGGCGCTGTTCATCGTCGGGATCGCGGTCGTCTTCCCGTGGGCGCTGGCGCTCGCCGTCCGGTACCTGCCGTGGGCCGGCCTCTACCGTGCCGCGGTCGTGACCGCCTTCTTCGGCCTGTACCTGTACTTCGGTTTCGCACCCCTGCTGGGCTGGATCGACCACGAGCCGCTGACCCGCCCGGTCGACCTCAGCCACTGGGAGGCCGCCTACATCAACGGCAATGTCCAGCTTCTGGTGGTCATCGCCGCGGTCCTGGTCGCGATGGTGCTGGCGGTCACCGGCGCCATCCGAGGTTTGCGAACCGAGGACAGGCATCCGCGCTAGTTTTCAAGAGTGACCGCACCGCTTGCCAACGCGCTGATCATCGCCTCGCTGGTTGGGGCCCTGTGGTCGGTGGTGCTGATGATGCTGTCCCGGCCGATCGGCAAGATCTATCTGCTCGGCTATCTGGCGCTGATCGAGATCGGGCTGCTGGTGCTGGCGGTGCTCGCGGTGGTCGCGCTGTTCCTGCCGCACGGCCCGGTCCGAGTAGCGGTCTTCGTCGGCTACCTGATCGGCTCGCTGGTGATCCTGCCCCTCGCCGGGTGGTGGTCGGTGGCCGAACGCAGCCGGTGGGGCATGGGCGTGTTGTTGATCGGTTGCCTGGCGATTCCCGTGATGATCGTGCGCATGTATCAGCTTTGGAGTGGCGGTGCCTGAGCAGCGAACCGAGTCGGCCACCGACCTGCGCGAGGCCACCCGCAGCGGCCCCGGGCGGATATTGATCGCCGTCTACGCGCTGTTCGCGGTCGCCGCGACAGCCCGCTCGGCCTACCAGCTCGCGGTGCAGTTCGACCGGGCACCGCTGGCCTACCTGCTGTCCGCGCTGTCCGGCGTGATCTACATCGTGGCCACCGTGTGTTTCGTGCGCGGCAGTCGTACCTCCCGGCTGGTGGCCACGGTGTCCTGCACGGTCGAGCTGATCGGGGTGATCGCGGTCGGCACCGCCAGCGTGCTCGTCCCGTCGGCCTTCCCCGACGCCACCGTGTGGTCGTTGTACGGCGACGGCTACGGATACGTACCCCTGGTCCTGCCGATCCTGGGTCTGCTGTGGATCCGCCACACCCGACCAAGGTAACCGACGTCCCAGGCGGCGCGGGCCGGCGTTCTCGGCCGCTCGCGTACCTTTAGTACGCCACGCGGCCTGCGGCCTTGGCCCGCATCCACCTGGAACGTCGGGACTGTCGACAGTTCAAAGATGGCCCGCGCCGCCTGGGACGTCAGAACCAGTTCAGAGTGGCGGGGATCATGTATAGCCCGAAGGCCATCACCAGTAGGCAGAGTGTCCAGGTCAGGTACTTGCGGAAGCCGTGCATGCGCCACCGCTCGGGCAGTGCCTTCGTCTCCAGGAGGAGCAGAAAGCCCAGCACGATCGGCAACAGGAGGGCGTTCATCACCTCGACGTCCACCGCTAGGTTGACCAGGTTCACGCTGACCAGCACCAGAACCGCGCCGACGATATGGGCGAGCGAGTAGGCGAGGTAGAACTTGGCGGTGCGCCGGCTCGGGCGCTCGTTGAGGGTGTGTTGCCAGCCGAACACCTCGGCCAGACCCCAGGCTCCGGCCAGCGACGACACGATCGCGGCGACCAACGCCGCGCCCATCATGCCCAGGCCGAACAACACCGTGCCGCCCAACCTGCCGACGTACGGGGTCAGCGCGGCGGCGATCTGGCCGACGTTGTCCAGCGGCACGCCCGCATTGTGGGTGCCGATCGTGGCGCCGACCGCGACCACCACCGAGATCATGATCACCTGGGTGAGCACCGAGCCAACCGCGGTGTCCACCCGAGCCTGCCTGATCGCGTTGTCCGACAGCTTCTTGTCGATCACCGCACCCTGCTGATAGAAGATCATCCAGGGCATGATCACCGCGCCGACATTGGCCGCGACCAGCATCAGATAGGACCGATTGCCCAGTGGCATCGACCCCATTCCCCGGACCACGGCGACCGGGTCGGGGTGGCTGAGGAACATCGCGGCGATGAACGCGAGTTCGGCCAGGCCGATGGCGATACCGATCCGCTCGACCCGGCCGTAGCTGCCGGTCAGCGCCAGTCCCAGCAGGAAGATCGTGGCGATGGGGATCGTGATCCAGGGCGACACGCCGAACAGTTCGCCGACGCCGGCCACCCCGGCGAACTCGGTGAGCAGCGCGCCGATCGCCGAGGCGAACAGGGTGAACGCGGACAGCAGCGCCCACCCACGGCCGAACCGTTCGCGGATCAGCGCGCCGTGGCCTTTCCGCGTGACGATCCCGAGCCGAACGGTGATCTCCTGGGTCACGTACAGGATCGGCATGAGAATGATCTGCGGAAGGACCATCCGGTAACCGAACTGAGCGCCCGACTGCGCGGCGGTGATCAGCGATCCGGCGTCGGTGTCCGCCAGCATGACCACCAGGCCTGGCCCCCATACCACCAGGAAGGCCAGCCAGCCCAACCATCCCCGGCGTGACGCGAGCTTGACCGCGGGCGGCACAGTCCGCCGTGAGTTGACCCGCGAACTGGTTGATCTGGGCGCCGGCGCAGAGGCGGGTCTGAGCGCCGGCACGGCATCATTGGGCTGGTCCACCCCTCGCCGTCCCTTCTGACCTGCCTCAGTCCTACCAAGGTCAGGCTTACCTCATCAACAGAAGGTGACGAGCGACGCGTCCATCCGGTCGGAAACTCCTCGCTTAGGCAACAGAAATGTCACCGTATGCGATCAGTTTTCCGGGTAACTCGCGGATGAACGATTGCTGGCGCAACAATGTGATGGGGCGAACAGGCGCATCACCGGCGGGAGGCGAGCGGGATGAGCGGGACCAGCGGAAACAGACGTTGGCCGGCATTGGCGGCGATCATGGTGGCCGTGACCGGCATGGTGCTGGTCGGCTGCACACCGAGTACGAGCGGTTCCCATGCGTCGGTCGTTACGTCACCACCGGTGCCGGCCGCGAAGTTGACGATCACCCCGGCGACCGGCAGTCAGAACGTGGCTCCCGACGCCCCGATCACGGTCACCGCGAGTAGCGGCAAGATCCGCGATGTCAAGGTGCAGACCGCCGGCGATCCCGTATCCGGCAGCCTCGACGCCAAGGGCACGACCTGGACGAGCTCCGGGACGCTCAATGTGTCGCAGGCGTACACGGTCACCGCGACCGGCGTGAACTCCGCCGGCAAGACCAGTGAGCTGACCAGCACCTTCAACACGCTCACCCCCGACAAGACGTTCAAGGCGCATATCTACGAGTCCGAGAACGGCACCTACGGCGTGGGCATGCCGATCATCGTCACGCTCAACAGCTCGATCCCCGACGCCCTGCGCAAGTCGGTGACCGACCGGCTCACCATCACGAGCACGCCGCCGGTGACC
>DASVLX010000237.1:0-22632 GCA_036384655.1 Pseudonocardiaceae bacterium
GACCGCCGGTGATCGCCCGAGATCGTTCACGGCACCAAGAGTATCCGTGACCGGGCTCATCGGGCCGGTGGATGACTGCCGGACAGCACGGCGGCGACCGCGCCGGGCCGCCGCAACGAGCTCAGCGGCAGCACCGGAATCCGGTGGCGGATCACCAGCAACGCCAGAATCAGCACAATGGCGGCGGCGGTGGCGGCCTCCGGAATCACATAGGCGTGCCCGTCGAACGTGCTGCCGGTGGGCGGCACGACGATCGCGATGAACGCGCTGATCACGGTCGCGGCGGTGCGGAACCAGGACTCACCGACCGCGACCGCCAGCGGCAGGGCCGCCCACAGCAGGTACCACGGTTGGACGGTGGCGCCGAGCAGCACGGCGGCGGCCATCGCCAGGCCCAGCCCGATCATCGGCTGCATCCGGCCCCGGTAGGTGTCCCACAGCAGCTTGCCGATGATGACCACGGTGGCCAGCTCGCCGACGAACCGGATGATCGTGATGGCGGCCGTGGTGTGGTTGCCGAGGCCGAAGAGCAGACCGATGCCACCGGCCATAGACCCGAGGTCGGTGACCGGCGACATCCAGCTCCGCACGATGCCGTTGGTGCCCAGCGCGCTGATCCAGCCGAAGCCCAGGCCGGTGCCCAGCGAGGACGCCACGATCACCCCGCCGGACAGCAGCGCGAACAGCGCGCCCACGACAGCCACATGGCGCAGCCGGCCGCCCCAGCGGTGTGCGACCATGATCCCCAGGAAGCCCAGGGCCGGCAGCGCGGAGATCTTGATGACCGAGCCGAGGGTGATCACCACGACGCCGGTCGTCAGCCAGAACAGCTCGCCGCGGCTGGCCGGCGGTACCGGATCACCGGGAGCGACCTTCGGCAGGCGCAGCAGGGCAAGTTCCAGCCCGGCGAGCATCAGGCCGAGCATCAGCGCCTCGTTGTGCACGCCGATGATCAGATGCCACAACACCAGCGGATTCGCCGCGCCCAGCCAGAGCGCGCTGACCGGTTGCACCCCGAATCGGCGGGCCAGCCGGGGCAACGCCCACACGATCATCGCGACGCCGATGAGTTCCAACACTCGTTGCAGCAGGACGCCGGTGACGACGTGATCGCCGGTGATCGCGGACAGGCCGCGGCCGATGGTGATGAACAGCGGCCCGTAGGGGGCCGGGGTGTCCCGCCAGATCGTCGGCACGCCACGGGTGAGTGAATCGCCCACGCCGAGCGCGGTGGCCGGGCCCAGCACATACGGATTGAGGCCGAGCGCGGCGATCTTGGACTGCGCCAGGTAGCTGTAGACGTCCCGGCTGAACATCGGGGGCACCGCCACCAGCGGCACGACCCAGGTCAGCATCACCCGGTAGATCTGGCCGGCGGACATCAGCCGCTCCCGGCCGGGACGGACGAACCGGCCCAACCACAGCCAGCTCAGGATGATCATGGCCATCCCGGTGAAGGCACTGGCCAGGGCCACGGTCGGCATCCGCGCGAACAGGCCGATGATCGGCCAGGTGGTGAGCGGGTTGAACACCGGCGCGGCGCCGGCGCCCAGCGACCCGGCGGCCAGCAGCATCGCGCCCGTCGTGCCGAACCGGCGGATCGTGGTGAGCTGCCGGTTCTCCTCCTCGTTGAGGGGCGCGGCGCCCCCAACAGGCTGGAGATGAACCTTGTACTTGACGGTCGGCGGGACCGATCGGCGGTCGACAAGGACCGCTCGGACGCCCCGTGGCCGCCCGACCGGCTGCTCGACGTTGCCCGTCACCACAGGTGCAGGGTAGCGAGCGCGTGCAGCTGTCTGGGCGGATATCCCGCGACGACTCGCTGACCTGGACAAACGTGAAAGTCATCACGAGTTTACGGGGGTGGCTTGGCGAACGGCCCCCATATAGGTCACACTCGTGTTGTGAAAAACGTCGGGCAGGTTCCTTCCCCGGCCGCCTGCGCACCACGCGCGGCAGCCGCCGCGATGCATCCTGCCGACGGCCGGACGAGGCAGGCGGTGGCACGCCTGCTGCTGGAACAGGGTCCGACCACGGCCGCCTCGATCGCGGACGCGCTCAAGCTCAGCCCGGCCGCGGTTCGCCGGCACCTGGACGCGCTGCTGGCGGATGGCGAAGTGGGCACCCGGGACGCGCCTCGGCGGGGTCATCGTGGCCGGGGTCGCCCTGCCAAGCTGTTCCTGCTGACCGAGGCCGGTCGCGCCCGCTTCGGACATGCCTACGACGATCTCGCGGTGGCCCTGCTGCGATTCCTCGCCGCTCGTGACGGCGACGAGTCGGTGCGGGACTTCGCCCGCAGTCGGGTGGCGTCGTTGGTTGATCCGCACAAGGCCGACGTGGTCGCGAAGGCGGACGTGGTCGATCGGACGCGCGTCCTCGCGGCCGCGCTGAGCAGGGAGGGGTACGCGGCCGCGACGCGACATGTCGCGTCGGGCGAGCAGCTGTGCCAGCACCACTGCCCGGTGGCCCATGTGGCCGCCGAGTTCCCGCAACTGTGCGAGGCGGAGACCGAGGCGTTCGCCAAGGTCCTCGGCACGCATGTGCAGCGGCTGGCCACCATCGCCAGGGGTGATGCCGCGTGCACCACCCACGTTCCGACTGTCGTGCCGACCGCACGGCTGCCCCGGGACGCCAGCACCAACACCGGTGAGGTCACGTCCACCGACCGTGACCGCGCCGCCCCATCCATTCCGCACGGAGGGAAGCGAGCATGACTGCCGCTGCCGAGCAGCGAACACCCACCACGCAGCCGACCGCCCCGGCCGAGTCGAGCCAGCAGGAGACGCTGGCCACCCTCGGCCGGTACGAGTACGGCTGGGCCGACACGGATGTTGCCGGCGCGAGCGCTCGTCGTGGCCTGAGTGAGGCCGTGGTTCGGGATATTTCAGCGAAGAAGAACGAGCCCGAGTGGATGTTGCAAGCTCGGCTGAAGGCGCTGAAGCTCTTCGAGCGCAAACCGATGCCCAACTGGGGTGCGGACCTGACGGGCATCAACTTCGACTCGATCAAGTACTTCGTGCGGTCGACCGAGCAGCAGGCCGAGTCCTGGGACGAGCTGCCCGCCGACATCAGGAACACCTACGACAAACTCGGAATCCCCGAAGCCGAAAAGCAAAGGCTTATCGCGGGAGTTGCGGCTCAATACGAGTGCCTCGCCGGGGACACCCTGGTGTGGACGGCGAACCGCGGCCAGATCCCGATCAAGTCGATCGAGTATGGCGACCAGGTGTTCGCCTACGACGAGGACGCGGAGCGTTTCGTCGTCGCGCCGGTTCGGGCATCCGCGCAGACCGACGTGCGCCAGACCTACGAGATCTGTACCAGCCGGCGGGTGATTCGTGCGACGGACAACCACCCCATGCTGGTCCTCCGCGACGAGCGCAAGCCCGGCCGGGAGCGCGCACGGTACGCGCGGCGATGGGTGACCGTCGGCGAGTTGCACGCCGGTGACTTCATCGCGGTGCCCCGCCAGCTGCCGGAATTCGGCGCCCCATACGCACTGCCCGCACTGAAGGCGGGCGACGACTTCCGGGAAAGCCCGGTGTACGGGCCATCAGAGACCACGGTCGATCTGATGTGGCTGCTGGGCCTGTTCATCGGGGACGGCAACCTGCACCTGTCAGAGAAGACGTACCGCGTCCAGTTGGCGATTCCCGCCGAGGACGCCGCACTGCGGGCCGAGATCGGTCGCGTCGTGCGGGACCTGTTCGGCCTGCGCATGATCGAGGCCGACGAGTACCGCGTGGTGGTGAACTCGAAGGCACTGACCGAGTGGATCACCGATCTCGGATTCGCCGGCCTGGCACTGACCAAGCGGGTCCCGGACTGGGTGTATTCGCTTCCGCTGGACCAGCGGCTGGCGTTCCTGGGCGGCTGGGTCGACGCTGATGGCTACATCAAGCCCGGCACGGATGGCGCGGTCCTGCTGACCTGCGCCAACCAACCTCTGCTGGAGCAGGCACGGGAGCTGGCCGAACTGTCCGGCCTGCGTGTGGGCGGTCCCTGGTCGTTCACCCAGCCGTACCGACACGCACCCGAGCGGACCCAGATCGCGTGGCGACTGGGCATCAGCGGTGACTTCGAACGGCTGGGCTGCCGGAACGAAAAGCGCACCACCCGGTTCGGCCGGCGGCAGTACCAGCACAACTCGACCAGCGCCAACGGCACCACCATTCGAGCGCACTGCAACGACTGGTTGGGGTTCGAGCGGGTGCGGTCGATCGAGCCGTTCGCGGTGGAGCCGGTGTACGACATCGAGGTGGACGGGCCGCACAACTTCGTGGCCGAGGGTCTGGTCGCCCACAACTCCGAGGTCGTTTACCACAAGATCCGGGAGGATCTGGAAAAGCAGGGTGTCATTTTCCTGGACACCGACACCGGCCTCCGGGAACACCCCGACATCTTCCGTGAGTACTTCGGATCGGTGATTCCCGCCGGGGACAACAAGTTCTCCGCGCTCAATACTTCCGTTTGGAGCGGTGGATCGTTTATCTACGTTCCGCCGGGTGTGCATGTGGACATTCCGCTGCAGGCGTACTTCCGCATCAACACCGAGAACATGGGCCAGTTCGAGCGGACGCTGATCATCGCGGACGAGGGCTCCTACGTGCACTACGTGGAGGGCTGCCTGCCGGCCGGCGAGCTGGTCACGATGGCGGACGGCAACCTGCGACCGATCGAGTCGGTGCGGGTCGGCGACCATGTCCTCGCCCACGACGGCCGGCCACACCGGGTCACCGCCGTGCAGGCGCGGGACCTGAACGGCGAGCTGTACTCGTTCACGCCGATGTCGCCGGCCAACGCCTTCACGGTGACGGCCGAGCACCCGGTGCTCGTGGCCGGTGATGGGGAACCCAGGTTCGTGCCGGCCAAGGACGTCCACGAAGGCGACTTCCTGGTCTACCCCAAGCCGAAGCCGACGCCGGCCACGACGGTCCTGCCGTTGGAGTTCGCCCGACTCGCCGGCTACTACCTGGCCGAGGGCCGCGCGACGCTCACCAACGGGTGCGAGTCGCTGGTGTTCTCCTTCCACATCGACGAGGCCGAGTACGTCGACCAGGTCCGTCGGGCCTGCAAGTCCCTGTACGACGCCGAGGGTTCGGTGCTCTACGAGGAGGACAAGCACTCGGCGCGGGTGCTCGTCTACACCAAGGCCGGTTACGCGGCGATGCGCCAGCATGTCGGTTCTGGCTCGGCCAACAAGAGGCTGTCCGCCGATCTGATGGCGCAGGACACGGACTTCCTGCGGGAACTGGTCGATGCCTATGCCCATGGCAACAGGAATGCTCAGACGAGCTCGCGGATCTGGGCGTTCCAGCTCCAGGCGATTCTGGCTCGGTTGGGCATGTTCGCCACCGTCGAACAGGTGCAGGACCTGTACCAGGTGCAGTGGACCGAGGAGGGCAGCGGACCGAAGCAGGCTCGGGACTGCGGTGACTACTTCGCGGTTCCGATTAAGAAGCGCGCCGTCCGCGAGGCCTACGAGCCGGTCTACAACCTGGACGTCGAGAAGCCGGACAGCTACCTGGCCTACGGTTTCGCGGTGCACAACTGCACTGCTCCGATCTACAAATCGGATTCGCTGCATTCCGCGGTTGTCGAAATCATCGTGAAAAAGGATGCCCGGGTCCGTTACACGACCATTCAGAACTGGTCGAGCAACGTCTACAACCTGGTCACCAAGCGCGCCAAGGCGGAGCAGGGCGCGACCATGGAGTGGATCGACGGCAACATAGGCTCCAAGATCACGATGAAGTACCCGTCGGTGTTCCTGATGGGCGAGCATGCCAGGGGAGAGGTGCTGTCGATCGCGTTCGCCGGTGAGGGGCAGCACCAGGACACCGGCGCGAAGATGGAACACCTGGCGCCACACACGTCCTCGACGATCGTGTCGAAGTCGGTGTCGCGGGGCGGTGGTCGGACCTCCTACCGGGGCCTGGTGCGGGTACACAAGCGGGCTCACCACTCGAAGTCCACGGTGAAGTGCGACGCACTGCTGGTCGACCAGATCAGCCGTTCGGACACCTACCCGTACGTGGACATCCGCGAGGACGAGGTCGAGATGGGCCACGAGGCGACCGTGTCGAAGGTCAGCGAGGACCAGCTGTTCTACCTGATGTCCCGGGGCCTGAGCGAGGACGAGGCGATGGCCATGGTGGTGCGCGGGTTCGTCGAGCCGATCGCCCGCGAACTGCCCATGGAGTACGCGCTGGAACTGAACCGATTGATCGAACTGCAGATGGAAGGAGCCGTCGGCTGAGATGACGGAGACAACTCTGGAGACTCCGCCGAAAGCTCGTTTCGCGCCGCCGTCGACCCGCGCGGACCGGGTGGACAGCACCGAGCCGCCCACCGGGCGCGAGGAGAACTGGCGGTTCACGCCGTTGAAGCGGCTGCGCGGTCTGGTGCCGGCGCAGTCGGCGACCGGCGAGGCCACCATCGATGTTGACGCGCCCTCGGACGTGCTGGTGGACGTGGTCGGTCGCGACGACGACCGGCTCGGCGTCACCGGCCCGTACACGGAGTATGTGGCGCGCTCGGCGTGGAAGTCCTTCTCCAAGGCGACCGTGCTCACGGTGGCCCGGCGCGTGCAGCCGGACCGTCCGGTGTTGGTGAACGTGACCGGCCCGGGCGTCGGCAAGGTCGCGTATGGGCATCTGCAGGTGCGCGCCGACCCGTTCACCGAAGTGACCATGGTGCTGGACTACCGCGGTTCGGGCAGTTACGCGGAGAACGTCGAGTTCATCGTCGGCGAGGGTGCGACGCTGACTGTGATCGCGGTGTACGACTGGGCCGCCGACGCGGTGCATGTCGTCGAGCATCAGGCCGCGCTGAACAAGGACGCGACCCTGCACCACACCGTGGTCAGCCTCGGCGGCGACGTGGTTCGGGTCTGCCCCAACGTGCGGTTCGCCGGCCGCGGCGGCAGAGCCGACCTGGTTGGGCTGTACTTCGCCGACGCGGGTCAGCACCTGGAGCACCGGCTGTTCGTGGACCACGCGGTGCCGTTCTGCCGCAGCAATGTCGCCTACAAGGGCGCCCTGCAGGGCAATGGCGCGCACACCGTGTGGATCGGTGATGTGCTGATCCAGTCCCAGGCCGAGGGCACCGACACCTACGAGTTCAACCGGAACCTGGTGCTCACCGACGGCGCGCGGGCCGACTCGGTGCCGAACCTGGAGATCGAGACCGGCGAGATCATCGGCGCCGGACATGCCAGCGCGACCGGCAAGTTCGACGAGGAGCAACTGTTCTACCTGCGGGCCAGGGGAATCCCGGAGGACCAGGCACGGCGGCTGGTGGTGCGTGGGTTCTTCCACGAGGTGCTGGTGAAGATACCGGTACCCGAGGTACGGGACCGCCTGGAGCGGGCGATCGAGGCCGAGCTGGCGGTGGTGGGGGTATGACCGCCCAGCGAGTCTGCGCACTGTCCGAACTGGACAACTGGACGCCGAGGGCGGTCGCGGTCGCCGACGTCCCGGTGGTACTGGTGCGGGACGGGGACACGGTGTTCGCCCTGCGCGACGAATGCTCGCATGCCGAACTGGCGTTGTCGGACGGCGATGTCCGGTCGATGCGCGGTGGCGGGCTGGGCATCGAGTGCTTCCTGCACGGCTCGTGCTTCGACCTGCGCACCGGTGCACCGTCGTCGCTGCCGGCGACGGAGCCGGTCGACGTGTTCGGCACGCGGGTCGTCGACGGCGAGGTCTTTGTGGACGTGCCCGGTGGCGCGCCCGCCTATCAGCCCATGGATGTGTCGGAGAGCGTGCGGGCCGATGCCAGCCGGTGAACCAACCAGACTGTCCACAGACATCAGGAGAAACGAAGAACAGATGGCCACCCTGCGGATCAAGGACCTGCACGTCTCCGTCGCCACGGAGGACGGCGAGAAGAGCATTCTCAACGGCGTCAACCTGACGATCAAGGCCGGCGAGACGCACGCGATCATGGGGCCGAACGGGTCGGGCAAGTCGACGTTGTCCTATGCGATCGCCGGTCACCCGAAGTACCACGTGACCTCCGGTGAACTGCTGTTGGACGACCAGAACCTGCTGGACCTGTCCGTGGACGAGCGCGCCCGGGCGGGCATCTTCCTGGCCATGCAGTACCCGGTCGAGGTGCCCGGCGTGTCGATGGCGAACTTCCTGCGCACCGCCGCGACCGCGGTGCGCGGCAAGGCACCGCAGCTGCGTGCCTGGGTGAAGGAAGTCAAGCAGGCGATGGCCGATCTGGACATCGATCCGGCGTTCGGTGAGCGCAGCGTGAACGAGGGCTTCTCCGGTGGCGAGAAGAAGCGGCACGAGGTGCTGCAGTTGTCGCTGCTGAAGCCGAAGATCGCGATCCTGGACGAGACGGACTCTGGCCTGGACGTGGACGCGCTGCGGGTGGTTTCCGAGGGCGTGAACCGGTACAAGGCCAACGGTGATGCCGGCATCATGCTGATCACCCACTACACCCGCATCCTGAAGCACATCACCCCGGATTTCGTGCATGTGTTCGCGAACGGCCGGATCGTCGAGTCGGGCGGTGCCGAGCTGGCCGACAAGCTCGAAGAAGAGGGCTACGTCCGGTACACCGGTGGGAAGCGCGAGGAGGCGAATGTGCGGTGACGGTTGAGTCGATCACGGCCACGGGGCTGGACGCCCCGACGATCCGCAAGGACTTCCCGATTCTGTCCCGCACGGTTCGGGACGGAAAGCCGTTGGTGTACCTGGATTCCGGCGCGACCTCCGAGAAGCCGGTGCAGGTGCTGGACGCGGAGCGGGCGTTTCTGGAGACCTCGAACGCGGCCGTGCACCGTGGTGCGCACCAGTTGGCGGAGGAGGCCACCGACGCCTTCGAGGGCGCCCGGGAGAAGGTCGCCGGTTTCGTGGGCGTGCGGCCGGACGAGATCGTGTTCACCAAGAACGCCACCGAGAGCCTCAACCTGGTCGCGTACACGATGAGCAACGCGGCCACGGCCGGCCCGGACGCGGCCCGGTTCGTCGTCGGACCCGGCGACGAGATCGTGATCACCGAGCTGGAGCATCACGCGAACCTGGTGCCGTGGCAGCAGTTGTGTCAGCGGACCGGGGCGACACTGCGCTGGTTCGGCATCACGGACGAGGGCCGGGTCGATCTGTCCAACCTGGACGAACTGATCACCGAGCGGACGAAGATTCTGGCGTTCAGCCACCAGTCCAACGTGACCGGCGCCGTGACACCGCCGGCCCCGCTGGTGGAACGCGCCCACCAGGTCGGCGCGCTGGTCGTGTTGGACACCTGCCAGTCGGTTCCGCACTCACCGGTGGACCTGGCCGCGCTGGGCGTGGACTTCGCGGCGTTCTCCGGGCACAAGATGCTCGGGCCGTCCGGTATCGGCGTGCTGTACGGCCGGCGGGAGCTGCTCGCCGGGATGCCCCCGTTCATCACCGGCGGCTCCATGATCGAGACCGTGTACATGGACCACACCACGTTCGCGGCGCCCCCGCAGCGATTTGAGGCGGGCAGCATGAACGTGTCGCAGGCGGTCGGCCTGGCCGCGGCGGTGGACTACCTCACCGCGCTGGGCATGGACCGGGTCGCCGAGCATGAGCACACGCTGACCGAGGCCGCGCTGGCCGGGCTGGGGGAGATCGAGGGCGTGCGGATCATCGGGCCGACCCCGGACGGCCCGACGGGAACAGCCAACAGGGGTGGCGCTGTTTCCTTTGTGGTGGATGGTGTGCATCCGCATGACGTTGGCCAGGTGCTGGACAGCCTGGGCGTCGCGGTGCGGGTGGGCCACCACTGCGCATGGCCGCTGCACCGCCGGTTCGGCATCGCGGCGACCGTGCGTGCCACGTTCTACGTCTACAACGACCTTGAGGACGTGGCGGCGTTGGTGGCGGGTGTGCGCGAGGCACAGCGGTTCTTCGGGATGGCGTGATGGATCTACAGTCGATGTACCAGGAGATCATCCTGGATCACTACAAACACCCACACGGCCGTGGCCTGCGGGAGCCGTACGGCGCCGAGGTACATCACGTCAATCCGACCTGCGGCGACGAGGTGACCATGCGGGTGCAGCTCAAGGCCGGCGGGGAGAATCCCGACGACCTGTCCGGCGCCGAGGTGGTGGACGTGTCCTACGACGGCCAGGGCTGTTCGATCAGTCAGGCGTCCACGTCGGTGCTCACCGATCTGGTGGTCGGCCGCACCGTCGGCGAGGCGCTGGGCACGATGGACGCGTTCGTGGAGCTGATGCAGGGCCGCGGCAAGGTCGAGCCGGACGAGGACGTGCTGGAGGACGCGGTCGCGTTCGCCGGTGTCGCGAAGTACCCGGCGCGGGTGAAGTGCGCGCTGCTGGGCTGGATGGCCTTCAAGGACGCGGTTGCCCGCGTGGGTGACGGGAGCTGATGACGATGACGCAGCCGAACGAGGCAGTTGAGCAGGCCGCCGCGCCGACCGCGTCCGCCGAGGCGGCGGCGGTCGCCGACGTCGAGGACGCCCTGCGCGACGTGGTCGACCCGGAACTGGGCATCAACGTCGTGGACCTGGGCCTGGTCTACGACATCCGGGTGGAACCGGACAACATCGCCGTTATCGACATGACGTTGACCTCCGCGGCCTGCCCGGCCACCGACCTGCTGGAGGAGCAGACACGCGGCGTGCTGGTGCGCGGTACCGGCGTGGTGAACGACGTGAAGATCAACTGGGTGTGGATGCCACCCTGGGGCCCGGAGAAGATCACCGAGGAAGGTCGCGAACAACTCCGCGCCATCGGCTTCATGATGTGAGTCGATCCGCTCAGCGGGCGAGGTCGGGCCGGGTGCGGTAGTCGGCGAAGCCGACGACGTTGCCGCTGGGGTCGCGGACCTCGACGGTTCGGCCGGTCGGGATGTCGAGCACCTGGTATTTGATCCCGAGCCTTGCCAGCTCGGCGGTCACGGTGTCGGCATTCCGCACCTCGACCCAGAAGTGTCCCGACGAGGCATCGGATTCCTCACGCATGACCAGTCCCGGGCGCTCGGCACCGATCTCGAACAGCGCGATTCGCTGTTTGTCCAGACGGAATCTGAGCGCGAATCCGAGCCTTTCGTAGAAGGACACGGAGTCACCGAGAGTACGCACACTGAAAAGCACATTGTCAATGCCAAGCGGTTCGATGCTGGATTTGTCGGTGCCGGTCATGTCGGCGTTCATCGCAGCTCCTGTTTCAGACTGGCCCGCAGATCGGGCGGCAGGGTTGTCCACCGGACGCCCCGGACGGCACCGGCCAGGGCGAGACGGGGTGTGGACACAGGCGTCCTCCGGGAAGCGCGTCACCAGCTGGGCGAAGGCCGCGTCGTCACCGAGCCGCTGAAGCGTGTCCCGCAACCCGCGGCCGGGTTCAGCGTACGGCGAGGTGCCGAGGCGCGGCCGGTCGCAGACGCGTGGTGGTGTGCTCGCCGACCTGGTTCCGTACCGCCTGCATGGGCGCGGACTGTATGGGCGCCGCTGACATCGGTGCCGGGTCGGCTGGGGATGATTGTGTCCTGGCCAACCGCGCGCGGCCGCCGCGCAGCACGTGCACCTCTTTGGCGCCGGGGCGGCCGACGACCCAGCTGCTCGTTCCCTTGATCGACTTGGCACGCTGCTTGAGCGGCGCGAGCAGGTGGGACACCTCTCGGTAGCCGGCAACGGAGCCGGACGCGCACACCAGGGTGGCCAGTGACACCGACACCGGCACGCCCTCGACCGCCCAGGGCCGGTCGATCAGGCTGCTGCCCACCGCCATCAGGTCGTCCAGGCCGGTGACCAGCAGGAAGTCGTCGCCGCCGACGTGGCCGACGCGCACCGACTCAAGTTCCGCGCATTCGTTGAGCGCCTGTCCGACCTGGCGGATCAGTTCATCGCCGTCGGCGAAGCCGAATCTGTCGTTGATCATCTTGAAGGAGTCGATGTCCAGCCAGCCGACCGCGAAGATCTCGCCGGCCCGTACCCGGCGGTCGACGTCCCGGGCGACCGAGTCGCTGCCGGGCAGCCGGGTGAGCGGGTTGAGCGCCGCGGCCTCCTCGACCTTGGTGTCGGCGACGGCCCGGACCAGGTCCGCGACCTGAACGATGCCGAGGCAGCGATGGGCGGCGTCCACCACGACCAGGTCGTCGTTGGTGCGGATCTTCTCGCCGCCGCTGAGCACGTCCAGCAGGTCGAACACGGACGCGCCGATCGGGACCACGCGGGGTTCGTCGGCGAGCCGGGCGGCGCTGCGCTTGGCGTGCAGGGCGTGCCCGTAGGGGCCGGTCACCGCCAGCAGGAACCGGTTGCGGTCGACCGTGTACTGGGGGCGTTCCGAGTCGTCCAGCAGCACGACGCAGCCGACGGACTGGTCGTGCACGAAGGCCGAGCGCACCTCGTCGGCGGTGGCGTGGGCGGGCAGCGTGACCGCCGGCTGCATCAGTTCGGTGACCCGGGGGCCGTGGACACGCCGTTCCTCCAGCGGTAGGGGCTCGGTGGCCAGCGCGTCGTCAACGGCGGTCGGGATTGAGGCGTCCACGGCCGGGTTGGCGCTCGGCGGCTGCAGCGCGTTGCCCTGAGCCAGCCGCACGCCGAGGGAACGCAGCGCGGCGAGTTGCTCGGCGGACTCGACGCCCGTGGCGACGAGTTGAGATCCGCAGCGCTCGCACAGATGAGTGAGCGCCTCGATGCTCGCGCGGTGCCGGGCGTCCCGCGACACACCGCCGACCACCGTCCGGTCGATCTTGATCAGCTCGATGAACGGCGAGGTCAGCAGGGTCAGCGGGGTGTCACCATCGCCGACGCTGTCCAGTGCGAGCCGGAAGCCCGCGTTGTGCAGCACCTGCACGCCGTGGGCGAAGGCGTTCGCCGCCGGGGCCGAGAACGGCGGGTTGAGCTCGATGATCACGTCGGCGGGACGGCGGCCGATCGAGTGGACCGCCTCGATGAGCGGTTTGGCCGCCACATGGGCGCGGGCGACGCTCGCGGCCAACAGATTGACGTGCAGCGGCAGGCGTACGGCGAACCGTTCGCTGTCTCGCACGGCCTGCGCCGCCAGCCCGAAGTCGGTGGGGGTGAGTTGACCTGTGTCGGCGGCGTTGCGCAACAGGTCCCTGATACTGCCCTCGGTCGGTCGGGCTAGTGCCTCGATCGCTATCACGCCGCCTGTCGTCAGGTTGAACAGCGGCTGGTATGCGAAGAGGACTCCGTCCAGCAACGCGCTCACGCCGATTATTCTTGCGGCTCGGACTGCCCGAGCGGAACTAGGTTTACTGTTTGTTCACGACCATCGTGTTGGGTTTCACCCGAACGGACGTGCTTGGATTCACACTGTGGGGTTATGTTCGCTCATCGCTACCGCAAGTGTCACCCGAAGGGGCCATGGAGCGATCTTGAACAGTCTCGCCATCGCCGTCGCGGTGCCAGCCAGATTTTCCCTCTCGTTGAGATAGGCATGTTGCAGAGGGCCGGGAAGATCAAAAAAGAGATCGAAGAACCGCGCCATATGACCGGGCGGTAGTCCCAACAACACGGTGAGTCCGCGGCGACGCAGCCACTGCACGGCGCGGGCGCGCGGAGACCACAACTGCCGATGCGCCGCGGCCGCCGCGCGGTTCGGACCGCGCGGCAGTGCGTCGGCGATGGTGGCGGCGACCAGGGGTGCCGCGCGCAGCATGTCGCCCAGTCCGTAGCCGGTGGCCGGGTGCACCAGTGATGCCGCCGCGCCAAACGGGACCACCCGGCCGCGCGGCGGGGTCGACAGGTCCAGCGGGATACGCACGGTCTCGGCGAGGCGTCCGTCGGTGAGCCGCTCGTCGCCGGGGCCGGTGATGCCGGCGCGGGCCAGCCGGTCCGCCAGCCTGGCGCGCAGATCGGTGATGGGCAGCCCGGGACGCCGGGCCAGCGAGGTCTCCTCGACCAGGACCCGGTCGAGGCCGATCGGCACGGCATAGAGGAAGGTGGGCCATCGTGGGCCGCCGGTCGAGCGCGGCTGGCGCCAGTCCATGAAGACCGCCTCCGCGCCGTCCAGCAGGGCCGCCGCGTCGGCTGCGGAGAGGATCACGCCGGCGGCCGTCTGGGTGAGCCGTCCCGACGGTGGCTGGGCGCGCCGGGCGCGTCGCGCGCGCCGGGTGCGGGACAGCGAGCGGCTGGCGCCGGTGGCGTCGACCACGACACGGGCGCGCACGGTGTGGCCGTCGGACAACCGGACGGTTGACCCCCAGCGATCGTGCCTGATGCCGATCGCGCGGCCGGCGCGCAGCCCGACATCCGGATGGCTCAGGTGCGAGCGCAGCTCGTCGTTGGCGAGGATCAGGTAGCGGCCGGGCAGATCGTGTCGGTGGGTGCCGAATGCGGCGATGCTGCGCGGTTCGGCCGCGATGGTCGTGGCCGGCAGTCGGGGGAGGCTGTGGGCCCAGCCCGCGTAGATGGGTCGCCAGGACCGGTTCGGGTCCGGGTCGAGCAGGATGGTGTCCAGGTCCAGGGCGGCGCAGTGGCCCGCCAGCGCCCGGCCGGCCGGGCCGGCGCCGACCACCAGGACGTCCACCAGACCGGTCATGCTGGCCGGCCGGTCACCACTCCCACTCGATGCCGAACAGACCGGGGCCGATGGACAGGCCGACGGTGTGCACCTCACCGGAAGCGCTGATGGTCAGGTTGCGGCGCTTGCCGACCCGCAGGTCGTACTCCGGGGTGCTGATCTGGTGGCAGCGGCGGGGCAGTGTGTCCGGATCGAACTGGATCTCCAGTACATAGTCACGCACCGGCAGGCGGAACCGCCGGAAGTAGATCGTCTCGGCGTTGCGGAGCTCCGGCGGGTTGACCATCTTGTGTTCCATGATCAACGTCTCACCGCGCGACAGTGGACGCTCGAACAGCAGTTCGGCGACCATGATGTGTTCGTCCAGGTTCACCGCGACCCGGCCGGTGCGGCAGTTGCGCAGCGGGAAGAGCTGGGCTGGATGTGGGGTGACCTCGTCCCAGTCGTAGACCGTGATCCAGCGGTCGACGCCGTCCTGTTCGGCGCGCAGCACCTGGGAGACCTCGATCGAGCGGGGGCGGCGGTCCGGCCCGACGACACACCGGTCATGCTGGCTGATGCGGCTGAGCTGGTTGTCGCAGGAGGTGTCGACCCTGTTCAGCAGGGTGCCGAGCTCGACCTCCTTGTCCCACAGCTCATCGATGGGCAGCAGCGAGTCGGCGCGGCGGCGCCGGCCGCGCGGGCGGGGCGGACCCAGTAGCGCGGTGAGGCTGTGTGCTGGCACGCGGAGCACGGCCTCCAGGTGACGGAGGGCGTCCAGTGATTCCGGTCGCTCCGGCCGACGTCTACCCGACTGCCAGTAACTGAGCGTCGCCACGCTGATTGTTACTCCGCGCAACTTGAGTCGGTGTTGAATTCTGTCGAGACTCAATCCGCTGCTTTTGATGGCGGCCCGCAGGGCGTCCGCGAAGGGGCCCTCGGCCAGCACCTTGGCCAGCTCGGGCCGTATCGCCAGGGCCCGGGCGGGTAGCGTGTCCGGTCGTCCGATTACGACGCTCATCGTTACTCCCCGTCGTCACACCCTCACGGTAGAGTCACACTACTGGGGTGATCGGCACTATGAAACCCCCATTTGGGGGGTAGACACTAGGCCCAATGGCGTGTTTGTTCCCCGAACAGCGGCTTGACCAGTATGCATGCCGCACTCGAAGCACGGGACGAAAACGCGAAGACTTGTCATAATTCACGGTGATCGTCCAGTTTTTTCGTGGCGCGACCCACCTTTTCGCGGATGACCACCCGCCGTGTCCGCGCCCGGCCGGCAGATCTCGCTAGCGTGGCGAACCGTGAGCAAAGTCCGTGAGGCGTCCGGGGGCGGCACCGTCGTCGAGGTGCCCGCCGACCGGGTCGCCGGCTGGTTCGATCGGTTCGGCGCGCGACACGGCGGCATCGCGCACACCGACCTGGCGGCCGGGCGCGTCGCGGTGTTGGCCGACGACGGCGCCAGCGCCGAACTCGCGGTGCCGTTCGGCCCGCTGCCGCTGTCCGCGGATGAACCGGCGGGACGCCGGCCCGGCCTGGTCATCGGCCCGTTGGTCGAGCATCTGAGCAGGTCACGGCGTATTGGACTGGTGCTGGTCCGGCTCGGCGGGCACAGCGTGGGGGTGACCGAGTCCGGCCGGATCGTGGTGTCCGCCACCGATCGCAAACCCGTGCACGGCCGCAGTGCCGCCGGCGGTTGGTCACAGCAGCGGTTCGCCCGCCGCCGCGCCGGCCAGGCCCGGGTCGCGCTGCGCGCCGCCGCCGACGACATCCACCGGGTGCTCGGGCCCCGGACCGGTGAACTGGACGCGGTGCTGCTCGGCGGCGACCGGCGGGCGCTGGACGAACTGCGCGGCGATCCCCGGCTGGCGCCGGTGTTCGCGCTGGCCCTGCCCAGGGTGCTGGACGTGCCCGAACCGCGCCGGGCCGGGCTGGACGAGGCGGCGGTGCGGGCGACCGGCGTGGAGATCCTCGTCCGCGAACCGCAGGCCGAACCAGCGGCCGAGCATGAGCGAGCATGAGACCGCATCGGGGGCCGCATCGGGAGCCATAACACCGCCGGAACCAGCGGTGACACCGCCGGAACCGCCGTCGGTCCGGTAGCCGGTCACCCATCCCGTAGACTGTGGATTGGTGATCACTGCGGCTAATCTCGAATTGCGCGCCGGAACTCGTATCTTGTTGTCCGGTGCGACCCTGCGCGTCCAACCGGGGGATCGGATCGGCCTGGTCGGTCGTAACGGCGCCGGGAAGACCACCACGCTGCGGGTGCTGGCCGGCGAGGGCCAGCCGTACGGCGGCGAGGTGCAGCGCACCAGCGAACTCGGCTATCTGCCGCAGGACCCGCGCGAGGGTGACCTCTCGGTCACCGTCAAGGATCGGGTGCTGTCGGCTCGCGGCCTGGACCAGCTGCTGCGCGAGATGGAGAAGGCGCAGGCGGCCATGGCCGAGCTGGCCAACGAATCCGCCCGGGAGACGGCGGTGCGCCGTTACGGCCGGCTGGAGGACCGCTTCTCCGCGCTGGGTGGCTACGCGGCGGAGAGCGAGGCCGCCCGGATCTGCGCCAACCTGGGCCTGCCCGAGCGGGTGCTCACCGAGCCCGTCGGCAACCTGTCCGGTGGCCAGCGCCGGCGCGTGGAACTGGGTCGCATCCTGTTCGCCGCGTCCGAGGCCGGCCCCAGCGGCCGCTCGTCGACGATCCTGCTGCTGGACGAGCCGACCAACCACCTGGACGCGGACTCGATCTCCTGGCTGCGCGGGTTCCTCAAGTCGCACGACGGCGGGCTGGTGGTGATCAGCCACGACGTCGAGCTGCTGGGTGCCGTCGTGAACAAGGTGTGGTTCCTGGACGCCACCCGCGGCGAGCTGGACTCCTACAACATGGGTTGGCAGCGCTACGTCGAGGCGCGGGCCACCGACGAGAAGCGCCGCCGCCGGGAACGCGCGAACGCCGAGAAGAAGGCCGGTGCGCTGATGGCGCAGGCCGACAAGATGCGCGCCAAGGCGACCAAGGCGGTGGCGGCGCAGAACATGGCGCGCCGCGCCGAGAAACTGCTCTCCGGCCTGGAGGAACAGCGGCACGCCGACAAGGTCGCGAGGATCCGGTTCCCCGATCCAGCGCCTTGCGGCAGAACGCCACTGACCGCCGAGGGGTTGTCGAAGAGCTACGGCTCGCTGGAGGTGTTCAGCGGTGTCGACCTGGCCGTCGACCGCGGCTCGCGGGTCGTCGTGCTGGGA
The DNA here is from genome assembly GCA_036384655.1 of Pseudonocardiaceae bacterium. Lineage (GTDB taxonomy): Bacteria > Actinomycetota > Actinomycetes > Mycobacteriales > Pseudonocardiaceae > DASVLX01. The sequence continues at coordinate 17,717 of DASVLX010000237.1, forward strand.
CTCAACGGTGCCGGCAAGACCACGCTGTTGCGGCTGCTGGGCGGGATGGAACAGCCGGACGCCGGCGGGGTGGTTCCCGGTCACGGCCTGCGGATCGGCTACTACGCGCAGGAACACGAGACCCTCGACCACGAGGCCAGCGTGTGGCAGAACATCCGGCACGCCGCGCCGGACGCGGGTGAGCAGCAGTTGCGGAATCTACTCGGCTCGTTCCTGTTCAGCGGCGAGCAGCTGGACCAGCCGGCCGGCACGCTGTCCGGCGGCGAGAAGACCCGGCTGGCGCTCGCGGGGTTGGTGTCGAGCGCGGCGAACGTGTTGCTGTTGGACGAGCCGACCAACAACCTCGACCCGGCCAGTCGCGAACAGGTGCTGGACGCGTTGCGCCGATTCGAGGGTGCGGTGGTGTTGGTAACCCACGATCCGGGCGCGGTTCGCGCGTTGGAACCCGAGCGGGTGATCCTTCTGCCCGATGGTTCGGAGGATCTCTGGTCCGAGGACTACATCGAGTTGGTGGAACTCGTCTGATCGGTTCTGATCCGGTCGACCAACGGAAACGATCTGTGATCAACCGGTGGTGACACCGCGATCACGCAGCGAAGATTTCCGCTTTTCGCCTGGCGTTCCGGCCGTTGGTGTTCGATCATTGCGGCGGTAGGGGTTGTTTCCTTCAACCACACCATCGCGAAAGGATGGACGAGGTGGCTGACTTGAAGAAGGGCGCACGGATCACCGGCGCCACACGGGACAAGCTCGCCGCGGACCTCAAGAAGAAGTACGAGAAGGGTGCCAGCATCCGCGCGCTGGCCGAGTCCACAGGACGCTCGTACGGTTTTGTTCACCGGGTGCTGTCGGAGTCGGGTGTTCAGCTCCGCGGCCGCGGTGGCGCTACCCGCACGAAGAAGAAGTAGGCTGACGCGCGGTCGCTGAGGTCCGCGTAACCAACTGGCACGTTTCGGACCGATCTGGAGACAGTCGATCTGGAGGTTCGTGCCGATGACGGACGTCGATGTTGACCTGCTGAACCGGGCTTCCGTTCGGCTCGCCGTGGACGGCGAGGTCGCGACGATCACGTTGGACCGTCCCGAGGTGCTCAACGCTCAGACGCCGAGCACCTGGACGGCACTGGAGCATATCGGGGAGCGACTGGCACCCGAGGTGCTGATCGTCGTGGTGCGTGGCGCCGGACGGTCTTTCTCGGCCGGCCTCGATCGGCGCATGTTCGGCGTCGAGGGTCTGCCCGGTGAGGCTGGCCTGGGCACGTTGGCGAGGTCGACACCCACCGACATCGACGAGACGATCGACCGGTTCCAACGCGGGTTCGCCTGGTTGGCCAACCCGCGACGGCTGACCGTGGCCGCGGTGCGGGGCCACGCGATCGGTGCCGGATTTCAGTTGGCGTTGGCCTGTGATCTTCGACTGGCCACCGAGGACGCGTTGTTCACGATGGCCGAGCCGAGCCTGGGTATCGTGCCCGATCTGGGCGGCACACTGCCGCTGGTGCGAGCGGTCGGACATGCCCGGGCGGTGGAGATCTGCCTGACCGGACGACGGGTGCCGGCGGCGGAGGCGTTGCGGATCGGGCTGGTCAACGCCGTGGTACCGGTGGACGGTCTCGATCAGGCGGTGGACGAGCTGGTGTCGACGCTGCGCGAGAAGCCGGTCGGCGCGATCCGGGAGACGCTGGCACTGCTGGCGTTGGCCGCGGACGGGCCGACACTCGAACGGCAGCGGGCGTCGGAACGAGCCGCCCAGGTGCGACGGCTGGTCGAACTGCGTGACACGTTCGGAGCCTGACGGCTCCGGAGGTGCTGGTGGGGCCACCCGGTGAACCGGGGGCCCCACCAGCGGCGGATCGGTGTTTCGGTGTCCCGCGGTCAGGCGTGGATCATCTTGCGCAGCACGTACTGCAGGATGCCGCCGTTGCGGTAGTAGTCCGCCTCCCCGGGCGTGTCGATGCGCACCACCGCGTCGAACGCCACGGTCGAACCGTCGCCCTTGGTGGCGGTCACCCGCACGGTGCTCGGCGTGCCGGCGTCGTTGAGGGCGGTGACACCGGTGACGTCGAACGTCTCGGTGCCGTCCAGGCCGAGCGACGCGGCCGACTGGCCGGCCGGGAACTGCAGCGGCAGCACACCCATGCCGATCAGGTTGGACCGGTGGATCCGCTCGAACGACTCGGCGATCACCACGCGGACACCCAGCAGCACGGTGCCCTTGGCGGCCCAGTCACGGGATGACCCGGTGCCGTACTCCTTGCCGGCCAACACCACCAGCGGCACGCCGGCCTTCGCGTACTCCTGGGCGGCGTCGTAGATGGTGGTCTGCTCGCCACCGGCCAGGAAGTTACGGGTGTAGCCGCCCTGGACGTTGTCCAGCAGCAGGTTGCGCAGCCGGATGTTGGCGAACGTACCCCGGATCATGATCTCGTGGTTGCCGCGCCGGGACCCGTAGGAGTTGAAGTCCTTGCGCTCCACGCCATGCTCGGCGAGATACCTGCCGGCCGGTGAGTCGGGCTTGATCGAGCCGGCCGGGGAGATGTGGTCGGTGGTCACCGAGTCGCCGAGCAGGGCCAGCACCCGGGCGCCGGCGATGTCGGTGATCGGCTTCGGGTCGAGGCCCATGCCCTCGAAGTACGGGGGCTTGCGCACGTAGGTGGACCGGGTGTCCCACTCGAAGGTCTTGCCTGCCGGGGTGGGCAGTGACTGCCAGCGCTGGTCACCGGCGAACACGTCGGCGTAGTCGCGGCTGAACATCTCGGACGAGATCGCGCTGGCGATCACATCGTTGATCTCCTGCGGCGTCGGCCAGATGTCGGCCAGGTAGACCGGCTTGCCATCCTGGTCGGTGCCCAGCGGTTCGGTGGTCAGGTCGACGTCGATGGACCCGGCCAGCGCGTATGCCACCACCAGCGGCGGGCTGGCCAGGTAGTTCAGCTTGACGTCCGGGTTGATGCGACCCTCGAAGTTGCGGTTGCCCGACAGTACCGACACGGCCGCCAGATCGGCGTCGTTGATCGCCGCGGAGATCTCCTCCTGCAGCGGGCCGGAGTTGCCGATGCAGGTGGTGCAGCCGTAGCCGACCAGGTAGAAGCCCAGCTTCTCCAGGTAGGGCAGCAGGCCGGAGCGCTCGTAGTAGTCCATGACCACCTTGGAGCCCGGTCCCAGCGTGGTCTTCACCCACGGCTTGCGCCGCAGGCCACGCTCGACGGCCTTCTTGGCCAGCAGCGCGGCGCCGATCATCACCGACGGGTTGGACGTGTTGGTGCAGGAGGTGATCGCGGCGATCACCACGGCGCCGTGGTCCAGCTCGAAGGTCGTGCCGTCGGCGGTGGTGACCTGGGTCGGCTTGCTGGTGCGGCCGTTCGCACCGTTGGCGGCGGACGGGTAGGCGGGGGAGTCGGAGGCGGGGAACGACTCCTCGTCGGCCTCCTCCACCGGGTCCGGGCTGGCGTAGTTGGGCAGCACCGAACGGAACGCGGTCCGGCCGTCGGACAGCGCGATGCGGTCCTGCGGGCGCTTCGGGCCGGCGATGGACGGGACCACGGTGGACAGGTCCAGCTCCAGCGTCTCGGAGTACTTCGCCTCGTGCGCCGGGTCGTGCCACAGACCCTGTTCCTTGGCGTAGGCCTCGACCAGGGCGACCTGCTCGGCCGGGCGGCCGGTGAAGGTCAGGTAGTCGATGGTCTCCTGGTCGATCGGGAAGATCCCGCAGGTGGAGCCGAACTCGGGGCTCATGTTGCCGATGGTGGCCCGGTTGGCCAGCGGCACGGCGGCCACGCCGGGCCCGTAGAACTCGACGAACTTGCCGACCACGCCGTGCTTGCGCAGCATTTCGGTGATGGTCAGCACCAGGTCGGTGGCGGTGGCGCCGGCGGGCAACTCACCGTGCAGCTTGAAGCCGACCACCCGGGGGATCAGCATCGACACCGGCTGGCCCAGCATGGCGGCCTCGGCCTCGATGCCGCCGACGCCCCAGCCCAGCACGCCCAGGCCGTTGACCATGGTGGTGTGGCTGTCCGTGCCGACCACGGTGTCCGGGTACGCCTGGCCGTTGCGGCTGATCACCACGCGGGCGAGGTGCTCGATGTTGACCTGGTGCACGATGCCGGTGCCCGGCGGGACCACCTTGAACTCGTCGAAGGCGGTCTGGCCCCAGCGCAGGAACTGGTAACGCTCCCGGTTGCGCTGGTACTCGATGTCAACGTTGCGCTCGAAGGAGTCCGGGGTGCCGAACACGTCGGCGATCACCGAGTGGTCGATGACCAGTTCGGCCGGTGCCAGCGGGTTCACCTTCTCCGGGTCGCCGCCGAGTTCGGCGACGGCCTCCCGCATGGTGGCCAGGTCGACCACGCACGGCACGCCGGTGAAGTCCTGCATCACGACCCGGCCGGGGGTGAACTGGATCTCGGTCGACGGCTCCGCGGACGGGTCCCAGCTCGCGAGCGCCCGGATATGGTCGGCGGTGATGTTCACGCCGTCCTCGGTGCGCAGCAGGTTCTCCAGCAGGATCTTCAGGCTGTACGGCAGGTGCGCGGCACCGTCCACGGCAGCCAGCCGGAACACCTCGTGTGAGGTGTCGCCGACGGTGAGCGTGCCGCGTGCGCCGAAGCTGTCCTTGCTTGTCGGCGGGTTCACGTCGTTCTCCATCCCATGACGGTGGAAGTCAGTTCGTTTCGGGCTTGTGGTTCTTGGCTCGCGGTCGAGTCTGGCGCAGCCGCGTCGGGCTCGCGCGAACACCCCACAACCCAAAACAGTACGCGTGTCCTATATAGCCCACAAGGTTAGGTCGGCGACCGTGATTTTGGTGACTGATGTGGCCCGGCGCACCCCCGCTGACCGGCTCTGACGTGCCGCTACGGCGATTCGTGGTCAGCGTCCGCCGGTTGTCGACCATCCGGATCGATCGTGAACCCTGAT